>JBFXAN010000114.1:0-20702 GCA_050184225.1 Dehalococcoidia bacterium | reverse complement strand
CACTCGGGCAATCCCAGCAATCCGCCGTAGACTGCGGCGTATGCCACGCCGAGCCGCGGGCCGGGGCGGCGGACGGCCGCTGGAGTGCGGGAGAAGCGGACGGGAACGCCGTCCACCTAGAATGTGCCGAGCAGTGGGTGTGTGATCTCGGGATGCATGTTCCGGTGGCGCAACTGGGGATCGCGCTCTACCAGATCGCGGGTGCGCTGCACGGCGCCCGCCGGGACGCCCGCGGCCTGGAGGGCGTCCATCGCCTGCCACGGCGTTTGGTGCCGGGTCCAAGCTGCGATCGTGGCGTCGATCCGTTCGCTTTGCTGCAACCGACCCTCGACCGATGCGAGCATTGTGTCCGCCGCGAGGTCAGCCGCGTCGATCACGCGGCAGAGTGCCTGCCATTGGGTGTCCGTCTCGACCGCGACCGCGACCCAGGTATCATCGCCGATCCGCGGGTCGGTGTCCGGGGCGCATCGATAGACGCCGTGTGGCGCCATCACCGGCTCGCCGCTCGCGTTGCCGATCCTCGTCGAGGGGCGGCCATTGACGGCGTGGTCGAGGATCGCCGGTCCGGTGAGCGTCGTCGCTGCCTCTACCTGTGACAGATCGACGTGCTGGCCTTGCCCGGTGCGGCGGCGATGAAGCAACGCCTGGAGCATGGCGATCGCGCCGTAGTAGCCACCCGTGTGGTCCATGTAGGAGAAGCCCCAACCGGCCGGTTCCATGTCCGGGTACCCCGACTGATGCGTCAGGCCGGAGACGGCCTGGACGATCGGGCCGAATGTTTTGTAGTCGCGGTATGGTCCCGTGTGGCCGAAGCCCGCCATCGACACATAGACGATATCCGGCCGGATTCGCTGCATGGCCTCATAGGGAAAGCCCCACCGGTCCAGCACTCCGGCGGCGAAGTTCTCCAGCAACCCGTCGGAGATCGCGAGCAACTCCGCGAACAGCCGCCGTCCCTGCTCGGTCGTCATGTTGAGCGTGATGCTGCGCTTGTCGCGGTTGAAGTTGTTGAAGTAGCCGGACCCGTCATAGGGGTCCTCCGCCACGATCGGCCCGAACGTCGTCCGCGCCAGATCCGGCCGCGCCCGGCTCTCCACCTTGATCACCTCGGCCCCATACGCACCGAGGATCGCCGCCCCCTGCGGCCCGGCCATCGCCCAGCCCAGGTCCAAAATCCGCACACCCGCGAGCGGCCCAGTACCATCAACCATCGCTGCTGTCCTTCCGTCTTTTCACCGCAAAGGCGCAGAGGACGCAAAGATCGCAAAGGATTCAATAAGACTCTTTGCGATCTTTGCGTCCTCTGCGCCTTTGCGGTTCACAAAGCGGTCCTACTGCTGTTGCCATCGGTCCTCATGGACGTATTCGGAGAGTGGGAGGCGGGGACGGCCGGGGCGGGACTCGGATGTCTCGGCTGGGTAGCCGAAGGGGAGTGCGATCGCGACGCGGTGCTCCGGCGGTAGGTTGAGCACGCCGGCGGCACATTCGGGATGGTGCATCGACGTGGGACATGAGGTCAGTCCCTCGGCCCAGGCGGCCACCATCATGTTCTGGGCAGCGCGGCCCGCGTCGAATGGACCGCCGTCCGGCATGAGCACCACGGCCACCACGACCGGCGCCGACGGCAGGTGCGTGGCGAAGTCGCCGCACGCGGCCAGTTCTTCGATGCGCTCTCGGCTCCGGAGGACGACGAACCGCACGGGCTGGCTGTTTTTCGAGCTGCCCGCCATCCGGCCTGCCTGGAGGATCCGCTGCAAGGTTTGTTCTGGGATCGTTTGGGCTGCATACGTCCGCGTGTCGCGTTTGGTACGGATTACGTCGTAGGTTGTATGGTCCATTACCTAACCCCCCGGCCCCCTTCCCTCGCAGGGAAGGGGGAGCACGTACTCACGGTGGTTCGCCAGTATCTCGTCCGGCGATACCGACGACATACGTTCAACCATCGCCGGCCAGGACTCCCCCTTCCTTGCGAGGGAAGGGGGCCGGGGGGTTAGGTCGCCTCGCCCCCAGTACCAGTCCAGCCATCGTCAGACCGGTTAGTCCCGCGATCGTGAACGGTACCATGTAGCCGCCGCTCGCATCGGCCAGCACGCCGGCGAGGAGTGGTCCGAAGGCTGACCCGGCCGTGACGAAGAGGGTGATCAGCCCGTAGATCGCGCCGAAGGATGCGCCGCCGAAGTTCTCCGCACCCAGCAGCGACAGCATGATGTAGCTGTTGCCCATTGTCAGTCCGAACAACAGGGTCGCCGCGTAGATCAACGGGAGCGAGGATGTGTGCAGCACAACCAGCATCGACGCGCCCTGAACGGCGAAGCAGGCCGCTGCCATCCATCGCTTGTCCAGTCGGTCGGAAACCGTTCCGAGCGCCAGCCGGCCGATGATGCTCGCTCCCGCCGTCGTGCTGAGCACGGTGCTGGCCGTCGCGCCGCCGAAGCGGTCGCTCAGGTAGGTGAGCTGATGCAGGAGAAAGGCCTGCTGGGCGGCCAGCCCGAACATAAACGCCACGACCAGTACCCAGAACGTGCGTGTGTGCATCGCCGCCGACCGGGTCCATTCGGTCGGCGGCATGGTGAATCGTATCGCCTGCTTCGTTTCCGTGCGCGGGTCGCCGTCCGGACCGAGTCCCATCTCCGCCGGATCGCTGCGGATGACGAACGCGGTCATCGGCAGGACCAGCGCCAGGACGAGCAACGCCAGCACGAGCGTCGCCGCGCCCAGGCCCCATCGGTCGACGATCGCCACACTGATCGGCACGAGCAGCATGCCGCCGATCGAAATGCCCGACATGGCGATGCTCATCGCCTGCGCCCGCCGACGCACGAACCAGCGGGTCAGCAGCCAGGTGACGGGGATGTTCGAGAGGCCGCTCATCGCCGGCGCCATCAGCAGGTACGCCGGGAAGAGTTGCCAGAGCGACGTGATCCGCCCGATCAGGAGCAGCGCCGCCGCCATCACGACGGCGGTGACGGCGAAGAGCCCACGAGGTCCATGCGTATCCAGCCAGCGGCCGACGAAGATGCCGGAGACGCCGCCGGCGAGAAAGTAGCAGGTTGTCGCCAGCGAGATCGCGCCGACGCTCCAGCCATGTTCGTCTTGTAACGCCTTGATGAAGACGGCGGGACCGTAGACCCCGACTCCCGCTCCGACGAAGGTGATGGCGCAGCAGGCGACTGCGATCCACCAGCCATAGAAGATTCCCGTTCGCGTGTGGCGATGCGCCGCCGCGATCTGTTCCTGCTGTGCCGTCATGCCTGCATGGTGCCACAGGCAACGTTCAGGCGCGCGTCAGCAGGCGGACGGCGATCGGCTTTCGACCGCGCCAAGGCCCGCCAGCCGGCCGGTCGCCCAGGCCGCTTGCAGGTTGTAGCCGCCGGTGAAGCCATCGACGTTCAGCACCTCGCCGGCGAAGTAGAGGCCGGGCACGAGACGAGATTCCATCGTGCGCGGGTTGACCTCATCCGTCTGGACGCCGCCCGCAGTGACGAACTCCTCGCCGTTGCGCCGCCCGACCACCGTCAGCGGCAGTGCCGTGATCGCACCGGCCAGCTTCTGCCGGTCCGCCCGTGACACCCGTGCGGCGCGCGTGTCCGCGTCGATCTCCGCCCGCGCGCAGAGTACGGGACAGATCGATCGAGGTAGCAGCGTGTCGAGCACGTTGGCGACGCCGCGGCCGCCCATCGACGCGAACCGCTGTCGGAGGAGCTCATCGGCTGCCGGTCCGGTGAGGTCCGGCAGCAGATTGATCGTGAGCGGCATCGGTCGCTCGGTCGAGTACGTCTCCGTCGCGGCGAGCGAGCACAGGGCAAAGACGGCGGGGCCTGTGACGCCGGCGTGGGTAAAGAGAAATGGTCCGCGGAAGCTGTGCGACGCACCGCCCGGCGCCCGCGCCGGTATCCGGAGGCTCGCGTCAGCGAAGGACACACCGGCGAGGCCGTGCGCCCATGCCTCGCGCACGACGTAGGCGTTCAGCGAAGGGTAGAGCGGCGTCACGGCATGCCCGAGCGCCGCCGCGAAGCGGAAGCCATCACCCTGCGAGCCGGTGTGACGAAACGCCGCGCCGCCCGTCGTGATCACAACGGTTTCGAACCGGCCCGCCCATCCGCCGGCCGTCTGCACCGTGAACCCGCCCGCGTCATCGCGTGCGATGACGGCGACTGATTCCCGCAGACGCACCGCAACCGCGCGCTCGCGGAAGATCTGCTCGAAGGCGCCGACGACATCGCGGCCGTTGTCCGACACCGGAAACACGCGCAGGTCGGACTCGACCTTGAGCGGGACGCCATGCCCTTCAAACCAATCGACTACCGCATCGGGCGGAAAGCTGTACATCGCGTGACGCAGCCAGCGGCTCCCGCGTGGGTAGCGCGAGAGGATTCGGCGGACGTCACCGTCGGCGGTGGTGACGTTGCAGCGGCCGCCGCCGGAGATGATCACCTTCGCCCCGAGCCGTGGGTTGCGCTCGAACAACGTTATCCTGGCGTCCGGATGCGCTTCGACGGCGCTGGCGGCGGCCATCATTCCCGCCGCGCCGCCGCCGATGATCGCGACCGTTGGATCATACTCGCGTTCGAACAGTCTCCCCGTTTCGCTGCTGCTCACACGTGAGTCTTCTCGATGTTCATTGGATGCGCCGGCATTGTTCAGCTGGTCACCGATCGAGTGGCAATTGCCCAACGGCTATTGAACCATCAATCGTCGGCAGCGAAACCTCTGCCCACGTCGCGGCGGCATTCTGACTGCGGTACAGAGCAAACTGAGATCGACAAGATGTTGGCCCACCTGGGCAGGTGGCGCCGGCAACCACTGCGTAGAGCACGACGGGCGAAATCGGATCGACCGTCAGTTCCCTGATCTGCCGGCTTATCAGATATGGTCGAACACTGCTGTCTGGGGCCAGTGTGGAAGACGGCGCCCAGGCGGGAAGTCCGGCATTGTTGGCAATCCATGTTTCGCCGCTGTCCGTGCTCTTGAAGACGCCGCCGGCAGGAATCGCCAGGTATGGTCCGAACGACCACGTGATACCAGCATAGACAACCGTGGGTGACTGACTATCGACGGTAAGGCTGGAGATCTCCGCGGTTGCCCGAGGGGCGTCGGGCAGGTCCGGCAGCCCGACGTTCACACGCCGCCAGTGCACTCCATCGTCACTGATCGTGACGCCGCAGGTCGATCCCGCGAGGAGGCGCTGCGACGCCGGAATGAATGCCAGCGACGTGACAGCGCAGTCGGGCAGATTGCCGATCAACCATTCCCAGGAGCTACCGCCGTCTCGACTCCGCGCGATGCCGCCGTGGTTACGGTCGCCGGTTTGTGCACCGGCGTAGATGAGGTCCGGCGTCGAGGGGTCAAAGGCGATCGTTGACACCAGCAACCGATCACCACTCGGCGGGGGAGGCAATTGGACGACGGACAATGCAATTCCGCCATCAATGCTCTCGGGTTGAAGGGGTGCGTCACGTGCGGTTCTCACAAAGATCTTGTTCGAGTCCATCGGATCGATCCCGAGAATGCGCGCCCCAGGCTGAGAGAAAGCTTCGACTGCCTGCCACGTTGTCCCTGTGTCGATACTGCGATAGAGTGTCGTGCCGCCGGCGGACACGCCGATGGCGTAGACCGTCGTACCATTGGAAGGCGCAACGGTGAGTTGCGTAATCTCGGGCACAGTTGGAAAAGTAAGCGCGGCAATCCAAGTTGAATCAAGCTCGCGTTTGAACAAGCCACCAGGCCGTCCCACGTACAATACGCTGGGATCAGATGAAGGTTGAGCGATAGCAGCGATCGAGGTATCGCGGCCCAAGACGCCTGTAACATCCGAAGCTGATTGTACGATCTGCCAGGAATCGTTGGTGCAAGCCGCCCAGTGCAAGAGACCACGATTCGCGTTGTTATTGTAGGTCGCGACGAACACTGCCGAAGGCTCCGTGTCGTCCGCTGCCAGCGCTGTGACTGCATCTGGCAACGGGTCGGCTGTGCAGGATGTCCATGTGGCCCCACCATCGACGCTCCGCCAGAGCTGACTTTCAGGCCGGTTCTGGCGGTACACCTCAGTCGTTGCGAAGATGGTCATCACATCGCGCCCGGCGGCCAAGTGGGTGATTGGGGCTTGTCCGGAGACGCCGGCGGGTTGAGGCACGATGCCGGCGACAGCCCAGGTTTCACCATGATCGACGCTTTTCACGATCTCTCGACTGTTGCTCCCTGTCGCATAGAGTGTGCCCCCGACCCTCGAACTCACGACGTCGCGATAGAGACCGGCGGATCTTTCGCCAGCGCGTTGCCAGGTAACGCCGGCGTCGTCTGAACGATACAGCGCGGTAGGTTGCACGAGGTAGATCATTGCCGGCATGGTCGGTTCCACGAACAGGAGGCGGGAAGAAGTTCTGGCGTAGCGCTGGTCCCGATCAACAACCTGCGGCGAGATATCGTGCCACGTGGCGCCGCTATCGGCCGTCCTGAAAACACGGACCCCGCCGGGCTCAGGGCGATCGATGAGCGCATAGAGGATGGAAGGGTCGGTTGGATGGATCACGAGGTCGGTGACACCGGCCCGCGACGGTATGCTGGTCCTGGGCGGCAGCGGCGCCGCCTCTGGGAGACCGACACTCGCGTCGTGCCACGTTACGCCTGCGTCGATGCTCTTTTGCACCCCGTAGCTTGTGGCGGCGTAGACAGTTGCCGGCGTGACCGGGTCCACGACAACGGCATTGACGGTCGGATGTGACCGGACGCCGACGTGTTGTGTCGTCGTGAGCCCGGCAGATGATACTTCCCACCGGTCGCCGCCGTCGAAGGACCGCGCGATGCCCTCTGCCGTCGCAATGTAGACGACCGATCGCGCGTCCCCGTCCGTCGACGGCGCGGTGGCTCCTGCCACTGCTACCGTATCGCTGCCCGCGTTGGCAGGCAGATGCGCACGCGAGCCCAGCACATCGAGCAAGCAGAATACTACGGCAACACGCAACACGGCCCGGACTGGCACTGAATCTGCCTCTTCACTCGGACATGCCGACAGCATCACCAAGTGTCAGGAATCGATTGAGCCGATGTCGAGAAGGTGCATCACGCAAATTGCGGCATCACCTCGGTCGTGAACGCTTCGTATGCCTCCCAATCCACCGGCGGCCGGAAGGCGATGTTCAGCCGCGAGACGCCGGCGTCACGGAAGGCGGCGACCTGTTCGGCGACGGCAGAGGGGCCGCCGACCAGCATGCCGCCCATGCGTGTCTCGGCGGCTGGTCCCCACATCTCCTTCATCCGCTTCAGGGCGGCATCGGCGTCGGCATCGCGCGCGACCATGTTGAAGGAGAGGTTGAGCGAACGGTTGATCGTCGCCGGGTCGCGGCCCTCCTTCTCGCACCAGCGATCGAGCACCTCGGACTTGTGTTTGAACGTTTCCGGACTGATGTAGGGTACGTTCCAGCCGTCGGCGTGGCGGGCGGCGATCCGCAGCGTTCGCTTCTCACCCTGTCCGCCGATCCAGATCGGCACGTGCGCCTGCAGCGGTTTGGGGTTCATCCGCGCGTTGGTGAAGTTGAAGTACTCGCCGTGGTGGTCGGTCACCTCGTTGGCGAGCAAGCTCTTGATCGCGATCGTGCCCTCTTCGAGCATGTCGAGCCGCTGCTTCGGCGGCAGGAAGGGGATGCCGTAGGCGTTGTGCTCCGGTTGGTGCCAGCCCGCGCCGAGGCCGATCTCCAGCCGGCCGCCGCTGAGGTGGTCGATGCAGACCAGTGACTTGGTGAGCACGGCCGGATTGCGATAGGCCATGCAGAAGACGAGACAGCCGATGCGGACGTTGGTGGTCTCACAGGCGATCGCGGACATCAGCGTCAGCGCCTCGAAGTGCGGCGCGGCGCTGTCCACCGGTGGCGCCTCGTAAAAGTGGTCCCAGACCGAGATCCATTGATAGCCGTGCGTATCCGCGTAGGTCCATAGCCGCCGCAGATCCTCGATTGCGATGTTCTGCGGGCCGATATGAATGCCGAAGGTGATGCCCATCCTGCCGCCTCCAGACGAATGCTCACGTAGGTTCTACACGGCAGCACCGTCAAGCGGAAGCACGACCGATCGGTGCACCATTGCGAGGTGCGCGGCGCCGACCCTGGTGCTGGCCGGCGCCGTGATTCGTGACTGTGGCGGAGATCGCTTCGCCGGCGTGGTCGTCCCGCCGGTCCGTTGTCACGGAGAGGTCAACGGGCTGGCTCCGGCCGGCCGATGTCACATCCCGGCGGCGGCGGGAAGATCAGGATACACGGCATCGATGGCGGAACCGGTTGGGGTGGCGGGAGCGGTGCCGGCGCGCGCGTGACCACGTTCCGCGACACGAACCACGAACCGCCCCGTCGGACGAGGTCGTACTCGTTGATCACCCACTGGTTTTCCTCGACGAGCACCCGTCCGGTCAACGATGCCCGCTCCTGATACAGCCAGTTCTCCAACGTGCGCACATGCGCGCGCGATCCGTCCAGCCGCAGTTCCTCGAGTGCGATCGAGCGAAGCTCCGGTGTGCCATAGCGTCCGGTCGATCGCAGGACGGCGACGTATCCGCGAACCTCATTCAGGGCCTCGCCGGTCCAGGCGTTCGGCAGGTCCCGCGCGTCGAGCGAACGCAGTGCCCGCGCGTAGAGGGCGTTGGCGTAGTTGACCGTCGCGATCACGCCCCGCCGATCGCAGGGTTGTGACGGCGGCACCGGCGCGGCGATGCGTGCCTCCGCTACGCCGAACACGACCGGCGGGCAGGGCATCGGTGGCGCCGGAACGCGCGGGGTGGCGATGGTGGGCGCCTCGGCGTCGCTGCCTGCTGCTTCCTCCGGCAACGGCAGACAGGCGATCGGCTCGTTCGGGTCGCAGCCATCCTCGGTCGGTTCCTGGGCATCTGCCGGACGCACCATCAAGATGAACGAAGCGAGCGCGGCGATGAGCGCAATGACGAGGATTGAGCCACGTGTCAGGCGCAGACCATGGGTTCCTTTCATACCAGCCTCCATCCGGGCGGAGGCAGCCGAACGGCGGCTGCCCATGTGTATCGTTCATGGCATCGATGCACCCGGATAACGGCTGGTTGTCTCGTCTGTTTCCGAATCCGCGATCGGCCGATGTGATCCCGCGCACCAGGAGGCAGAGCGGCGACCAGGACCGGCGCCACCACATGGAAACTTCACGCGGCCGCTGGACGGAGTGCGGCGCTATCCGGCCGTTGCGCTCAGTTGGCCAGTCTGCTGCCGGATGTATTCGCCGATCCGCTCGACCGCCTGCTGCGCCTCCGGCATCGCTGGACCGAACAATTGCCAGACGTGGATCATCTCCTCCCACGGCTCCAGCGTCACCTCGACCCCCGCCGCCCGCGCCCGCTCGGTGATGCGGGTGGAGTCATCGAGCAGCGTCTCGCTGGTGCCGACCTGGATTAGCAGCGGCGGCAGACCCTGCAGCTCCGCATAGAGTGGCGCTGCCAGCGGCGTGCGCGGGTCGGCGCCGGCGAGATACCTTTCCGCCATCTGTTGGAGCGGCCCCTTCTGGACGATCGGGTCCGCGTCCGCCTTGGCTGTCATCGAGTCGCCGATGCCTTCGAGGTCCACCCATGGCGACAGGCAGACGCCCGCCGCCGGCAGCGGCTCGCCGGCGGCGCGCAGCGCGATCAGGGTGGCGATCGTGAGGCCGCCGCCGGCGGAGTCACCGGCGATCACGGTCTGTTCCGGCCGCACGCCGTGCGCCAGCAACCAGCGATACCCGGCGACGGCGTCATCGACCGCTGCCGGGAAGGGATGCTCCGGCGCCAGGCGATAGTCGAGCGACAGCGCCCGGGCGACCGCACTCCGAGCGATCGCCGCGACCAGCGCGCGATGGGTGTTGAGCGAGCCGATCACGTAGCCGCCGCCATGGAGATACAGGATCACTCGGCCGTCTACTGCATCGGGTGGCACCACCCACTCGGCCGGCACGCCGTTGGCATCGACCGATTCGACGGTGACGTCATCCGGAACGGGCTGCGCCATCGACTCAAACCCGGCGCGCGTCTCTTCGACCCCGCCATCCTCCGATGCGATCGGTCGTGCCCGCAACTGCTCCAAAACCGCGTAAAATTCCTGGCTCGCCATCGCTCTACCTCCCGTAAGGTCACTGCCAACCAACGACGCCAGGGAGTGTACGCCCTGCGTTGCACCCTCGCCACTCATCACACCACGCGCTACAGTTTCCCCAACCGCCCCACTGCCCACTGCCGATTGCCGCGAGCGGAGCGAGCCATGCAGGTCTTGATCGTCAACCAGGAAGAAGTACGCGCGCTGCTGCCGATGGCGGAGTGTATCGAGGTCATGGCCGAGGCACTGAAGACGCTGGCCCGTGGCGACGTCATCCTGCCGCTGCGTCCCGTCATGCGCCTGCCGGACCCGGCGAATGTGCTTGTCCTGATGCCCGCCTATCTCGGCGCTCCCGCCGCGCTTGGCCTGAAGGTGATCGCGGTCTTTCCCGGCAACGCCGGCACTGACTATGATTCCCATCCCGGCGTCGTCATGCTCTTTGACACTGAGCACGGCCAGCCTCTGGCGATCATGGATGCCAGCGAGATCACAGCGATCCGCACCGCCGCTGTCAGCGGTGTCGCCACCCGCCTGCTCGCCCGTGATGACGCCGCCGAACTCGCCCTGCTCGGCTCCGGGGTGCAGGCGCGCACTCACCTCGATGCGATGCTGGCCGTGCGGCCGGTCGGCCGCGTGCGCGTTTGGAGCCGCACGCCGGAGCGTGCCCGCGCCTTTGCGGAGTCCGCCGCCCGCCGGCATAACCTTCCAGTCGAGCCGGTTGGCACCGCGCGTGCCGCGGTCGAGGGCGCCGACCTGATTTGCACCACGACCGCATCGCCGGATCCCGTGCTGCTGGGGGATTGGATCGCGCCCGGCGCCCACATCAACGCCGCCGGCTCCGCCACCGCCACCGCCCGCGAGCTGGACACGGCCGCTGTCGCCCGCGCCCGCCTCTACGTGGACCGGCGCGAATCGACGGTGAATGAAGCGGGAGATTTCCTCATTCCCAAGCGCGAGGGCGCGATCGACGACGGCCATATCCAGGCCGAGCTGGGAGAGTTGCTCTTAGGAACCGCGACGGGACGGACCGCGCCGGACGAGATCACCCTGTTCAAGTCGCTCGGCCTCGCGATCGAAGATGTCGCCGCCGCCCGTCACATCTACGCGAAGGCGCAAAAGCAGAACGCCGGCACCTGGGTTGAGCTGGGCGGCGCCCGCCAATGATGTCATCCTGAGCGCCAGCGAAGGATCTCGGACGCAAGGAACCGCGGAGATCCTTCGCTTCGCTCAGGATGACAGTGCGGTTGGTCTATGTCTTCAGATCGCGCCTGCCAGCGCCACGATGATCGTCGCTGCCCGTTCGCCGGCGGCGGCGATTGCCGGTGGTACATCCTCGGCGGTGAGTTGCTGCGCCGCCTCGTTGTCCGACATCACGCGCACGGCGACGAACGGCAGCCGGTGGAGCGCGCAGACCTGGGCCACGTAGGCGCTCTCCATGTCCTCACACTCAGCGCCGAAGTCCTCGTGCAGCGCGCGGAGCTCGGCTTCGTCGATCGTCCAGGCGTCCGCCGAGGCGACGACGCCGGACACCACCAGACCCGGGCGGCGGGGCACGGCCGGAGGCCAGCCGGGCGCCTGCCAGTTACCGATCCGTTCGAGCTCGGCGCGGGCGACCCGCTCGGCCAGGGCAAGCAGGCGCGGGTCGGCGTCGATATGCGGATAGCTGAGGTACGAGCCGTCCTGCCGGTAGCGGATCAGGGAGGGATTGAGGCCGCGGGCGACGCGCGCCGCCCGCACCGAGCGCGAGGTGTGGATCACGTAGCGCGACCCGATCACCACGTCGCCGGGCAGGAGGTCGGGGTTGTGCGCGCCCGCCGAGCCGCCGTGCAGCACGGCCGCCGGCTCGTAGCGGGCGATCAGCCGTTCGGTGGCGGCGGCGGCGTTGACGGGACCGGCGCCCGAGATCACGAGGAGCATCCGCCGATCCGCCGAACGACCTTCGTAGACCTCCCACGGTCCGCTGTCGTCGCGCCGTTGCAGGCTGGGCAGGATCGCCCGGTATGGCTCGAACTCGCCATCGACGGGGACGACGACCGCGATCGGCGCCCCGCTCACGACGCGGCGCTGCCGGCGGTCGATTGCCAGAGTGACGCGAGCCGCGCCGCTGCCTCACTGCCCTGGCGCAGTCCGGCCTCCGCCGCGGCGCCGCGCCGGGCGGGGTCCATCAGGTTGGGGCCAAACGCCTCCTGCGCCTGCGCGTCGGGCAGGATCACCTCGACGGTGCTACCGGCGGCGCGCAGCCCTTCGACCTCCGCATCGAGCTGCCGGCGGGCGACGGCGCCGATCCCCGCCGCCGAGCCGCCGATCGGCGCGATGAGCACGACGGCGTCGTGACCACGGGCGAGGTCCGCGTTCGTACCGGAGCGCACGCCGCCGTCGATGTAGCGCCGGCCCTCGATCGTCACCGGTGGGAACATCCCCGGCACAGTGCAACTCGACGCGACCGCCGCCGTCAGTGCCACGCCGGATGTCCGGTCCCATGTGCGGAAGGCGCCGCTCTCCGCGTCCACTGCCGTGACGACGAGCGTTCCGTCCGGCCACGCCGTCGGATCGGGCAGGCGCGCGCCGATCGCCTGCAGCCAATCCTCTTCCGGCGCGGTCTTCGCCTGGAGTGCCTGCGCGCCGATCTCGGCGCAGATCTCCTCCGTCATCTCGGCGGCCTGCGCCCATCGCGCGAAGATCGCCATCAACTTCTCGATGTCCTGGCCGGCCGCCTGCTCCACCTGCCCATCGGATGGCGCCGTCTGCTCGGCGTAGAGATCGTCCAACGATCGGCCGCCGCGAACCTGCGTCCCGACGATTGAGCCGGCCGAGGTGCCGACGATCAGGTCTGCCGTCGCCGGGTCAACCCCGCCGTCCCGCAGTCCCTTGAGCACGCCCGTCTCCCAGGCGATGCCCACCACACCACCGCCGCCCAATACCAGTGCCCGCGTCATCGTCTCTCACCCGCTTTCTCTGCTGACTGCCGCATCGTGCACTATGCTGGACTACGCACCAGGCGATACGCAACGCGGGCGCTCCGTCGCATGACGATTGTTCACCGCGCTCCCGGTTTCTACCGTGATACGGTTCAGGCCACGATCATGACCTATGGGAGAAGCCGTCATGGCGGATGCCGCCCAGCGGATGGAGGGTTCTCCGTCCACCGCCGATGACGATCCGACCAACGACCGTATTATCAGTCTCAGCGATGGCATCTTCGCGTTCGCGATGACGCTGATGGTGCTGCAATTTGACCTGCCGTCGCCGGATACGGTGGCCGCCGGCGAGTTGCGACGCGACATCCTGGACCAGTGGCCGGCACTGTTCAGTTATGCGGTGTCGTACTTCGTCATCGCGAATTACTGGATCGTTCACCATCGCATGTTCCGCCTGATCCGGACGCATGATGCCTGGCTGATGTGGATCAATGTCGCCTTTCTCTTCTCGATCTCATTTCTCCCCTTCCCCACGGATGTGATGGGCGAGTACCGCGATCAACCATTTGCCATTGTGTTCTATGCCCTCGCAATGGCGGCAACATCACTGCTCTCGACGGTGGAGTGGTGGTACGTCAGTAACCGGCGCCGGTTGCTGGTGAGCGGCGTCACGCGCGAACTCGCCCGCTATCATCTCCTCCGTGGCATCTGCGTGATGACCGTCTTCCTGGTCTCCGCTGTCCTGGCGCGAATCGACACGACGCTCGCTCAATTCAGCTGGCTCGCCCTGTTTCCCGTGCTGTTCGCGCTCTCGCGCGTCTATCGAGATGCGCTCACCGATTCATCGTCCGCCTGACCGCCGCCTTGTGGGACGGCGCGATGCCTTCGTACACTGACACCCGGCGACGATGCAGCGGTTGCGCCTTTCGCCGGGAGATCGATGATGCCGCACCTCGACCAACTGCCGGAGATCTCCCGCAACAGCCTGCTCACGCTGCCGATACCGCAGCACGACACGGCGCCGTTCACGCCGCTGTCGCGGCCGCTGAACGAGAGCCGGCTGGCCGTGGTCACGACCGCGGGTTTGCACCTGCGCGACGATCCGCCGTTTCGCGGCGCCGATCCGTCGTACCGGGTGATCCCCAGCGCCAGCCGCGCCGACGAGATCGTGCAGAGCCACGCCAGCATCGGCTTCGACCGTGTGCCCGTGATCCGCGACCTCAACGTCACGCTGCCGTTGGACCGGCTGCGCGAATTGGTGTCGCGGCGCGAGCTCGGCGGACTCGGCCCCGCCTGCTACTCGTTCATGGGGGCACAACGGGACTGGTCGCGGATCGAGCAGGAATCCGCGCCCGCCGTCGCGACGCGGCTTCTGGCGGAAGGTGTCGATACGGTCCTGCTCACTCCGACCTGACCGTTCTGCACGAGCACCGTGGGTGTGATCGCCCGTGTCCTGGAAGCGGCCGGCCTCAGCACAACGTCGATCAGTCTCGTCCGCGAGCACACGCTGGCGATCAAGCCGCCGCGGGCGCTCTTTGTGCCGTTTCCTTTTGGTTCGGCGTTGGGACGTGCGAATGATCCAGCGTTGCAGCATCGTGTCCTCCGCGCCGCGCTGGACCTGTTTTCGGAGTCAGCTGGACCGGTGCTGCGCGACTTCCCGGACGAAGGTGGCGGTCACGTTCGGCCCGCGCCGCTGCAAGCATCGTCGGTACCAGCGGAGGGATCGATTCCCGATGTCGCGATGGAGACGACGCAGATCCGCCGCTACTACGAGCAGTGGATCGAGCGGCAGGGCAAGACGATGGTCGGACTCTCCGGCGTCCCGCCGGTCCGCTTCCGTGGCGTGATCCGGTTCCTCGAGGCTTATGCCGATGGCGAACCGGCGGACATGCGCGAGCGCCCGGAAGATGTGCCGCTGCCGCTGTTCATCCGCTACTGCGCCGACGACCTCAAGGCGATGTACTACGAGGCGCGGATGATGGCCAAGCCGGATATCGACGGCGAAGGCCTTGCCCGCTGGTTCTGGGGCAGCACCGCCGCCGGCAGCCTGCTCCGCTGCGTTCGCGACCGGATGGATGCGTCCGACGATCCGCGCGAGAAGGCAATGGCCTTCGGTGTCGCCCGATGAACACTGACCAAGCTCCCGATCTGCGGATCGTCGTCTCGTTGGATGCGGCGGATGCCGAGCCGTTGCATGTTCTGCACCCGTGCCGCTGTGATGCGCCGGACCCCGAGGCGACACGGATGGAACCGCTTGAGGTTCCGCTGACAACGCTCCGGCGCGCGGGCCGCGCGCTCGTCGTCTGTCCGGAGTGCGATTCCCATGTTCTCGTCCTTGCTGCCGGCCGAGAACGGGAACCGTAGGCGTCCTGCTCCCTGCCGAACTTCCTGAACCCGGCGGAATTCTTACGCCACGCTTACGCGGACGCGCGCTCGCATGACGCGGCGATGATCTCGACGACCGTAGTGTGAGGTTGTGAGCGAACAACCTCGAACCACGGCGATCGGCGTGCTTCTTGTCGAGGACGAACCGCATCTCCGCAGCGTCCTCGTCAAGAATCTCGCGCGGCGCGGATACCGGGTGGCCGGTGCAGGCACCGCGGCCGAGGCGATCGCGGATTGCGCGGCTTCGCTGCCGGATGTGCTGGTGCTCGACATCAACCTCCCTGATGCGACCGGTTGGGACGTACTCCGCGAGATCGAGTCTCGTGGTCTGCCACGGCCGGCGCTGGTGATGCTGTCGGCGGCGCCACCGCTGCCGTCGCGTTTGGTTGAATTCGGCCCGCTGCGCTTCCTCGAAAAGCCGTTTCCGATCGACACGTTTCTCCGTGCCGTCGAGCAGGCCGCTCGCAGCCGAGAGGCCGTGTCCGCGGTATGAGACAGACGCATCGGAGGTACGAGGCGATGAGCGATCTGGCGTGGTTGCTGGTGACGGCGATCTTCTTCGTGGTGGCACTCGGCTACGTCTGGGCATCCGAGCGCTTGTGAGAGAGGAGGCGCTATGACCTTCGAGTACTGGCTTGGACTTGTCGTTTCGCTCGCCGTCGCAGCCTACGTGTTCTTCGCACTGCTGAGGCCGGAACGGTTCTGAGAACGCGGACGAACGTCGGCCGCCGGTCCGTCATGAGCGGGTCAGCGTCGAATCGAGTGAAGCCATGAAGACCTGGATCATTCTGCCCTATGACGACAGCCCCGCCGCACGGGCCACGCTCCGCCACGCCGCGCAGCGGGCCCAGGGTGTGCCCGAGCAGACGCGCTACGAGGGCGTCGTGGTGGCGACAACCGGCGTCGATCCGGACGGGCTCGATCGGCTCCTGGGTGAGTTGCGTGCGATCGCCGGCCCCGACGTTGCGCTTGAGTTGTGCCTTCTCGACGCCGGCGACCCAATCGGCGATTTCCATCGCCTTGTGGCCGCATGTCCTGATGCGGTACTGGCGGCACCCGTCGGCGCGACAGGACGTGCCCCGTGGTTCGCCGAGGCCTGCCGGCTCTCCGAACTCGATCACACGTTGATGCTCTTCCTGCTTCGGCCGGCGGAACTGCGCCGATCGACGCGGCGCCTTCCTCACGTGCATGAGTCGCGCCCGGTGGACGCTGTCGTCCAGGGATGGGTACGGAAGGGCGCCGATCTGGGTCGTGCGCTCGCGCGAGGATGGCATCGCCGCTCGACACGACCCAATGCGGAGGAGGCGGCAATGGAATCGGAACCGGCGACCGAGGTCGCTGCATGTGCAGGCGGCGATCCGGCATTTACGACCGATCTTGAATCTCAGCGCGGTTCGACAGCGAACCATTGGCAGGCATCGTCATGACCGCAAACGGTTGGTTTCAGATCTCACTGTTCTTCCTCCTGATCGTGGCGGTCACTGTGCCGCTTGGCGCGTACATGTATCGCGTCTTCGAGGGGAGGCACACCTGGCTCGATCCTGTGTTGCGGCCGGTCGAGCGCGGCATCTATGCGGCCTGCGGCGTCGACGCGCAGCGGGAGCAACGCTGGACCGGGTACGCGGTAAGCGTGCTTCTCTTCGCGCTGGTCAGTATGCTCTGGGTCTATCTGATGCAGCGGGTGCAAGGTTCGCTGCCGCTCAACCCCGAGGGATTGCCCGGCGTCCGCCAGGACACCGCCTTCAACACCGCCGCGAGCTTCACCACGAACACCAACTGGCAGGCGTACAGCGGCGAATCGACGATGAGCTATCTCACGCAGATGGCCGCGCTCACCTTCCAGAACTTCGTCTCCGCCGCGACCGGCTTCGGCATCGTGCTCGCGCTGATCCGGGGGTTTACCCGCCGCTCGGTGAGCGAGCTGGGCAACTTCTGGGTCGATCTCGTCCGCGGCACGCTCTGGGTGCTGCTGCCGTTCTCGATCGTCGGCGCCCTCTTCTTCGTCTCGCAGGGTGTGATTCAGAACCTGCGCGACTACGTCGACGTGACCACGCTCGAAGGCGCCACGCAGCGGATCCCGATGGGGCCGAACGCCTCCCAAGAGATGATCAAAATGTTCGGCATCAACGGCGGCGGCTTCTTCAATGCCAATTCCGCGCATCCGCTGTCGAACCCGTCGCCGCTCACCAACCTGGTGCAGATGCTTGCGATCTTCGCGATCCCCGCCGGCCTGACCCACACCTTCGGTCTGATGGTCGGCGACCGCCGCCAGGGCTGGGCGATCTTCGCGGCGATGAGCGTGCTCTTCCTCGCGGGCGTGCTGATCACCTACTGGGCCGAGTCGGCGGGCAACCCCACGATTAATGCGCTCGGACTCGGCGACCTGTCCAACATGGAGGGCAAGGAGACGCGCTTCGGCATCGCCGCCTCCTCCCTCTTCGCCGTCGTGACGACGGCGGCCTCCTGCGGCGCGGTCAACGGCTTCCTCGACAGCTTCACCCCGGTCGGCGGACTGGTGCCGATGGTGAATATCCAGTTGGGCGAAGTGATCTTCGGCGGCGTCGGCTCCGGCCTGGCGGTGATGCTGATCTTCGCGATCATCGCCCTCTTCGTCGGCGGGCTGATGGTGGGACGTACGCCGGAATACCTCGGCAAGAAGCTGCAGGCGCGCGAGATCAAGTTCGCGATGCTGGTCGTCCTGATTCCGTCGCTCTCGATCCTCAGCTTCACGGCACTCGCGAGCGTCGCCGGGGACTACGGCACGAAGACGATCCTCAACCCAGGGCCGCACGGGCTGTCGGAGATGCTCTACGCCTACACCTCCGGCACGGGCAACAACGGCTCCGCCTTTGCCGGCATCGGCGTCAATACGATCTTCTACAACCTGACGATCGGAGTGGCGATGCTCGCCGGCCGCTTCTTCGTCATCGTCCCGGTCCTCGGCGTCGCCGGTTCGCTGGCGGGCAAGCGGCGGGCGGAGGCGACGGCGGGCACCTTTCCCACGCACACACCGCTGTTCGCCGGCCTGCTGGTGGGCGTCGTCGCCATCGTCGGCGCGCTCACCTTCTTTCCGGCGCTCGCGCTGGGGCCGGTGGTCGAGCAGCTGGCGATGCGCGCCGGGCAGACGTTCTAGAGAATCTCGAGGGTTACTGAAATGACGCAGTCATTGATGCCGGCGGCCAGCCAGCGCCGCGCCGAGAAGCGGGGAATCCAGGTCGAGCAACGCTCCTTCTGGGACCCGGAGATCGTGCGCGGCGCCGCCGGCCAGTCCCTGGTGAAACTCAATCCGGCCACCCTCTGGCGCAACCCGGTGATGTTTGTCGTCGAGATCGGCAGCGCGATCAGCACCGGCTACTTCATCGCCGACCTCTTCCGCGACGGCGGCGATCCCGCCTTCTCCGGCATGATCACCTTCTGGCTGTGGTTCACCGTGCTCTTCGCCAACTTCGCCGAGGCGCTGGCGGAGGGTCGCGGCAAGGCGCAGGCGGACACGTTGCGCCGGACCCGCGCCGAGACGACGGCCCGCCGCGAGCTGACCGGCGGCGGCTATGAGATGGTGCCCTCCAGCGCCCTGCGGCGCGGCGACACCGTCCGCATCGAGGTGAACGAACTGGTCCCGAGCGATGGCGACGTGATTGAAGGTGTCGCCTACGTCAATGAGGCGGCGATCACGGGTGAGTCCGCGCCGGTGCTGAAGGAGCCTGGGACCGATATTCGCTCCACAGTTACCGGCGGCACGACCGTTGTCTCCGACTGGCTGCGCGTCCAAATCACGGCGAATCCGGGTGAAACGTTCCTCGACAAGATGATCGGCCTGGTCGAAGGGGCCGAGCGACGGAAGACGCCGAATGAGATCGCGCTGAATATCCTGCTTGCCGGATTGACCGTGATCTTCCTGCTCGCGGTGGTGACGCTCCAGCCGTTCGCGATCTACTCGGATGCGCCGCAGAAGACGGTCGTCCTGATCGCGCTGCTCGTCGCGCTGATCCCGACGACGATCGGCGCGCTGCTCTCGGCGATCGGCATCGCTGGTATGAATCGGTTGGTGACGCACAACGTCCTCGCCCTCTCCGGCCGTGCCGTCGAGGCTGCCGGCGACGCCGACACGCTGCTGCTAGACAAGACCGGCACGATCACCTTCGGCAACCGGCTCGCTGCCGAGTTCATTCCCGCTGCTGGGCACACCGAGCGGGAGGTCGCCGCCGCCGCGCTGCGCTCATCACTTGCCGACGAGACCCCGGAAGGGAAGTCGATCGTCGAGCTTGCTCAGCACATGGGCTTCATAGCAGAGGCAAACGGTTCGACCCTGCCGATGGAGTTAATCCCCTTCACCGCCGAGACGCGGATGAGCGGCGTCAAGCTGAACGGCCATCAGACGATGAAGGGTGCGGTCGACGCGATCGAGCGGATCGCGCCGGTGCCCGCCGACCTGAAGAGTGCCGCCGACCGCGTGGCGATGGCGGGCGGCACACCCCTCGTCGTCGCCGAGGACAAGCAGTCGATCGGCCTCATCTACTTGAAGGACACGGTCAAGCCGGGGATGCGCGAACGCTTCGACGAACTGCGGCGGATGGGCATCCGTACGGTGATGATCACCGGCGACAACCGGCTGACGGCGGCGACGATCGCCGGCGAGGCAGGGGTCGACGACTACGTCGCCGAGGCGAAGCCGGAGGACAAGATCCGGATCATCCGCGACGAGCAGGCGAAGGGCCGGCTGGTGGCGATGACCGGCGACGGCACCAACGACGCTCCCGCCCTTGCCCAGGCCGACGTCGGCGTGGCGATGAATACGGGCACGATGGCGGCGAAGGAGGCGGGGAACATGGTCGACCTCGACTCCGACCCGACCAAGCTGATCGAGATCGTCGCCATCGGCAAGCAACTGCTAATGACCCGCGGCGCGTTGACCACGTTCAGCATTGCCAATGATGTCGCCAAGTACTTCGCCATCATCCCGGCGATGTTCCTGGCGACGTTCCCGGAATTGGAGGCGCTCAACATCATGCGGCTGAATTCGCCGCAGAGTGCGATCATCTCCGCGATCATCTTCAACGCCCTGATCATCATCGCCCTGATCCCGCTGTCGTTGCGCGGCGTCGCCTACAAACCGATGCCGGCGGCCTCGCTCCTGCGGCGCAACCTGCTGATCTATGGGCTGGGTGGCGTGCTTGTGCCGTTTATCGGGATCAAGGTGATCGATTTGATCGTGAGGGTGGGGTATTAGGAGTTTACCTAACCCCCCGGCCCCCTTCCCTCGCAGGGAAGGGGGAGTTCTGTCGAGCGATGGTTGAGGTGGGATGGGAAGGGCGTGGCCAAACGAGAT
>JBFXAN010000113.1:0-20835 GCA_050184225.1 Dehalococcoidia bacterium | reverse complement strand
CTGGACCAGATTGACCACGGCACCGGCGACTGGCCCGACGACGGCTGCCCCATCTGGCCCCACTGCCTCAGATGCCCGATCGTCCACTGTGTCTACGACATGCCCGAAACCTACGCGACCGCCCTCGCCGCCGCCCTCGGCACTTTCCTCCGCCGCGCCGCCCGCGAGCCGATCCCCCAGATCCTCCGCGCCGAGGGTATCTCCCTCCGCACCTACTACCGCCGCATCGCCGCCGCCCGCGCTGCCCTCCGCCACCCACCCTAGCCCGTTCTCGCGGCCACCCCCGGCCACCCCCGGCCATCTGAGCCGCGCACATAGGACTGGCATTCACGGTCAGGTCGTGCACCCCGCTCCGCGCGTCAGCGGGGGGAGGGGCCGGGGGAGGGACCCGCCTCGGTGCCGCCGGCCAATTCCGCCAGTATTGCTTCGGCGGTTTGGATCTTTCGGCCGTCGTCGGATGCGGCTGCTTCGTAGGCATACGACAGCGCCCCGGGGGGAATCGATGCGGGATCGGCCGTGCTCTGATCGTGGTTGGTCAGGTGCCACAGGCGCCGTCGGGCGTGGGCGCGAAGGAGCGGGGCGCCATCGCCGCTGGCGGCGATTGTGGTGAGCGCGGTACGGACTGGTTGGTCCCAGTCGTCCGGTTGGGTCGGGACCAGATCGTCGGTGAGGCGGATGATGCGATCGGTCCAGCGCGTTGGTCCGAACGCGGCGACGAGTTCGCGGGCGTGTTGGGCGAGCTGGAGCGCGCTCGTTTCGTCGGCGGGCGGTTGCAGGCCGGCGATGCCGTCCATCCGGGCCGCGACGCGCTGGACCAGGTTGGTGTGGGTGTGTTGCGCCAGCCATTCGCCGAGAAAGTAGGCGGCGTTCAATGTGAGAAAGCCCTGGAGGGCGTCGCCGCTGTCGCCGCGCGCCGGCCGTGTCATGGCGCCCTGGAGGGTTTCGAGGTAGAGGGTGCGCACGTCGATTGCGTTCGTTGTTCCTGAGGTCATCGTGGGTGCCTATCCATGCGGGGTGCTTTAGAGGATGAGGTTCATATCGCCGAATTCGTGCCAGAGGTAGCGGCGGGCCAGCGCTTCGCCGTATGCCGGGGCCAGATGTTCCGGTCGAACGAAGGCGCTGAGCAGGTCGAGGTGGCTGGCCTGTGGCTCGTGCAGGCCGGTGAGCAGGCCATCGACCCCGTGCAGGCGTGAGTGCGGGGTGATGTGGAGTCGGGTGCGGCCGTGGCCGGCGTGGGTGATACCGTCTTCGCCGGTGACGGTTTCCAGAGCACGGACGACGGTGGTGCCGACCGCGATCACGCGGCCGCCGGCGGCGTAGGTGCGGTTCACCGCGTCCGCGGTCTCGGGCGGTACGGCGTATGTCTCGTCGTAGTTGGGATGCAGCGCGTCGACCGCGTCGTCGCGGGTCGAGCTGAGACCCGTGTGGAGGACGAGCGACGCCGTGTCCACGCCCTTCTGACGAAGGTTGAGCAGCATCTCCCAGGAGAGCGGACGTCCGGCCGATGGCATCTCCACTGATCCCGGTTCGGTTGCATACACCGTCTGATAGAGGTCGATCGGCAATGCGCCGGCGACGTAGCTGTAGCGGATCGGTTCGCCGAGGCGATAGATCGCGTCCAGCAGGCGGGCACCGCCGAGCGAGAACTCCAGTCGCCAGAGGAAGGGCAGATCGCGCCGCCGGCCGAGCACGCGCGCCCGCAGCTCCTCCCCGAAGATCAGGCGTAACCCGTCGCGGCCGATGTGTGTCCGGCCATCCAGCAGCAGCGCGTCCCATCGGCGGCTGCCGCGATGGTCGGCCAGGCGGACTTCGACCGGCCGGCCATCATCGCCGACCGCCCGCAGCAGCGCGGGCACGGTGCGGCTGCTGTTGACGACGAGCAGGTCACCTCTCCGAAGGAAGCGATCGAGATGGCGGAAGGTGGAATGCGTTGTGGCGCCGGTCCGGCGATCGAGGACCAGCAGCCGGACATCGTCGCGGCGTCCAGAACCGTGCGGGCGCAGTTCCGGCGGCACCGTCGCCTCCAGGTCCGGTGGTAGCTGGAACTCGATCGCCGGCGGTGTCGACAGCCGGCCGCTGCGCCTGGCATGAACCGTAGTTTGTTGTTCAGGTAGCAGGTTTGTCATGTCAGATCCTCGCCGGAGCGATGAAAGATTGTGCTTCGAAGCGTTGTCCGGAGGCGGTCGATTCGTTGGAGGCCAGCCAGACGAAGACCTCGGTGACGCTCTCCGGATTTGCCCAGGCCGTGGCGTCGCCGTCCGGCTCCGAGGCACGCTTCATCGACGTGTTCATATCACCGGGGTCGACGCTGTTGATGCGGACGCCTGTGCCTTCGAGTTCTGCTGCCCAGGTGCGGGTGAGGTGGTCGAGCGCCGCCTTGGAGACGCCGTACGCGCCCCAGGTGGGATAGCCGACGACGCCGGCATCAGAGGAGATGTTGATGATCGATCCGCTGCCGCGGGCGATCATCGGTCCCACCAGCGCGCGGGTGAGCAGGAACGGGCCGCTCACGTTGGTGCGCAGCACGTCATCCCAGGCATCTGGTGGGTAGTCCGAGAGGTAGGGCATCGGGGTGGGACCCAATGCGGATGCGTTGTTCACGAGGATGTCGACCCGTCCGAAGCGGTCGAGCGCGGCGGCCGCCAGTCGCTCGACATCGTCTCGTTTGGCGATATCGGCGGTGACGAGCAGCACCCGTGCCCCGGCCGCCTCCGCTTCGCGTCCGACCGACGCAAGGTCGTGGGCGCTGCCGGCGCGCGCGTTGAGGATGAGGTCGGCGCCTTCGCGGGCAAAGGCGAGCGCCAGCGCGCGGCCGAGGCCGCGGGAGGCGCCGGTGATCAAGGCAACGTTGCCATCGAGTCTTCGCATAGCGTTGTGAGCTCCATCTGGTATTGCAGCTATAGTTTCGCGCTGGTGAGGCTGGGCGCCTTCGTCCGCGATACCAGTCGGACACCTGTCCGGGCGGACAGGCAGGGTATCTGCTCAATGGATATTGGGAGACTGGTTAGGTTTGAATCGCGACTCCGCCATCAACCGGCTGATCATCGACGTTGCCGAGGGGAAACGACTGCTCACGAGCATCGAGCTCGCGGAGGTGCTCGAACACATCAGTCGCGCGGGCTTCAATCCCAACGCGACAGAACGCGTTCGTGGCCGATTGAGCGGGCAAATGTGGCAGGGCCGTGTACTTCGGGGGCGGGATAGGCTGCCACCGGCAGATGTGCATTACCTATGGCATGTAGTAGATCAGCAGGAATGGCCGATGGGAACGGACCAAGCCGGTTATATCGAAAGCATTCGACAGGTAATCGAGGATCCAACCAGTGGAGTGTTCATCAACCGCTACTATGGTGCTTTGGGCGTCGGGATCGCGCGTGAATCTCGCGAGTTGCGCGGACCTCGTGGGTTTGATTGGGTGTTGGTACAATACCGATAGGATAGGGATTCTGGACGACCGCATTCCAGCCTGGGCACGATCTGCAGGAACTCGACAGACCGGAGTGGAGTGACATTCGATGGCTACTCCGACCGAGCAGCAGCAGCGAGCTTTGAGCTACCTGCGCTCACTTGAATTGATGGTCGATGATCTGCCTGAGATTGCTGATGAGTGGGATGAACTCTCGGACGGTGAATGCGAGTCGTGGAGCCACGATTGGGACAATGAAATGGCGAAGCTGACATTTCTCGGCGAGTACGTCGCGCAGGGTGTACTCGCCGACGATGACGAACGCCGATATTCAGAAGTGGTGCAGAAGCTTCGTGACGCAGCACCATTGATCCGTCAAACCCATCTGCGTTCCCCTCAAATTTCTTCGACACCTTGATCGATCTCCATGTCAGCCGGAGGTTGCCCGTCAAACACGCGACCTGCTCATTAGGGCGATGCTGGTGATGCAGAAGCAGCTGAACCCTGCGAACATCTAACGGCCGGGGACCAACGTTGCTATCGGCGACGGGCGTGGTGATGGCGCCGGCGTCGGCGCTGGTGTCGCCGGCGGCGGTGTTGCCGGCGGTGGCGTCGCTGGTGGCGGCGGTGGCGGGGGTGGCTGGACGACGGGTGGTGCGGGCGCGGGCGTGATCACCGGACGCGGTGCGACGGGCACCGCTGTTGCCGGGGGCAAGGTTGGCCGTGGTGTCGCCGGCGGCGGTGTGCGCGGTGGCGCCGGTACCGGTGTCGGCGCCGGCGTTGGTGGCGCCGGGGTGGGTTCTGGTTCTGGGGTCGGCGCTGGTGTCGGTGCTGGTGTTGGAGCGGGGGTGGGCGCCGGCGTGGGGGTTGGTTCGGGTGTTGGATTCACCAGCGTCAGTTCGCCGCGGGCACGCTCTTGACCGCGATCTTCGACGACCAGCGCATACTGACCGGGCGCGAGTCGTTCGGCGCCGGGGAGGGTTTCGCAGCGTTCTGATGCGGTGTACCGCGGCCGGAATGGTTCGGACTCGATCACTCGGTTCGACGTGCCATCGGGTCCGACTGCCGCGACGACGAGCGTGGTATCAGCGGCGGCCTGTGCATACGTGAAGCAGGCTTGAACATCGCCACCCGTGGCCAGCCGCGGGGCAGCGGTCTGCCCGGCTGCTGGTTCTGCGCCGGGGCGAAAGATCGTGAGCCCGGAGATGGTCACCGAGGATTCGCCGGGGGCCGCCGATGCAGCGGGAACCTCGGCATCGCTGGCGGCGGGTGTGTCACCACTGCTGCATGCCATTGCGCTCATGGCGGCAAGCGACGCGATCAGCGACATCGTCCCGATGTTGATGAGCCATCGAAGGGTGCGCCGCGGCATGGCGGACGACGTTGCCGGGCAGGCGGCGATCTCTATCGCCGCCTTGATAGACGATGGATGTGCTGGATTGCTTCGTTGTGGGTGCATCAGCATGGATCTGCACCGTGCCTCTCGTGCAAGACCAGGACCGCGCTACGGTGACCAGGCAACGACATCGGCCGCTCGGCCGGCCTCATCTTGGAGGAGCAGATATCCCTCGTTCTCGGTGGCAAGCTGGTCCGCGCCGGAGAAAAAGGCGTCCGGACAGGTGTTGTCCTGGGGGTTGCCGCGAGAGCCGAGGTAGATGCGACAGACGCCGGGCGCCAGCGTAAATCCCGCGGGGAACGTGAAGCGCGCGTCGGTGCCGGTGATGATCTGCCAGCCGCCCAACGGTCGAGGTGCACCGACGTTGATGATCGTGACATACGGCTCCGGCTCGTCGGCTGATCCGGAGAATTGGACCGACGAGATGAACGTGTACGGTTGTTGCTCGCGCACGGCACGCAGCAGCATGCCGAACGGCTCGCCCCGGTCGGCGCGAAACTGAAGCCACCGCGACAGGATACCGTCCTCTGTGCCGGCTTCTTCAGTCCAGGCGCGGATGTTGCTCCGCCACAGCAGTTGTTCGCGCTCGGAACAGGCATCGGTGCCCGGCAACGGCCGGCACTCGATACTGAGGATCGGGCGGACCAACCGCTCGCCGCCACGGGGTTCGGTATCGACGCTGACATTGATCGGGGTATAGAGATCCTCGATCACCCACGAGAGCGTCTGCGGCGCCATTGTGCCGTTCACCGAAAATGCCACGGTCGCGCCCGGCGTGCCGCAGCCCGCCCGCTGAAGAATGCTGTCAATACTGAAGAGGAAGAAGCCAAACAGCGTGGTGCCGCGACCGCAGACGACGCCGTTCACCAGCGCCCGTACCTCCGCGCCGTCCGGTGCGAGCGCGCCGGAGATCTGGGCAGTGCCGACGACGCCCATGCTGGGAGGGATAGCGTCGGCGGCGCGGGCGGGCATCGGCGAGGGCGGCGGCATTGGACGAAACGGTCCGAGCCGTTCCGCCTTGGCATCCTGCACGGTGAGGAGGCGCACGACCTCGTCTGAATTATCGAAGCCGGTGGGACCGGCGGCGGTGATCGTGAACTGGACGGCGCCACGTCGCCAGGCGGCGCCGGTGCCGGACTCGACGATCTGGCCGGTGCTGGTGCGGCGGGTGAAGCGGAAGAACTCACCATGCTCCACCGCCGCGAATTGGGGCAATTCGGCGATCGACCCCATCCACTCGTAGTCGATCACCTCGCCGTTCTGCACGGGAATCGACCGATTTTGGCGGAAGGCACTGACGACGGCGGCGGCGGTTTCGGCGGCGCTGAAGACGCGGCCGGTCACCCGGAAACCGCGTAGCCGTGGGGCGCCGCGTGGAGCGGACTCGAAGTCAACCCGCCGTGCCGCTAGTTCGGTCCCTCCCTCGGCAATCGCGAGGGTCTGGGTGTCGGTACGCTGATACCCGCTCAGGACGCTGTCTCCCTGTGTGAGCATGACCGTGGTGAGGTATTGCATGGCGAGCGCGCGAAAATCCTGTGCCGTCGCCGTGGTGGTGGGCATGGCGGCGCCGCTGATCACAAGGACGAGAACCGCACCCCCAAGGATGGGAAGGCTCTTCCAACGAACCATTGATCTAACCTCAAGAGCGCGCGGCCGGTGGGTTGTGTGGCACGAGCTCGGCCGATGCTCACTTCCGTCGTGATGGGACGCCGGACGAAGCGGGCGCCTCTCCAGGGTATCAAAGGTATCATGCGTGTGAACGCCGGGGGCATCCGCGAGTGCGCGGTGGGGAGATCTCACGGCCGGGAGCCGGCCGGAGCGGATTCACTCCGAGGCCGCGGGATCGATGCAATCGTCGCCGATCGGTTCGATCGGCTGGACCTCGTCGAGGCGTTTGAGGAGCAGGCCGAGCATCACCTGCTCGGACGGGGAGAGGCAATCGCTCCAGACTTGCAGCTTCTCCACGATGCCGCGCATGGTCTCCGGATCTCCGTCGATATGCTCTGCCTGCTCCTCCACTACCTGCCCTACCTCCCCATCTGCGGTGCGATCGTGTGAGGGTCGAACCGCAGTCAGTGAAGCACACGCCTCGACGGTGTGCCATCAGTCATGGAATGAAGTGTGGCGACATGCGGGATACGAGCATCGCCTCATGCTGCATGGCGATGCTTCCGCGCGTGATTACAGGAGCCGGCCGATCTCCTGCACGACATCCACCCAGAAGGGGATGCCGAGCAGGATGATGCCGGCCAGGGTGGCAAAGACGATCACGGCGTCAACGCTGCTGCGGCCTTGCTTGGCCCAGTAGACATCTTCGAGATTGAGCCACAGGGCAAATTCATCGAGCGTCAGCGCGGCGCCGACACCAAACAGGATCGCCAGAAGATTCCGCACGCGGTCTGGATCGAACGCCAGCGCAAGATAGCCGCTGATCAGCAGCAGGAGGATGCCCCAGACGAGGTGATGGATATGGCGTCCGCCCGTTCCGCCGATGTTGCGAAAGATGCGGCGGAAACGCTGGTCGCGAATGCTATGGGTGATGAACCGGACGGCGAGGAAGGCCAGCAGAAAGGAGATCAGGATGAGGAATTGCGGCACCTTGCCCGTGTCGACAATGTCCCGCTGATAGAGGTCGCCGACCTTGTCGAGGAACTCACCCACACAAGCCCCTCGTCTTACAGCACTTTAGCGAGTTCCGCCTGGAGGAAGTCCGGCGTCACCGGGCCATACTTTGTCGCGCGGACGACGCCGTCGCGGTCGATGATCAAGGTAACGGGCAGTTGGTTGACGCGGTAGGTGCGGGCGACTTCGCCGCTGCGGTCGAAGAGGATGGGAAAGCGCATGCCGAACTCGTCGACAAAGCTCTGGACCTGGCCTTCCGCCTCTTGCAGGTCGACGGCGACGATCTCCAGTCCCTGCCCGTGCATCGTGCTATAGATGCGGACGAACTCCGGCATCTCCTGGCGACAGGGAGCGCACCAGGTCGCCCAAAAGTTGAGAATGACGACGCTGCCGCGCAGGTCGCTGAGTTGCAGCTCGCCGCCATCCAGGCGGGTCAGGCGGAAGTCCGGTGCCGCCCGGCCGATCTCCGCCGCCGGCGGCCGCCCCGTCACATTGAGCGTGTCCTCCAGGGCAACGACGCCGTGCTCGCCGTCCTCGTCGCCGCCACCACCGCGGCCGACCTCCAGATACCAGACGGCGAGCACGATCGCGCCAACGATCAGCAGCGGGAGGACGACGCTGCGGATGCCGCCCGACCACTCGCGCTTCCGGTGCGGCCGCTCGTCAACCTCGACCGGCTCGGTTTCGGATTGTGACGAGGTCATCGTCGCACCAACCTCGCCAGCAGACCGCGCGAATCGCGCCGCTTCGCTGCAGCAGCTCGGGCGATGCGAGCGGCGTCGGCGTGGGCACGCGCCTCGAACGTGTCATCCAGCGGCGAAAGGGTTTCGTCCGAGCCATAGCGGCGGCGCAGCGCGAGCAGGATCAGGTGGTCGGCGAAGGCAGGATTCTTGGGAAGCAGCGAGCCGTGGAGGTAGGTGCCGTAGACGTTGCCGGCGACCGCGCCCTCGGTGCCATCCTCGCCGTTGTTGCCGTATCCGGCGGCGACGCGCGCCAGCGGCCGCGCCCCGGCCTCGAGGTACGTGCGGCCGCCGTGATTCTCGAATCCGACCAGCGTACCGCCCTCCCACGCTGCCGCGACGTTGCCGATGCATCGGGGGGAATCCTCACCCGGATGGACCGTGCGGATCGGGAAGATGCCGAGCCCCGGCAGTTCTTCTCCTGCCGCCGGCTGGTAGGAGCGGCCAAAGAGTTGATAGCCCCCGCAGACCGAGAGCATCGGCATCCCCGCATCTGCCGCCGCGCGGATCGGCCCGCCCTTGACGCTGAGCAGGTCATCGGTGATGCGCCGCTGTTCCCGGTCTTGTCCGCCGCCGATGAAGACGAGGTCGTAGGCCGTCGGGTCGAACGGATCGCCGAGGCCGAGGTCGGTCACGCGCAGCTCGATCCCGCGTGCCTCGCAGCGGCGGCGCAGCGTGATGATGTTGCCCCGGTCGCCGTAGAGGTTCATCAGGTTCGGATAGAGATGCGCCAGGCGGATCGTTCGCGGGGTCGTGCCGGTGGTCGGTGTGGAGTCCGTCATAGACGCATTGTATCCCGGCCGCGGCCCGCGGCGTGAATATTGTCCGGCGTCGTTGATGATGACCGCTGCCGGTGCAGGCGTTAGCATGTACGCATGGCGCTCATCAGTCCGCTGCCGCCGTCGCCGCCGGAGCCACCGGCGCTCAGAGAGCGTGCTGAGGATAACCTCCGCTTCATTCGGGAGACGATGGAGCGGGCGGCGACCTTCACCGCCGTCTCTGGCTGGGCGGAGATCGGCATCGGCGTGCTCGCGCTTGGCGCTAGCGTGTTGGCAACACGACAGACCAGCGTCGAGTCGTGGCTGACCGTCTGGATCGGCACCGCGGCGATCTCGCTCGCCGTGAGCGCGTGGGCGATCAGTCGCAAGGCGCGCGCCGCCGGACTCCGTATACTGGCCGCGCCCGTTCGTCTGCGCGCGGTCAGCTTTGCCGTGCCGGTGGCGGCGGCGGCGCTGCTCACCCTGGTGTTGTATCGGGCAGATGCGCCGGAAGTGATTCCGGGGATGTGGCTGTTGCTCTATGGCACAGCCCTGATCACGGGCGGTATGCTCTCCGTACGGGTGCTGCCGGTGATGGGCCTCTGCTTCATGGCGACGGGCGCCGCCGCGCTCGTGACGCCGGCATCCTGGGATACGTGGTGGATGGCATCCGGTTTCGGCGGTTTGCATATTCTCTTCGGCGCGGTGATTGTGAGGCGGCATGGTGGTTGAGCGGGATAACCTGGCACGCACCTCCCAAGGGTCGGGACTGCGGGCCGTGGCCGGCGGCGCGGCGGGAACCCCCGATCTGGACCGCTTGATCCACGAGCGCATCCGCCTCGGCATCGTCAGCGCGCTCGCCGTCAACGAGGCGCTCACCTTCAACGACCTGAAGGCGCTGCTCCACACCACCGACGGCAACCTGAGCGTGCACGCGCGCAAGCTCGAGGACGCCGGCTATATCGCCTGCGCCAAATCCTTCGAAGGCCGCACGCCCAAGACGGAGTATCGCCTGACGCCGGCGGGCCGCGCCGCGCTGGAACGATACCTGGATCATATGGAAGCGCTGATCCGCGCCACCCGCGGCGGTTGACTCGTCCGCCGGCGGTATGTCAGGTGCGGTCAGATCCTGAAGCATCGTTGCTGTCCAATCGGTCGCCGCCAACGCACATGAGGCGGAGCAAGGGATTGACCCTGCTCCGCCTCAATCTGAATCCCTGCGCAAGCCACAAGGACTGTGACGAGTGGTTTACTCGTAACGGAGCGCCTCCGCCGGGGCGATGCGGCCCGCCTGTCGCGATGGCAGCCAGGTCATCAGCAGCGCCACCGCGATCGTGGCGATCAGCACCGTGCCGATGATCGTCCACGGAATCACGAAGGTGACATCCGCGGAACTGCCGGCCTCGTTGGTGAACAACTTGTAGCCCAAGGGCAGACCGAGGAGTGTGCCGCAAAGGGCGCCGATGCCGACCACGAACGCCGATTCAATCAGGAACGACAGCGAGACGAGTTCCGTGGGAAAGCCGATAGCGCGCAGCATGCCGATCTGCTGGCGCCGCTCGACCACGGAGCGGAAGGCAATCACGCCGATCGCCGCCACGCCGACGAGCAGTCCGAGACCCATGAAGCCCTGAATGATGTAGAGGAAGCCGGCCTGCTCCTTCTGCGCATCCTTCAGCTCGTCGTGGATGGAGGCCGCCTGAACGCCCGCGCTGAGCAGCGCCGACTCGACCTCGCGGGCAACCCGCGTTGCCTCGTCTGGCGTGTCCAGCGCCGCGAAGTAGGAGGTGACGGTCGGCGGGCCGTAGATGGCGTCGATCGTCGCCTGGTTGGCGTAGATGCCGTACAGGCTGCTGATCGTGCTATCGAGCACACCGATCACGGTGATCGAGCGAGGCTCACCCGTGCGCGGGTCGACCAGCTCGATCTGGCGCGGTGCGAACACCTTCTCCGTCGACTTCAACCCTTTGAGCGCGAACTGGTCCGGGTCGCCGCCGATATCGCCGGTCTGGGGCAGGGCGAGGCTATCAACCACCGCGACGTTCGGCTGGGTCAACAGGGCCGCGACCACGTCGGCGTCGGAGTCGAAACCCTCGGCGCGCTGCTGGAAGAGCAGCGTGCTCTTCTCGATGAAGTCACGGTTCATGCCGAACACCGGGTAGTTCTTCCATGCCGGGTCGGCCGCGCCCGCCACGCGCGCCTCGGAGTTGTACTCGTTCGGATTGGTGACGACGCCGGTGGCCGTGAAGCGGGCGGTGTCCACACCCTGCGCCTGGAGCGCGGCGGTGAGGTTGTCCAGCGACCGACCGCTGACCGCATCGGCGCGGATGTGCCAGCCGGCGTTGGCCTCATCGCCCTGGGTCAGGTTGCTGAAGTTGGCGCTCATCGTTGCCATCATCACCAGCGAGAAGACGATCAGGCTGAACATGGCGATCGTCATGCCGGTGCGGCCACGCGCTGCCGCCGGATAGGCGACGGCAGTGCGGATTGCTGGCAGCGCGCCGCGGAAGAAGCCGCCGAGGCGGGAGATGCCGGCCAGCAACATGTCGGTGTTGTTGATCACGAGGATGGTGGCGCCGATCACCATGAAGATCCCGGAGACGAAGAAGATCGCGATCTCGGTGTCGTACGTGCCGAACAGCGACTCGAACAGACGCTCCGGCATCAGCCAGTAACCGAGGATGTAGAGACCGACGGCGCTGAATACCGCCCGCGCCGGCACACCGAAGAAGCGCAGGATCAGGGCCACACCAAATGGCCACAGGTTCATGCCGGCGCCGAACAACATTCCGTTCTCGGAACCGGCACCCATCAGGGTGAGCAGCGCGCCGCCGGCGAGCGGCAGTCCCGCCCACACCAGCGTGCTCAGCTTCCGCGCCGGCGATGACACGTCCGGGATGTCGCGAATTGCAGCGACGACGTTGATCCGGCTGATCTTCCAGGAAGAGCCCACCACCGCCGCGAACGTGATCACCATGCCGAGACAGTAGGCGACGACCATGCTGCGCGGCGTGATGTGCGGCTCGACCGGCGCGTAGGCGCCGAAGATCAGCTTCATCCCCTGGGCGATGCCGATCGCGGCGAGTACGCCGAGCGCCGCCCCGACCAGGCCGGCGACGAGCGCATAGCCCGACCCCTCGGCGACGAACTGCTGGATCAGTTGGGGGCGCTGGGTGCCGACGGCGCGCTCCATGCCCATCTCCGCCCGCCGCACTGACGCGAGCATGGTGAAGATCAGTACGATCAGGAGCACACCGGAGGCGATCGAGAACAGGCCGAGCACCACAAAGATCGTGGTGAAGCTCGTGCCGATCTGCTCAGCATCGTCGACGCGGTCGCGCTTGATCTCGTCCACACCGAGACCGGTGCCGGACAGCGCCGCCCGCAGGCCGACGGACGTGGCCTCGCTCTGCTGGTAGCCCGCCCGGCCGTCGCCGCTGTTGGAGACGGCGATCGCGGTGATTTCGTCCGGCCGTTGCAGCAGCGTCTGCAGGTTCGCCAGCGGCATCGCCATGCCCGGCACTTCGCGATAGGTGCCGCGGCTGCGGCGGGTGCCGCCGAGGTAGCTGTTCTCGGCGACGGCGGCGACGCTCAGGTCGTGCGGCGTGTCCCCGACGAATACGGTGACGCGATCGCCGAGCTTCGCCTCCAGCTCTTCCGCCAGCTTCTCGCTGAGCACAACCGCGTCCACCGGGAGCGCGGCGAGGTCGATGCTCCGTCCGCTCGTGTCCTTCAGCCCACCGAAATCAGACAGTCGCGCCGGATCGAGGCCGGTGAGCACGGCCGCCGGTTCGGCGAGTTGGGTCGCCTCGTGGCGCACGGGCACGCGCACGTCGAGCATTGGTAGCAGGCCGTCGATGGTGACGCCTGCCGCTGCCGCCTGCCCGACCGTTGCCAGGGCGGTCGGATTCAGCGACTCGCCCGCGAGCAGGTCGGTGCGGGCTTCGCCGTCGTGACTTGCGACGATCAGCTCATCGACCTGGCCGAGGTTGGTGTAAACATCGGCGGTGATCGAGTGATTGACCGTGTCGCCGGTGCCGAGAGCGGCGGCGATGATCAGCGTCGAGAGCATCAACCCGGCGACGATCAGCGTCGTCTGCGCGCGCCGGCGGGGAATGTTGCGTACTCCCAACTTGAAGATCACCGGCCGTCGCCATGCGATCCAGGCGACGGACATCAGGCAGACGGCAAGGAGCGCCAGGAGCACGGTCAGCATGGTACTCATTGGGATGCCAAGCAGATCGTTCATTGGGGATTCATCCTCTTCGGCCACGGCACCCGGTTCGAGTGTCATGGCGTCTTGGCGCGACGAGCGCGCTCGATCGGGTGTCTCGCGTTAGTGCGTCGCCACCGCTTCCGCCTCGGCGATCGCGTCGTGGCCGACCTCGCCCACGATGCGGCCGTCGCGCATCCGGACGATCCGGTCGCAGCGGTCGCCGATGCCGGGGTCGTGGGTGACGATCACGAAGGTGAGGTTGTCGCGCCGGTTGAGATCTTGCATCAGGGTCATGATCTCGTTGGCCGTCTGGGAATCGAGCGCGCCCGTTGGTTCGTCTGCCCAGACGATCGCCGGGTCATTGACGAGCGCCCGCGCGATCGTGACACGCTGGCGCTGGCCGCCGGAGAGTTCCGCCGGTCTATGCCGTGCCCAACGGGCGAGGTCGACCGTCTCCAGCGCCGCCTCCGCCCGCCGGCGGGCGTCCTTGGGCGCGACGCCGGAGACGAGCAGCGGCAACTCGACGTTCTCCACGGCGGAGAGCACCGGCAGCAGGTTGTAGACCTGGAAGACGAAGCCCATCCGCCGCGCCCGGGCAAACGTGCGCTGCCGGTCGGAGAGTTTGGCGAGGTCATCGCCTTCCAGCCAGATGCGGCCCGCGTCGATCCGGTCCAGACCGGAGAGGCAGTTGAGCAGGGTGGTTTTGCCACAACCCGACGGTCCCATCACGGCGACCATCTCGCCCCGACGCACGGCGAAGTCGATGCCATCGAGTGCTGTCACCGTGTCGGTGCCGGTGTGGTAGGTCTTGATCGCCTCCTGAGCCTCGATGATGTAGTCCGCGCCGGCGGTGTGACCGTTGGCGCCGTTCTTGTTGCTGTTCCGTCCGAAGACCATGGGTCTGCTCCTTCAGGTTGCTGGGGCGATGCCGGAGCATCGGTGAGCACGAGCCTCGTGCTGGAGGTGAGAACCCTTCACGGTCCTCTCATCAAACGTCGAGTGGTAGGCAGTGTGGCGATGGTTGGCCTCCTCATGGAGATACGCGGGCGGCGGGCGGACCGCGGTCCCGCTTTAGCGGTGCGGTCTGCCGGCGCTGCCGGAGAAGAACAGGTTTGGACCGTCACAGGGACCGGCCCGTTCGGGCGCCAGCGGATTGTTGCGGAAGTCTTCAATGAACTGCTGGAGCCGCGATCGGTCGGCCGATTCCAACCGCTCCTGATGTCCCCAGACCGTCGCCATCACCGGCGCGGCCAAGGACGGGTACGGAGTGACGAGGACATGCGCTTCGGCCTGCGCCAGCTCACGGAGCGTGTCTACCTGCTCGCCCGGCAGGTCGGGGCGATACGTGATCCAGACGGCGCCGTGCTCGATGGAGTGGACGGCACGCTCAGTCGGTACCGGTGTGTCGTAGAAGCCGCACTTTTGCCAGACCGGTGCGTGGAGGCCGCCGGTCGGCGGCGCCTCGTCCGAGTCGACGGAGCGCAGGGTATGATTGCCGACCGACCCGAACTGGAGCGCGGCCGTACAGGCAGTCAATGCCACGACGGCGACAATTCCCACGGCGAGGGCGGTAATCTTCAGTATCCGGCGCATGAATGACACTCCTTTCATTCCGGCGCGGCCGCGAGGCCACGACGGAAGCCATGGTTGGACAGGACTATCCGACCTCTGTGTCCTCATCCCCGGCGAAATCGTGAAGGTGCCGGCGCGCCGCGATCCGGCGGATTGCGGCCAGCAGTGGTTCTGGACCTTCTTGCTTGGCCACGAAGGTTGTTGCGCCTGCCAACGACGCTTCACGTCGGGTGGTGAGGTCATCGCGGATGCTGAATGCGAGGATGCCGATCGTCGGTACTGCGGCACGGAGGATGCGAATGGCTTGGATGCCACTCATGCCCGACATGAGCAGGTCAATGACGACGACGTCGGGAAGCAGTTCTCGCGCGAGTCGGAGCGCGGCAGAGCCGTCGGCTGCTTCGCCGACGATCACAAGGTCGGGCTCATGCTCCAGGCGCATAGCCAGCCCTCGGCGCACCCGCGTCTCGTCGTCCACTACCAGCAGTCGAATGCGATTCATCATGATCGCAACGATAGGTTTCGGCGGCTCGCCCCGGCTCTTATGCAAGGCCGGTTCAGTGCAGGGCATTTCGCCGGTGATCTACCCCGTCCCAATGGATGAGTGCGAGCGCTTCGTGCGGGCGCGCGAAGGGGAACAGCAAAGCGACCGCGTGCGGTCGCGGGCCACCCATGCGCTCGTCGACTGGTGGTATAGTTCAGCGGTCGTTGGCAACGGCGAAGTCTTCCGATGCGGGGTAGGGGTCGTCATGATCATCAATGTCCTGATCGTCGATGACCATAGCGTGGTGCGCCGGGGATTGCGCATGTTCCTTGAGGACGACCCCGACCTCAGGATCGTCGGTGAGGCGCGGGATGGGGCCGAGGCGGTTGACGAGGCGCGATCGTTGAAGCCGGACGTGGTGCTGATGGACCTGCTGATGCCGAAGATGGACGGCATCACCGCCACCGGCATCATCCGAGGCGAGTTGCCCGACACCGAAGTGATCGCACTGACGAGCGTCCTCGAAGATGCGTCGGTCGTCGGTGCCGTCAAAGCCGGTGCGATCGGCTATCTGCTCAAAGACACGCGCTCTGAAGAGTTGTGTCGGGCGATCAAGGCGGCCGCAGCGGGTCAGGTACAGCTTTCACCCGGGGCAGCGGCGCGGCTGTTGCGCGAGGTGCGCGGGCCGGACAGTCCGGAGACATTGACGGCGCGTGAGACCGACGTGCTGCGACTTCTCACCGAGGGGAAGGCGAACAAGCAGATAGCGGCGGACCTGGCCATCGGCGAGAACACGGTGCGCACCCACGTCAGCAGCATCCTCGCCAAGCTCGGGGTGCAGAGTCGCACCCAGGCGGCGCTCTACGCGGCCCAGATCGGCCTGGCGAGGCTTGATTGACGGGCCGAAGTGCGCGGGGAGTCTGCGCTGGAGCAACGCTCATGACTGACGCCCGAAGATCAGGAGGTACCCCCAACGGCCGGCTTCGCGCGGAACAGCAATTGGAGCGGCGCGTGGAGGAGCGAACTCGCGAACTGACCGCGCTCTTGGAAGTCTCTCGCAGCCTCAGTTCAACCCTTGCGTTGGAGCCTCTGCTCGACCTGATCCTCGACCGGTTGCTGGGGGTGATTGACTATCGCGGCGCCTCGATCATCGTGGTCCGCGACGACATGCTGGAGACGGTGGCATCCCGCAACACCAGGGAGACCGTTGCCGTCCGATCCGAGCTCGGCTATACCGTGCCCCTGGCGCGGGCGCTCCCGATCTGGCAGGCGGCGCACCGCGGTGAGCCGGTCGTCATCAGGGACGTACGCGGCGACGACCTGTTCGCCAGGACCTGGCGGGCCGTGCGTAGTGGCGCGGCGGGCTCCCTGGTGCGGTCGTGGCTGGGTGTGCCATTGTCCTCCCGCGGGCAGGTATTTGGCTTCCTCGCGCTGACGCGGGACGAGCCGGACAGCTTCAACGGACACGATATCGAGCTGGCGATGGCTTTCGCCGGACATGCCGCCGTGGCGATCGACAATGCCCGCCTCTACGAGCGCGAGCGGCGCGCGGCGCAGGAGCTCGCTACGCTGCTAGGGGTTGCTCGTAGCGCCGCTTCGACGCTGGAGCTGGAGCCGCTGCTCAACAACATTCTGGACACGCTCGAGCTGGTAGTGGACTACGCCGGCGCCTCGATCGGCGTCGTGGACGGCGACGAGTTCCGCTTCCTCGAGGCGCGCGGTGCCAGTTCTGCGGAACGGCGGCCGGAGATGATCGGCGTGCGCCTGCCCATGCGCGACAACTCCGGGCTGTGGGAGCCGCTCTACCGGCACGAGCCCGTGATCATCGCGGACGTCCGCGACGACAGCACCGCCGCCCATGCCTTCCGCCGCACCGTCGGCGCGTACTACGACTCGCGGGCGATGCGCGACGTCCGCGCCTTTATGATTATCCCGCTCGTCAACCGCGACCGCCTCGTCGGCCTCCTCACGATGTCCAGCCAGGTAAGAGGCGTCTTCACGGAGCGACACGCCGGCCTGGCGATGGCGATCGCCACCCACATCGCCGCCGCACTGGAGAATGCCCGCCTCTACGACCAAACGGAGCAGCGGGCGCACGAACTGGCCGCACTGTTGGGAGCCTCACAGAACCTGACCTCCACGTTGGAGCTTGAGTCCCTCCTCGACGTGCTCTGCGACCAACTCTATATGGTCGCGAACTACACCAGTTGCGCGATCCTGGTCGTCGACGGAGACAAAGTCCGTCCGCTTGCCTATCGCGGACCGGTTCCCACCGAGGTGGCGCTGAAGCGTAGCATCAACATCGATCGGCGCTCGCTTTTCTGGCAGGCGAGCGCACGGCGAGAACCGGTGATCATCGACGACATCTTCGACGACACGCCCTTTGCCCGAGCCTATCGGCAGGAACGCGAGGGCGACTTGCCGCCGGCGGCCACCTACCATGTCCGCTCCTGGCTGAGTGTGCCGCTCATCCACAAAGACGAAGCGATCGGCGCGATCGCGATCACGCACGATACGCCGCACTACTACACGCCGCACCACGCAGAGCTGGCCACCGGTATCGCGACCCAAGCCGCGGCGGCGATCGAGAACGCGCGGCTGTACGCCCAGGTGGAGCAGCGGGCGCGGGAGCTGACGACGTTGCTGGAGGTCTCGCACGCGGTGACCTCGACGCTGGAGCTGGGACCATTGCTCGACCTGATCCTGGAGCAACTGAAGACCGTCGTGGACTATCGCGGCGCCACGCTGGGCACGATCGATGGTGAGGAACTGCTGATCGTCGCCTCACGCGCTGTCACCCCAGAGCGATCCTCCGACCGTGGACTGCGGTTCCCCCTGCTTCGTTTCGGCCCGATCTGGGAGGCGATCAGCCGAGGAGAGCCGGCGATCATCGCAGATGTGCGCGGTGATGAGCCGGCGGCGGTGGAGTACCGCGCGTTGAATGCGGCAACGATGGATGGGCCAACCCACCGCGATATTCGCTCGTGGATGGCTGTCCCCCTGGCGCTCGGCGACCGGGTGATCGGTATGCTCAGTGCCTCGCAGGACGTGCCGAACTACTTCACACCGCATCACGCCGAGTTGGCGCTGGCCTTCGCCAATCAGGTGACGGTGGCGGTCGAAAACGCGCGACTGTTCGCCGAGACACAGGGGAAGGCTGCACTCGAAGAGCGGCAGCGGCTGGCGCGGGAGTTGCACGACTCCGTCTCCCAGGCGCTGTTCGGCATCGCGCTTGGCGCGGGCGCTGCCCGTCGCCGGCTCGATCTGGATCCCTCGCGCGTGGGTGAGTCGATCGACTACGTCCTGTCGCTGGCGGACGTGGCGCTCACAGAGATGCGGTCGCTGATCTTCGAGCTGCGCCCGGAAGCGCTGGAGAAGGATGGACTGGTGGCGGCGTTGACGCGACACGCGGCAGCGACCCGTGCCCGTCATGAAGTGACCGTGGAGTCCGTGTTTTGCGAAGAGCCGGATGTGCCGCTCGCGACCAAGGAGGCACTCTATCGCATCGCTCAGGAGGCCATGCACAACGCCGTCAAACATGCCCGCGCCAGCCGTATCGACTTGATTCTCTCCAACACCTCTACCTCCGTCTCTGTGGAGGTCAGAGATGATGGTGTCGGCTTTGACCCCAGCCAGGATTTCGCCGGGCATCTCGGCCTTCACTCAATGCGAGAGCGGATGGCAGTCGTTGGCGGAACAACCATCATCACCAGCGCTCCAGGACAAGGCGCCTCTATCCGTGCCACAGTACCCGCGCCATGAGGATCGCGACCACTTCGACGCGGTAACAGCAGGTTGAGATCGCCGGGCAGGATCCCTGCTTAGCGGAGTTGGGCATAGCGATAGCAGTCAACGGTGTGATCGTTCACCATGCCGGTCGCCTGCATAAAGGCGTAGCAGATTGTCGAACCGACAAAGGAGAGGCCGCGCCGCTTCAAGTCCTTGCTCATCGCATCCGACTCCGGCGTGCGCGCCGGGATATCGGCGAGCGACTGCCGGGCATTCTGGAGGGTTTGGCCGCCTACGAACTGCCAGATGTACGCGTCGAGCGTGCCGAACTGCGCCTGGATGGCGAGCACGGACTGCGCATTCCGGACAGCGGCGGCGACCTTGAGCCGGTTGCGGACGATGCCCGGATCGGCGAGCAATGCGGCCACCTTGTCGTCGTCGTAAGCGGCAATCGTCGCCGGGTCGAAGGTATCGAACGCCGCCCGGTAGTTGTCGCGTTTCCTCAGAATCGTCTCCCAGCTCAGGCCCGCTTGCGCCCCCTCCAACACGAGGAACTCGAAGAGCGTCCGGTCGTCGTGAATGGGTACGCCCCACTCCTCATCGTGGTAGCGGACTTCGAGATCACTGCGTGCCCACGAGCAGCGCGGAATGCTGTTTGTTGTGCCGCCCGTCGGAGTTTCCACCGTTTCTACCACAGCCTCATCCTTCGCCCACGATCGCATGGTACGGCGAACCCGACGCTGTCTCCGTGACGTGCCGATCAAGCGCGGCCGTACACCGGGATGGCAGCGCCGGAAATGATCGCGGCATCGTCGCCGGCCAGAAAGCGCAATACGGCAGCGATCTGGTCCGGCTGGACCCATCGGCTGAAGTCGGCGTCCGGCATCGCGCGCCGGTTGGCGGGCGTGTCGATGATCGACGGGATCACGGCGTTGGCGCGGATGCCCTGCTCGCGATATTCCTCCGCGACCGATTCCATCAGCTTGATCACTCCCAACTTCGCGACCGCATAGGCGACGGCGCCGGGCACGGGGCGAACGGCCGGGCGCGATCCGACGCCGACGATCGCGCCGCCGCCATCGGCAATCATTCCCGGTAGGAGCGCGTGGACACAGGTGTAGACCGAAAGTAGGTTCAATTCGAACTGCTCGCGCAGGCGTAATGGTGGCGTGTCGGTGATCGGTGTGTCGACGAAGAATCCGCCGGCCAGACAGATCAGCGCGTCGATCCGGCCGAACTGGCCGCGGGCCGCCGCCGTCATCCGTGCGACGTCCGCTTCGTCGAGCAGATCGGCCGCAAGGGGCAGGCGCCGTTCCGATGCTTGCCAGGATTCAAGCGCCGCCGCTCGGTCCACGACGACGACATTGGCCCCTGCTTCTTCAAAGCACGCAACGACCGCGCGTCCGAGCGCGCCGGCGCCGCCGGTGACGATCGCCGTCTTTCCCTCGAGTGATGACACCACGCTCGTCTCGCTTCCTATATTTCATTATTTCATGCGGCAGCGTCGTCGACATTCCGGCCGCGCTGCCGTGCGGCCAGGAACCCATTGTCGCTCACACGGGACGTTCTTGTACCCTACGCGATTCTGGATGTGTCCCCCAGGGAACAGCGCTGCGCCGGACCAGATGACATCCTTAAGACACGACGGACGGGACACCATCCCGCCGCAATGTCACAAGCAACAGCCAGAGGAGGCCCATCATGTTCTTCCCGTACTTCAACCTGACCAAAGTGAACGTTGCCAACCTGACCCAGACGAACAACGCGGTCGGTCAGAACATCGCCGTCGGCTCGCTCGGCGTCAACCAGGCCCTCGTCCAGGTCCAGTCCAACCAGGCTGCCATCAACCAGGCGTAGTAGCGACCCGCGCTCTACGGACAAGGCCCGTGGCGTTCCAACAGGCGCCACGGGC
>JBFXAN010000112.1:0-21071 GCA_050184225.1 Dehalococcoidia bacterium | reverse complement strand
GCCCGCGAGCGGCGGCATCGGCTGGGCGGGTCCGGCGCTTGCACTCCTCGCCCCCTCCGCCGCCCATACCGTCGTTCACCGGCCTGTACCTGTAACGGCAATGCCCGTGCCAACTGACCCACTAGTCGACGAGCACGTCGAGGGGGCGATCTTCGTCGCGTTCGGCGAGAATCGCTATCTGGGTGGCTGGAACGAGAGCAGCTTGAACGTCGACTTCGCCCTCACCATCGCTTCGCTGTATGTCGACGACGATCTCGTCGTCGAACGAGGGCGCCTCCACTTCTGACATCCTCCTCCTACCTTGCGCCTTGGTCCCTCAGACACCACCGCCAGGATATACTTGTGCGCACACAGACGATCCGATGGCGTGACGATGGCCCGCGCTCGCCCTGAGAGAACAGCGATCTCGCAGGCAGGGGATCCGCCTTCCTGTAGTCAGATCCTCCGCGCGCTGCGGGAGGCACGCGGCGTCACCCGCGACGGTTGGGCGGCGGCACTCGGCTACGGGCGGACGACAGTTCAGCGCTGGGAGACGGGCGAAACCGTGCCCGACGCCACCGCCGAAGCCGCGATCGTCGCCCTCTGCCACGAACACGGCCTCTGGCGGCTGCTCAATCGCGGACCGCTCGTGGCGTATGCGCTCGATCAGGAGTCGTTCAGCGCGCTCCTGGCGGCGGCGCGGCTTGGCGGCGGCCGCCGCTGGGGGGCCGCCGGCCGGCCCACCGTGGCGCGTCCGAGCGACCGCGGCGCGGAATCGCGCCCGCGGATCGCGCCCGGCCCTCAATCCTCGAACCTGCCCGAGCCGGTTACGAGTTTCGTGGGCCGCGAGCAGGAGCGGGCCGAGGTCGCTCGGCTGCTGCGCGCCACCCGCCTGTTGACGCTCGCCGGCACCGGCGGTTGCGGCAAGACCCGCCTCGCGCTCGAAACAGCCCGAAGCATTGCGGGGGACTATGCCGCCGGCGCTTGGCTCGTGGAGCTTGCCTCCGTGACTGACCCAGCCCTGATCGCGTCTGCCGTCGCCGGTTCATTGAGCGTGCGCGAGGAGCCGGGCCGCGCAATCCGGGAGACGCTGATCGACTATCTCCGCCCCAAACGGCTGCTGCTGGTGCTCGACAACTGCGAGCACCACGTCCCGGTTTGCGCCCGCTTGGTCCACGACCTACTCAGCTCGTGTCCGGATCTGACGGTGCTCGCCACCAGCCGCGCCGTCCTTGGCATTGCCGGCGAGACGGTCTGGCGCGTCCCGTCGCTCTCGATGCCGACCGTCGAATCCGACGAACCGGGCGTCGTCTCTGACCCTTCCTCCGTCTCGGCGGCCGCTGACATCGAACGGTTCGATGCGGTGCGGTTGTTCGTCGAGCGGGCGCGGGCGATCCGTCCCGCGTTCGTGGTCACGCCCGCCAACGCCCGCGCCGTCGCGCAGGTTTGCCGGCGTCTGGATGGCATCCCCCTCGCGATCGAACTGGCGGCGGCGCGGCTCAATCTGCTCACCGTGGAACAGATCGCCGATCGGCTCGACGACCGATTCCGGCTGCTCAACGCGGGCAACCGAACGACGCTGCCCCGGCATCAGACCCTGCAGGCGTTGATCGACTGGAGTTATGACCTGCTGGGCGAACCAGAACGGCGGCTCTTCGAGCGCCTGTCGGTCTTCGCCGGCAGCTTCAGCCTCGATGCGGTCGAGGCGGTCTGTGGCGATGGGTCCTATGTCCTCGACGTGCTCGCGCGATTGGTCGATCAGTCGCTCGTCTCGGTCGAAGAGCATGGAAGCGAAGCCCGGTATCGCTTGCTGGAAACCCTCCGCGTCTACGCGCGTGGACGGCTCGCCGCTCGTGGCGAAACCGAAGCACTGCGGCAGCGGCACCGCGATCACTTCCTCGCTCTCGCCGAAGAAGCGGAAGGCCGGCTCTACGGCCACGGCCAGATCGTGTGGTTCCGCCGGCTGGCGGACGAGCACGACAACCTCCGCGCCGCGCTGGACTGGAGCGAGAGGGATCCTGACGGCGCCGAACCGGAACTACGCCTGGCCGGATCGCTCTGGCAGTTTTGGTTGGTACGCGGCTATCTCGGCGAGGCGCGCCGCCGGCTGGAGGAGGCTCTGCGGCGGCCGGACGCTGTGTCGCCGGAGGTCGCGGCGAAGGCGCACTACGCGGCGGGTATCCTCGCGCGTGGCCAGCAGGATCATCCGGCGGCACGGCGACATCAGGAGCGAAGCCTCGATCTCGCGCGGGCGGCCGGCAATCGGTCCATTGTCGCCGCGGCGCTCCATAGTATGGGTGGCATGGAGGCAGACGCGGGCAACGACGCGGACGCGCGGGCGCTCCTCGACGAGTGCCTCGCGATTCGCACAGAACTCGGCGACCAGTGGGGCATCGGCAACTCGCTCTTTAGCCTGGGATATCTCGCTCACCGCCGAGGAGACAACGTGTGGGCGGAGGATTTCTACGAGCAGAGTCTCCGTGTCCAGCGGGCGGTTGAGGATAAGCTCGGCTTGGCGATGACCCTGAACAATCTCGGTCACCTCGCCGAGGAGCGACGCGAGTACGCGCGGGCGCGCGCGCTCTTCGAGGAGTGTCTCTTTATCCGCCGGGAGTTTGGAGACGAACGTGGGATCGCGCTTGCCCTCCACGGCCTCGGCGAAATGGCGAGCCGGCAAGGCGATCACGCGACGGCGCTTCCGATGTTCATCGAGAGTGTCCTCATCGCGATCAAGCTGGGATTGCCCAAGGTGATCGCACCGTGCCTCGAAGGGCTGGCTGCAGTATCAAGCGCCGTAGAGCGACCACGGCACGCGGTCTGTCTGCTTGCCGCGGCGGATTCGATCCGGAAAGCCTCCGGCGTGCCGCACTTGCCCGCTGAGCGCGAGACATATGGCCAGGTGATCGCGGCGATCCGCTCCGACCTGGGGACGGCGGCCTTCGAAGAATCGTGGGCACAGGGAAGGGCGATGACGCTCGAACAGGTCATCGCCCTCGTGCAGCCGAATGCCGGCATTCGTTAACGAACGGTCCCGCGCGTTACGGCGCCCGCGCAATCAAGGCCAATACCTGACCACTGCCGGCGGGGGTGGCGGCTTTGGTGGATTTGCGGTCAGACCCAAAGGCATCACCAGTGGCCAATACCTGACCACCGGCACCGGCGACGGTCGTGTCGTTCCCTCATCCATCGTGCATCCCTCCTGTTCGAACCGAGGTTCGCGTACCCCCGATCGGACCCGCTGCCGATCGATGTGCCGCGACGGTAACACGTGCCATCAGCCCGCGCTGTATACCGCGATACAGCCGCACAAGAGTGGCCAATGAAAAATGGTGCCGGACACACTGCCTGGGAGCGCGGGCTTCTAGCCCGCAGGTTGACCGACGCAGATGCGGGCTAGAAGCCCGCGCTCCCAGGGGAAGCCGCTCAGACCGGCACGCCGCCGAAGCGCCTGGCGATCACGTCCTCCGCCTCGCGCACGAGATCGGCGACGATGTCCTTTGCCGGACGGATCTCGTCGAGCAGGCCGACCGCCTGGCCGACCGGGCCATAGACCAGATCCTCGATGCGGTGCTGTGAGACACTGCGCTGGGCGTCGCCGACAAGGAGTCCTTGCAGCGGCATTGGCAGGGCCGCCGGCGCGCCCGGCTCCTCCCAGGCGTCCGACCAGGGGTTGCGTAGGTGGCGCATCGGCTTGCCGGAGTACCAGCGTCCCACCTTCGCATCCTGTGGCTCCGCCTGCCGGTACTTTTCCTTGAGCGTGCGCACGTACCAGGCGCTCTGCATCTCCATGTCGACCGCGTCCTGATACGCCTCCTCGGACATGAGGAAGGCGGTGCCGCACCAGACGCCGACCGCGCCCAGCGCCAGCATCGCTACCAGCTGGCCGCCGGTGGCAATGCCGCCGGCGGCGACTACCGGCGTCGGGGCAACGCCCGTCACGATCTGCGGCACCAGCACCAGGGTGCTGATCTGGCCCGTATGGCCGCCCGCCTCCGTCCCCTGGGCAACGACCACATCACAGCCACCGTCGGCCACCCGCCGCGCGTGCTTGAGGTTGCCTGCCAACCCGATCACTTTCATCCCCTGGGCATGCGCCTCCGGCACCATGAACGCCGGGTTGCCGAGGCCGGAGGCAAATACCGGCACATGCTCGTCGAGCACGACCCGCACCTGCTCCCGATAGGTCTGGGCGGTCAGCGGCTGCCGCAGCTGGCGCGGCGGCGTCGGGTCGGGCACGCCGAAGCGCTGCCGCAGCCCGCTGACGAAGGCAACGTGCTCCTCCGGCAGCGAGGCCTGGAGCGTCTCGCGCTCGCCGGTATCGGCGATGTTGGAGGGCAGAAGCAGGTCGATGCCGAACGGCTTGTCCGTGAGCGACCGCACCTTGCGGATCATGTCGCGCAGCTCGTCGGGCGTATAGCCGGTCGCGCCGATCACGCCCAATCCCCCGGCGTTGGAGACCGCGGCGGCGAGGATCGGTCCGGCGGCGCCGCCCATGCCGGCGAGGATGATCGGGTACTCGATGCCGAGCAGGTCACAGAGTGGCGTGTGTAGCGGGTTCGTGCCGTTCATGGTCGCGCCTCCGATCGACTGATGCGGGGTCACGTCGTCTCTTCGCGGCTGCGATGGTAGCAGCCTCCACCGCTTGTTGCGAATGTCGTTCGGCCCACGGTGGGAGGATCGCCTCCCGAGAGGGCGGACATCGTTGCCCGCATTGGGAAGCTCGGCGCGTTTGCGGGCAGGGATGCCCGCGCTCCCAGGACGCCGCGATTCATGGTTTTGAAGTTGACGCCCCGACCAGCAGACGCAGCAACGCCAGCCGAACGGCCCCCACCTCCGGCTGGCGTTGTTGCAAGAAAACCGAGAGTAGTATGACTCACGTAGTCGCCTGATTGCTATATCAGCGGCATAACAGTCACGCAGTTCAGCCAAAATCGCTGCACCAGCTCTCGCATCGCGCGTAACGCCGGCCTGAGGCTTTGGCTCGGCGCGGGTCCGTCTGCCGGTGCTTGGGTTGGTCGCACGTATACGTACAATGGACCTTCGGAGAGACGCGGAGTCTCCGCGGAGGTGTTGCTCGTGCGGCATCCGATCACCCCATCCCGGTGGGTCTGGCTCGCGCTCGGGCTCGTGTTCCTGACGCTCTTGGTCTATTGGCCAAGCCGCCAGGCACCTTCGCCGGATGTGGCCGATCGTCCCATCACCACGCCGACCCTCGAACCGGCTGAGGCACGCCTGCCCGCAACGATACCGTCCCCCGGCCCGGCTGCGCCGCCGCTCTTGACCGCGACCGATACAGAGCTCGAGCGCATCGTACGCGGGACTGTGGGAGACGATGACGACCATTACGCCGTGGTCGTCAAAGAGCTTCGGCAGGGCACCGGCGTGTCGATCAACGCCGAACGCATCTACTATGCGGCAAGTCTGTTCAAGCTGGCCGTGATGTATGAAGCGTTCCGGCAGGACGGGACGGGAGAGCTGGATCTCGGCGGCGAGCTGACCGTGACACCGGAGGCGGCCGCCGAAGACTTGGGCACGCTCGATTTCTGGCCGTTCGGCGTGGGCGACCGCGTCACCGCCGGCGAACTGGTCGACCTCATGGTCACCGCCAGCGACAACACCGCATCCGTCGTGCTGCGCGATGCGCTCGGGCGCACCGCGATCGACCGGTCGATGCAGGCGCTCGGGCTGCGGTCGACGTCGGTCAGTTCGCCGGACCTGCCGACCAGCGCCGCCGACATGACCCTGTTGCTCGAAGCGATCGCCATCGGGCGCGGCGTGAGTGCACCGGCCAGCGCCGCCATGATCGAATTGCTGCAACAGCAATGGGTGCGCGATCGCATCCCGGCGGGACTGCCGCCGCATGTGCCGGTGGGCAACAAGACCGGGAGTTGGGACAACGCCGCGCACGATGTCGCCATCGTCGATGCGCCCTCTGGTCCCTACCTCCTGGTGGTGCTCTCTGATCTTCCCGGCGACGACGCGACGATCGTCGCCATCTCCCAACAGATTTATGCGTACTACGCCGTCCACGCCCGCTCGCCCTAAGACGGCAGATCGCCCGGATCTTCACGCGAATTCACCACCACGACACCAAGGCACAAAGTTCAACTGAAATTTTGCGCCTTGGTGTCGTGGTAGTGATCCGGGCGGTCTAGTTCAGGTGCCGGCCGAAGAAGTCGAACACCTTCGCCCAGGAGTCCATCGCCTGCTGGGGCCGGTACGCGGGACGGTCGTGATACCAGAAGCCGTGTCCGGCATCGTCGTAACGATGAAACTCGTACTGCTTGCCGTGCTGCTTCAGTTCCGCCTCGTGCTGGTCAACCTGAGCAGGTGATGGCGCCTGGTCGTCGTTGCCGAAGATGCCCAGCAATGGACAGGTCAGATCCTTGGTCATCGTAATCGGCGAAACCGGCTGATTCTCCGTCAGTTCGTCCTGCACGACGCGGCCGCCCCAGAGGTCGACGGCGGCCGCGAACCCCGGTGCGGAGCAGGCGACGACATAGGTATGGCGTCCGCCCGAGCAGGTGCCGATCAGTCCGACCTTGCCGTTTGAATCAGATTGTGACGTGAGGAAGTTGCGGGCGCCGACGCAGTCATCGACCACCTGCGCGTCGGGGACACCACCCGACCCGCGTACCTTCGCCGCCACATCGTCAGGTGCGCCGTGCCCCGAACGGCAGTAGAGGTCGGGACTGATCGCGAGATAGCCGTGCTGGGCGAACCGGCGGGTGAACTCGAGGTAGTCTTCATCCCACCCTGGGAGGTGATGCACCAGCACGACGCCCGGGAACGGACCAGTCCCCACTGGCCGGGCGTAATAGGCGTGGATCGGATCACCGTTGCGGCTCGTGATCGTGATGAACTCCGTGGTGATCGTCGGGACGGCATCGGTCTGAAACTTGTTCCACGTCATCGTGACTCCTCCGTGCCTGCAATCTCTTGCTATCCGCACGGAAGGATCGCATGGATCGGGATTTGATGCGACCAGCCGGCCAGGCAAATACCCGCGTTACCAGGTGTCGACACACGGCCGCTTCTTGCCCGCGCGCGGCTCCGGCGGCGGGGCGGAGCGGAGCCCGGCCAGCAGCCAGCGGCGCGAGTCGGCGGGGTCGATCACATCATCGACCTCGAAGACGTGCGCCGCGTTCAGCGCCTTGCCCTGCTCGTATGCCTGCGCCACCAGGCGGTCGTAGAGCGCGCGCCGCTCCTCCGGATCGGCCACCGCCTCCAGCTCGCGCCGCCGTCCCAGCTTCACCCGGCCCTCCAGTCCCATTCCGCCGAATTCGCCCGTCGGCCATGACACGGTGAAGACCGGCATCTTGTGGTTGCCACCGCCCATCGTCTGCGCGCCGAGGCCATACGCCTTTCGGAGGATGATCGTGAACGTCGGCACGGTCAGGCTCGCCCCCACAACGAACATGCGGGCGGCATGACGCACCAGTCCCGTCTTCTCTACCTCCGGCCCAACCATGATCCCCGGCGTGTCGCAGAGGAAGAGCAGGGGGATGTCGAAGGCGTCGCAGAGCTGCATGAAGCGGGATGCCTTATCCGCCGCCGCGCTGTCGATCGCGCCGGACAGGTGGAGAGGATTGTTGGCGATCACCCCCACGGGCCGCCCTTCGAGCCGGATCAACGCCGTCACCATTGCCGGGCCAAACGCTCGGCGGAGCTCCAGTACCGAGCCGGTGTCGGCCAGCGTCTCGATCACGGCGCGGATGTTGTAGACGCGCAGCCGGTTCTCGGGGATGCTTTGCCGTAGCAGCCGCTGATCGGCGCACTCCCAGGTGCTCACTGGTCCCTGGAAGTAGGAGAGATACCGCTTCGCCGCCTGCACCGCCTCCGTCTCGTCGGCGACGGGGATATCGACGACGCCGTTCGGTACCTGCACCGCCATCGGGCCAACCTCTTCCGGCCGATAGACGCCGAGCCCGCCGCCCTCGATCATCGCCGGCCCGCCCATGCCGATGCTGGAGTCCGCCGTCGCGATCACCACGTCGCAGACGCCGAGCAGCGCCGCGTTGCCGGCGAAGCAGCGGCCCGCCGTGATGCCTACCAGCGGTACCAGACCGCTCAACCGGGCGAGTAGGTTGAAGGAGGGCGTGCTCAATCCACCGCCGCCACGTACCTCGCCGCTTGCACCTTCCGGTCCGCTGCTGTTCCGGCGTCCGCCGCCGGCCCGCCCGCCGCCGCCCTCGGCGAAGAGGACGACGGGAGTGCGGAGCCGGTCCGCCAATTGGAAGATGCGGTCCTTCTTGCGGTGGTTCATGCCGCCCTGGGTGCCGGCCAGCACCATGTAGTCGTAGGAGACGACGATGCAGCGCGACCGCGTCTCGTCGAAGTGGTCGCCGTTGATCTGGCCGAGTCCCATCACCAGACCGTCCGCCGGGGCGTAGTGCAGCCGCTCCTCGACCGATCCTTGCAGCCCCGTCGCCACGGCCAGCGAGCCGTACTCGACAAACGTCCCCGGGTCGCAGAGGTCGGCGATGTTCTCGCGCGCCGTCCGATGGCCCTTCTCATGTCGCGCCTCAACCGCCTCAGGCCGCGCCGCATCATCGATAATCGCGTGCATCCGCTGCACTGCCGCCAGGTCCGGCCGCACCTGATCGAGCGCGGCGCCGCTGTCTCCCGCGTCCTCCTCGAACACGACCGCTCGTTCTTCGATGAAAATCAGCGGCGTGCCCTCGGGCACCGTGTCACCGGTTTCGACGGTCAGGCGGCGCACCGCACCGCTTGCGGGCGCCGTGATCACATGCTCCATCTTCATCGCATTAAGCACGAGCAGCTGCTGACCCCGCCGCACCACCTCATCCTCACGTACATCAACGCTGACGATCGTTGCCTGCATCGGCGCGTGGATCGCTTCGGTCCCTTCCAGTCCCGTGGTGTCGTATTCCCAGACATCGCCCGCGATCGTCGCTGGCGCCGGCATCGCCGATACCCCGTCCGTCCTGCCGTAATTCAACACCGCGAGCGGGTCCGACGCATCGACGACGGCGCCGGCGCGGGCGCGCGCCGGTTCTGGCTCGAAATAGAGCCGCCGGTGCGGCGCGCGTTCCGGTGTGAGCAATTCCGGCAGATGTGTCTCGACGAAGCGGGTGTCCACCTGTCCGGCGGCAAACTCCGGCCGCTGCACGAGCGTCTGAAGCAGGGGGACGTTGGTGCGAACGCCCTCGATCTTGAACTCACAGAGGGCGCGATAGGTCCGGGCCACCACCTCGCCAAAGTCCGTCGATGAGGCGTGACAGACCAGTTTCGCGAGCAGCGGGTCGAAGTTCGGGTTCGTGCGATACCCAACATAACCGCAGGTATCGACGCGGACGCCACGACCCGAGGGCGCGTCAAACGCGGTCAGCGTCCCACCGGCCGGCCGGACCGTGCCTTCGGCGTCGATCGTCTCCGCGTTGATCCGCACCTGGATGGCAAACCCGCGTGGTGACGGGACGCCGGCCTGCATCAGACTCAGGTCCGCGAGCGTCTCGCCCGATGCCAGCTGTAGCTGTGTCTTCACCAGGTCGAGGTCCAGCACCTCTTCGGTGACGGTGTGTTCCACTTGCAGGCGCGGATTGGCCTCGATGAAGGCATAGGATGCATCGCCCCCGTCTACCAGATCGACGAGGAACTCGAACGTACCCAGACCTCGATAGCGAACGGCAGACGCCATCCGCACGGCGGCACTGGTCAGCTGCTCGCGCAGCGCCGGCGACACGACCGGGCTGGGCGCGATCTCGATGATCTTCTGATAGCGGCGCTGCACGCTGCACTCCCGCTCCCAGAGGTGGCTGACGGCTCCCGATCCATCGCCGACGATCTGCACCTCGACATGGCGAGCGCGGGTCATACACCGCTCGGCATAGAGGTCGCCGTCGCCGAACGCCTGCTGCGCCTCTGACCGGCAGCGGGTGTATGCCTCCTCGAGATCCTCGATCCGCTCCACGAGGCGGGTGCCGCGTCCGCCGCCGCCCGCCACTGCTTTGAGCATGATCGCGCCGCCCTCACCGAGCGAAGCGAGAAAGTCCCGCGCATTCTCGACCGTCACGCCGCCCGCCGTGGCCGCGAGCACCGGCACGCCGTGTTCGACCGCGAGCGTCCGCGCGCGCGGTTTGTCGCCGAACATGGCGAGCGTCTCGGGCGATGGACCAACGAAGGTGATGCCGGCCTCAGCACAGCGTCCGGCGAAATCGGCCCGTTCGCTGAGGAAACCGTAGCCCGGATGCACCGCGTCACAGCCCCGTTCCCGCGCGGCGCCGATGATCTGTTCGATATCCAAGTACGCGGCCACGCCCTTGCCACGCAAGGGATGTGCTTCGTCCGCTCGTCGCGTGTGGAGCGCGTCCGCATCATCCTCTGAATAGGCCGCAACGGTTGAGATACCCATCTCAGCAGCGGCTCGGAGGATGCGGACCGCGATCTCCCCTCGGTTGGCTACCAGCAAACGCTTGATCATCGGACACGCTTTCCTTCGGCGATTGATTCCACGGTAGACCATGGCGCAGGCCTGGCGCGCGCCGTACCGTATTGGTCATGACCGGATCCTTGCAGAGTCGGGCCGTTCCGTGACATCAGATGGTACTTCCAGCACATGGGTCCGTCTTACACTGATGAGTACCATTCCCACCTGCTCCGACACAAGGGAGGCGTTGGACGCATGTCGTATGGAGGACCGATGGAAAAGATGATCGGACTGCGTGGTCGCAAGGTTCAAAGTCGCGCGCGTACCGAAGCCCGCCGTCGCGCGATCATGCAGGCAGCGGCGCGGATCTTCGCGCAAAAGGGCTATGACGCCGCAACAATGGATGATATCGCGAACCAACTCGGCGTCTCCAAAGTGGCGATCTATTATCATTTTCCCAGCAAGGAAGCGCTTCATCGAGAGCTTCGCGTGAGCGCCATCAGTGATTCGATCGAGCGGCTACGGGCGATCATGTCCCGCGCCGAACCCCCAGAGGTTGCCCTTCGCGCCGTGATACGCGACCTCGTCTCCCACGCCTTTGCTGATCTCGATCGGTATGTTGCCATTTCAAAGATGTTCGTTCGTGCAACCGGTACGGTTGATCAAGAGATCTTCGACCTTCAACAGCGCTGCCGGCATATGGTTGTCACGATCATTGAAGATGGTATCCGCGACGGCGTCTTCGCCGACCGTGACCCCCACATCATGGCGCTGATTCTGATCCAGACCTGCTTCGGTGTCGCAGATTGGTACACACCTGGTGGACGGCTGAGTCCCGACACCATCATTGAACACGTCAGCGAACAGGTGATCAGCGGCGTCCTGCGTTGCAATTAGCACGTGGACCGACCCCTCCCCCGGCCCTTCCCCAATGCCTTGGAGAGAGGCCGGGGGAGGGGGGCTTCCCAACGCCTTGACTTTTCCCTGCGTAAGAATACACTCGCGAGTACCATTTATCCGTCATCTCCGTGCGGGAGGACGCGGTGGAGGTGTTGGGGGACGTTGGGCGGCCGGAGTTGCACGGTGCAAGGAGGGGGCACGATGCGGATCAGCCGGACAGGGATAAGACACGAATCACGAACGCTGTCTCGCAGGCGGCTCTTGGGGACAGCCACCGCAAGCAGCGCGGCGTTCGCGGCGTTGCTCGCGGTGGCGTGCGGTGGGGGTGACAGCGACGACAGCAGCGGACCAAGCACCGGGCGAACCGGCGCGATCGATACGCCGATTGCTGGAAATGAAAAGCTCGATGCGACGCTGACGTCCGGTGTCGGCTCCGATGCCGGGAGCATGGACCCGCAGTCGCTGGCGGGCACCGGCGGCGGCAACTGGCCCAACTACTCGGTCCACTTCAATCAGCCGCTCACGATCGATCAGGAAACCTCCGACGTGAAGCCCTTTGCCTCCGACTGGCAGTGGGTCGACAACAACACCGCACTCGTTCTCAAGATCAAGCCAGGTGTGACGTTTCACAACGGCGAGCCACTTACCGCCGAGCAGGTCAAGTTCAACATCGACCGTGAGCTCGGCCGGGCCGCCTACAACCCGGAATACAAGAGCGGACACAAGGCCCAATTCGAGGCGGTCGGCGAGACGACGGTGGTCGATGAGAGCACGTTGCGCATCGAGATGCTGCGGCCGGACGTGATCCTGCCGACGAAGATCGCGTCAACGCTGTACCTCGTCCCGCAGAAGTACGTCACGCAGGTCGGTGACAACGAGTTCGCGAGCAAGCCGGTCGGTTCGGGTCCGTTCAAGTTTGTGTCGCGCGTGCCGGATTCGGAGATCCGCAGCGCGCGCTTCGACGAGTTCTTCAACGGGCGTGATGCGACCTATGGTCCGCGGCTCCCCTACATCGCCAACCTCGTCCAGAAGGTGATCCCGGAGAACACTGCCCGGACGGCCGCGCTCGATGCCGGCGAGATCGACATCGCCCATAACGTCAGCGCCGATCTGGCGAAGTCGTATGAGGGACGGTCAGGCTACAAGGTGTTTTATCTTCAGGGCGACCAACCGATGCACGTCCACATCAATACGGTCGTGGAGCGCGATCCCGCTACGGGGCGGCCGAACCCGTGGAAGGACCTGCGCGTGCGCAAGGCAGCAAACCTCGCGGTCGATCTGGACACGATCATCAAGACGATCCTCACAGGAAAGGAGAAGCCGAGCTATGGGTCGGCGCAGCAGTCCTTCGGTTTCCCAACCGATATCGAACAGAAGCGGTTCCGCCACAATCTGGGTGAGGCGAAGCGGCTGCTGGCCGAGGCTGGATACCCGGACGGCTTCGAGACGAACTTCTTCGGTGCGATTGGGCGCTGGCCCAACACCGAGGATGTGATGCAGGCGGTCGCCGGATTCCTCGACGAGGTTGGTATCCGCACCAAGATCCAGATGCAGCAGTATCAGGTGACTACCACCGAGCTGAAGCAGCACGGCAATTTCGGGCTCACCTTCTGGGGTATGTCCGGCGGCTCGGACCCTGGTCCGAACTTCCAGTACGGCTATCACGGTAAGGGCGCTTATACCAACTCATATGATCCGGCGCTCGGTCTTGACCCGTTGATCCTCCAGAGTGAAACCGCGTTCGACGCTACCGAGCGCAAGCGTCTCATCGGAGAGATCATCACCAAGTTCTACGAGAACGCCTCCTGGATCTTCCTCTATGAGCCGGTCACCGTTGCGGTCGCCCGAGACAAGGTGAATTGGCCCTTCTACAACAACGTGCTCTCGAACATCGAATACTGGAATGTCAGGATGGCTGGTTGATGGACGGACAAGTGCTCGTGGTCGAGCGCGGCCCGATTACACGGATCACGCTCAACCGACCCGAAAAGCTGAACGCGCTCAACGCCGAACTGGGCAACGCTCTGATCGATGCACTCGCTTGTGAGGGTTTACGGCCGGAGGTACGCGTCATCATCATCGCGGGCGCCGGCCGTGGTTTCTGCGCCGGCGATGATGTCAGCGGCAATCGTCCGGACGATGGGTATGATCGGGGCGAGCCGCTCACCTATGCCAGCGTCGTGCATTACTACCGGATGCAATCCGCTATCCGCCGCGTGCCGAAGCCGGTGATCGCCCAGGTCCATGGCTACTGTCTCGGCGCCGGAATGGACATCGTGCTCGCGTCCGATTATGCCGTCGTTGATGCTGACGCCTCGTTGGGACTGGTCTTCGCGAAGCGGGCGATCGCGGCGGGCATGGTCCTCTTGCCGCGGTACGTCGGCCCCAAGCAGGCGACTCGGCTGCTTCTCGAAGGGGAAAAGTTCTCGCCTGCAGAGGCGCTCACGCTGGGTCTTATCTCACACGTCGCCGAACCGGGTGCGCTCGAGACGACGGTGAAGGAACTGGCCGAACGGCTGGCCGAGGGGCCGACCCGCACCTACGGTCACATCAAGGAGGGACTCAACCGCGCCTACTATCCGGGGATGGAGGACGAACTCCGCTTCATGGCATTCATGCAAAACTTCGCGACGCGGACGTCCGATTCGGCTGAGGCCCGGCAGGCCTGGCGCGAACGCCGGACGCCGCAGTTTGTCGGGGCCTGATCGATGGGCGGTCGCCTTTGGGGAAGCATCGCGCTTCGACTGGTGCAATCAGTCTTTGTTGTATTGGTCGTCGTTACCGTGGTGTTCGTCGTCGCCCGCGCGACCGGCGACCCAATCACGATCATGGCGCCAATCGATGCGACGCAGGCCGAGATCGATCAGATCAAAGAAGAAGAAGGGCTGAATGATCCGCTCTATGTCCAGTACGGCAGCTTCCTGCTCAACTCGGCGCGCCTCGACATGGGCACCTCGTTCCGGACACGACAGTCGGCGCTAGAGGAGGTGACGGCACGGCTTTGGCCGACGCTGCAACTGGGCATTGCCGCGCTGGCCTTTTCGCTGGTGGTCGGCATCCCGGTTGGCGTGCTCTCGGCCGTGAAGCGGGGCACGCCGCCGGACTTTCTTGCTCGAACACTGGCATTGCTCGGTCAGGCGACGCCGAACTTCTGGCTCGGCCTGATGCTGATTCTGTTGTTTGCGGTTCGGCTCGGTTGGTTCCCTACCGGCGGATCGGGTAGCATCCGAAACCTGATCCTGCCGGCGGTGACACTCGGCGCCGCCAGCTGTGCCGCCGTGGTCCGGCTGACACGCTCCGGCATGATTGATGTGTTGAGCAGTGACTTTATCCGGACGGCGCGGGCGAAGGGTCTCTCCGGCTTCGCGGTCCTCCGTCGTCACGCGCTCCGGCATGCTCTTGTACCGGTACTGACGATACTCGGCATTCAGGTTGGACATGTGATCGCCGGCGCGATCGTGGTCGAGACGGTATTCGCCTGGCCCGGTATGGGCCGCCTGATGATTCAGTCGATTAACAGCTCGGACTACCCCGTTGTTCAGGTGGGCGTGATCTTTATCGCAACCTCGATCGTGCTCGCCAACGCGCTGGTTGACATCTGCTACACGATCATTGATCCGAGGATCCGCGCCCAATAATCGGGGGGAAGCACCAATGACGCAGAGCGTCGCCGGCCAGATCGCGCAGCCTCAGGACATGGTGCTCGCTCGTCCGCGCCAGCGGTTGCGGATCCGGGGTTTGCCCGTCTTGTTGGTTCTGCTCTCGCTCCTGGTGCTTTTCGTCGCCGCTGGTGTGTTCGCGCCGCTCCTCGCGCCTTATGCACCGAACGAACAATCGCTCACAAACCGGCTGCGGCCGCCGGTCTGGCAGGATCGCGGCACGTGGGAGCATCCGCTCGGCACCGACAATCTCGGTCGCGATGTGTTGAGTCGTGTCATCTATGGCGCGCGCATCTCACTGATCGTCGTGGCAGTGTCAATTCCAGGCTCGATGATCTTCGGCACCTTTCTCGGCTTGATGGCAGGGTATCGTCGCGGCTTGATTGACAGCTTCTTGATGCGCCTGGTCGACGTGCAGCTCGCGCTGCCGGCGATCTTGTTCGCGGTGCTGCTCGCGGCGGTCTACGGTCCAAGCCTGACCAACGTGTTGGCGATCATCGTCGTCTGGCGGTGGGCGTCCTATGCCCGCCTCGTGCGTGGCGAGGTGCTCAGCCTGCGCGAGCGCGACTTCGTCACGGCGTCGCGCACGATTGGCGCGAGCGATAGCTGGATCATGATCCGCCATCTTGTCCCGAATTTGGTGAACGCGGTCGTGATCCTGGCGACGCTCGATATCGCGACCGTCATCCTGATCGAGGCGGCACTGAGCTTCCTCGGCGTCGGCATGCCGCCGCCGACTCCATCGTGGGGTGCGATGGTTTCCGAGGGCCGGAACTTTATCACGGTTGCGTGGTGGCTTGTGACTATTCCAGGGCTTGCTATCCTCACCGTGTCGCTCGTCGGCAATCTGCTCGGCGATTGGCTGCGGGACCTCCTCGATCCTCGACTGAAGAACATTCGATGACGAATCCGAACGGCCGGACGGCGGACACAGCATCGCAGCAACCACCAGACCGGCGCCCCCTGTCAACGGTTCATGTGCTCGACCTGACCGATGAAGCCGTCGCGCTTGCGCCGCGTCTGCTCGCCGACCTCGGTGCGATCGTCTACCGGGTGGAATCGAGCGACGGCGACCGGCTGCGAGGGCGCGGTCCGTTCGTCGATGGAACGCCGGGCGTCGAACGTTCTCTGGCGCACCTGCTCTACAACGCGGGCAAGAAGAGCGTGGCGCTGGATCTCGACCGAGACAAAGCCTGGCATCTGATTGAACGGATGGCCGCGTCGGTCGATGTTGTGGTGGCGCCGTTGGAGAAGTCCGCACCAGTGAAGCGACTCCTTGAACGACTGCAAGAGCAGGAGGCGGGCCGGGTTGCCGTCGTCGATGTCGTCCTGCGCCGCGACACGCCGGAGATGCCGGTTACCGACCTGATCGGCGTTGCCGCCGGCGGCTTGCTCTATCTCAACGGCTTTCCCGACGATCCGCCCAATCTCCCGGCGGGGAAGCTGGCGTACAAACAGGCGTCGCTCGCCGTGGCTCTGGCGGCGATGACGCTGGCGATGTCCCGGACGCGCGGGCTGGGTGGCGGCTGGATCACGGTCAGCATGCAGGAGGCGGTGATGCTGACCACGATCCAGACCGGCAACGAGAACTACTGGCACTGGCATCGGACGCGGCCCGGCCGCGGCGGCCTTGGCGCACTCGGCGGCCGCAGCATCTATCAGGCGACGGACGGCCGCTGGGTGTCCTTCACGATCCCGCCGCCGTATTGGGACGCCTACGCGCGCTGGGTCACCGAGGTAACCGGCCGCACCGAGTTGCAGGATGAAGCGTGGCGCGATCCCCGCTTCCGGCTGGCACACGCCGCCGAGATCGCGGAGATGACCGCCGCGGTCTGCGCGTCGTTCACCCGCGAGCAGTTGGTCGAAGCAGGGCAGCGCCGCCACCTGCTCGTGCTGCCGGTGAACTCAGTTCGCGACGTGGCGAATGACCCGCATCTCCAGGCACGCGGGTTCTTCGAGGATGTGGAGTATCCGCAACTCGGACGCCCCTTGACGATGCCGGTGCCGCCCTTCCTTTCAAGCCGCTTTCCGCGGCGGGCAGCGCGGGCGCCGATGCTGGGCGAGCACTCGGTTGAGGCGCTGCGCGGGCTTGCGCATCTGGACGATGGCGCCATCATCGAATTGCTTCGCTCCGGAGTTGTTCATCAGATCTCAACCGCCGATCGTGTGTGAGCGTGCCATGCAACACCTGCCACTGGCCGGATACCGATTTCTCGACTTCTGCTGGCTGATCGCCGGACCGCTGACGACGCGGCTGCTGGCCGACCTCGGCGCCGAGGTGATCAAGGTCGAGTCGCTCTCGCGCGTCGACCGCATCCGCGAAACCGGCGTGCAGCCGCCGGACATCCTCAGCCTGAACACGAACGCCGTCTTCAACGACGGCAATACGAACAAGAAGAGCGTCACGATCAACCTCGGCACGCCGCGCGGCATCGAGGTGATCAAGGATCTCGTCCGTTGCTCCGATGTCGTCAGTGCGAACTTCACGCCGGACCGTCTGGATCGCTGGGGCCTGAGCTACGACGAATTGCGCCGCATCCGTCCGGACATCATCGTGGTCAACATGCCGGTGATGGGCAAGACCGGCCCGCGCAAGGACTGGGGTTCCTATGGCAACGGCATCATGGCGATGTCCGGTGTCAGCGGACTCACCGGCTTCGCGGATCGACCGCCGGTCGGGCTGGGCACGCTGCACTCCGACTTCACCACACCTTACTTCGGCGCGCTGCAGATCATGGCGGCGCTCCATCAGCGAGAGCTGACCGGCGAAGGGCAATACCTGGAACTCGCCCAATATGAGGCGGCTCTTCACTTGCACGACACGGAACTGCTTGAATACCTGGTCAACGGCGACGAGCCGGAACGGCGCGGCAACCGCTCGCGCGAGTATGTGCCGCATGGCGTCTTCCCCTGTCGCGGTGATGACCGCTGGGTGGCGATCGCCGTTCGCGACGACGCCGAATGGCCGCGGCTTTGCGCGGCGATGGACCGCGCCGACCTCGCTGCCCGCCCGGACCTGCGCGACGAAGCGGGTCGCCGCGCCGCCGAAGACGAGATCGAAGCGGCGATCCAGCAATGGACTTTGATCGAAGACGCGTGGACCATCGCCCACCGGCTTCAGTCGCTCGGTGTCCCCGCCAGTCCCGTTGAGGATGTCGCTGACCTCGCCGAACACGACCCCGGAATGCGCGGCCACTTCGTCACCTTCGCCCACCCGGAAGGCGTCGATATCTTGGTCCAGCAGGAGCCGTTGCTCTGGAACGGCGAACGTCTGCCGCTGGCCCTCGCGCCACTGATGGGCGAGCACAACGAAGAGGTGTTCCAAAACCTCCTCGGCCACAGTCAGGAGGAGGTGGTCGAGTTCGTGGTGGAGCAGGTCATCTATTGACGCGCCGTCGGCGCGGCCCTCACCCCGGCTCACTGCGCTCGCCACCCCTCTCCCGCCGGTGCGGGCGACGGGAGATACTGGCAAACCTTGGTTAAGTGAGGCTCCCCCTCTCCCGTCCCGACGGGAGAGGGGGCCGGGGGTGAGGGCTGTCCTACTGGTCTAGTTTCAGATAGACCGAGATCGAGTTCGGGTCGAGTGCAAAGATGCCGGGGGCGAGGTCGGTATCGGATGTGCCGAGCATGCCCAGGGCGAGGACGAAGACCAGGAAGCCGGCCATCGTCGCGATCAGCGCCTGGCCCGCGGTTGCGCCGGAGGCGGCGCGGACCGCTAACACCGAGCAGGCAGCGGTGGCGGCGACGGCGAACATTCCTACCGGAAACTCCAGCACCGGGAAGACCAGGAGAATCTGGAGCGCCATCGGCGCAAAGGCGAAGCCCATCGTGCGGATCAGCGCCTGTGGCGTGACGTCGGTGACAAAGAAGATCTGGCGAAGGAAGAACCAGGTCAGGCCCACCCAGACAAACCAGAGCGCGATCTGGAAGATCGAGCCGAGCAGGACGGAGTTGATCAGAAAACGCTGGACATCGACGTTGAAGATCTCCGGCGGCGCGGCGGCGAAGCGTGCCCAGAGCAGCCCGCCGACCGCGGCCAGCACGGTCGAGAGCACCACCACGCCAACCGCGTAGACGGTCGCCGCGGGGTTATCCCGCAGATCGTCGTAGGCATCAGGGTTAAAGCTGGCCGCACTTACCATCCGCCGGCCCGCCTGATTGAAGGTCATGCGCCCTCCGGGCGAGTTCCTGGTTCCTGGTTGCCGGTTCCATGCAAGGCTGTCGGAGCGAAGACGAGGAACCGGGAACTGACCGCATCGTACCATGCCGTTCCCGCTCACCGGAGCGGCCGTTTGGCAGGAATGCCTGATCGACGTGGTAACTCGTCTGGTGACGGCGCGATCTTGGGCACGATCACGAGGCGGGGTGTGAACTGCTCGGCGGTGAGGCTGCGGATGTCGATGAGACCACCACCGCAGCGTTGCACGGCGACGGCGGCGGCCGCGATCTCCTCGTCCGCCCGGGAACCTTTGAGCGCCGCGAGCGCTCCACCGACCCGAACGAACGGCAGGGTCAGTTCGACCAGGGTTGCCAGCGGAGCGACCGCCCGGGCCGTGGCGAGGTCGTATCGTTCCCTCTCGTCCGGTTGATGGGCCGCCTCCTCGGCCCGGGCGGCGAGCACGCGAACGTTGCGCAGATGCAAACGTTGTGCTACGTCCTCGAGAAAGTCGGCCTTCTTTCCGGTCGCTTCGAGCAGCACGACCGCGAGATCCGGCCGGGCGATCGCCATCGGGATGCCCGGCAACCCGCCGCCGCTGCCAACATCGATCACGCGGGCGCCTGATGGCAGGTGGCCGGCGGCTGCCAGCGCCCGCACGAGCGCCAGCGATTCACCGATGTGGCGTTGCTCGATATCCGAGGGGTCGCGCACCGAGGTGACATTGAACGGCGCCTGCGCGAGCAGATCGCGAAAGCGTGTGAACCGCGAATCGTCGATCGGCGATATGCGTTCGTCGCTCATCGGCGCCTCGTATGAGCGACTGGGACCGACGGACATGAGCCGTCCGGCATCGGTGTGGTGGGTTGGTGGCGAGCGCGAGCGGCCATTCCTTCACGCTTGTTTGACGGGTTACAGTGGCGTTTCTAAGATGAGGATATCCCGACCATGTCCGCGAGGAGGATCTGTGGCTGAGCACGCCGGCACCGCGATCACGTTACAGGATGCGAATAGTCACTATCTTCAATCGGCCCGTGACGCCAAATCCAATGGAGCGGCGATTCAGCACTTCGTCCGCTGGTTTGGCGCCACCCGCACGTTGCAGACACTCCGGCCCGCCGACATCGAGCGTTACGGCGAAGAAACGTCGAAGAGTTCTGGAGAAGCACAGCGCCGTCTGGAGGCGGTGCGATCCTTCCTCGCGTTTGCGCGGAAGGAAGGCTATACCGATGTCAACCTCGCGCTGCACCTGCGCCTGCGCCGGAGCGGGGTGACCGATGGCGGCGGTGACACGCTCACGGCCGAGCGGATTGAAGTGTCGCAGGAAGGTCTGGCCGCGCTGCAGAGCGAGTTGAGTGAGATGCTTTCGCGGCGGCCGGAAATGGCCGAAGAGTTGCGGCTGGCAATGGCGGATAAAGACTTCCGTGAGAACGCGCCGCTGGATGCCGCCCGCGAGAAGCAGGCGCACATGGAGGCGCGCATCCGCGAGCTTGAATCGATCATGAAGCGCGCCGTTGTCGTGGATGCCGCCGGCGACGCCAGCGGCCGGGCGCGGATGGGCAGCAAGATCCGGCTGCGCCGGCTGGACAACGACCAGGAGATCGAATATACCCTTGTCGGTCCTGGCGAGGTTGATGCCCGCCAGCGACGCATCTCCGTGCAGTCGCCGGTCGGACGTGCCGTCGTCAACTGCTCGGCCGGCGATGAAGTCGAGGTCGCGGCCCCGGCCGGCATGATTCGGTTCCGATTAGAGGCGGTGGAGTCGTAGGCGGGGTCTACCTAACCCCCCGACCCCCCTTCCCTCGCAGGGAAGGGGGAGTACGTCTCAACCGTAGTCTGCCAGTATCTCGTTTGGCCGCGGCCTTCCCATCCCACTTCAACCATCGCTTGCCAGGACTCCCCCATCCCTGCGAGGGAAGGGGGCCGGGGGGTTAGGTCATGCAGATCGGTGTCTCGCTGACGACGTCCTTTCCGCGGTCGTTGGGTG
>JBFXAN010000111.1:0-21704 GCA_050184225.1 Dehalococcoidia bacterium | reverse complement strand
ACTGCCCATTGCCCACTGCCGCTCGGCCACTACGCGTAGTGGCCGAGATACGTCCCACCGATGACGTGGACGTGCGCATGTTCCTGGCTCTGGAGGGCGTCGAAGCCGAAGTTGGAGAGCAGGCGGAATCCGCTGGGGCAGTGGCGCTCGCCCATCTCCACCGCGATCGCCGCGACCTTGGCCATGTCCCGCCACAACTCATGCTGGCGCAGGTGGCGCGTCGGCACCGCGAGGAGCATCACCGGCACCCAGCGCAATACGTTCCGAAAGACGATCACATCGTCGTCACGGTAGAGGACATCGGCCGGTTCTCGACCGGCGATAATCTCGCAAAATATGCAGTAGCGCCGCGGCTCAGCCGCTGGCGTGGCGGCCGTGGTCGCGCGTTCTTGAGTAGCTTCAGACACAGTACTTGACTCCTGACAATTGCCGCCGATTGTATGGCCCCAACCCGGGCGCGATCAACGAACCAACCGAGTGCGGGGATCGCTCAGCTTCGGAGGGAACGTACCCCTCTGGTACACTGCAACCACCGGCACCGTCAGGCTATCATCCTCCACCCCAAACCCGGAGCATCGACCCCATGGCTGACCTTGTCCCGTTCCGCGGAGTCCGCTACCGCGGCGACGATCGTGGCGACATCAGCAGCGTGATCGCGCCACCGTATGACGTGATCTCCGCCGCGCAGCAGGACGCCCTGTACGCCCGCAGCCCGTATAACGTGATTCGCTTGGAGTACAGCCGCGAGCGTGCGCCGGAGCGGTATGCGCTGGCCGCGCGCGAGCTTGCTGCCTGGCGTGAGTCGAGTGGCCCCCTGCTCACCGAACCCCAGCCCGCGCTCTATCGCTACACTCAGCGCTTTCAGCATGACGGACACACCTACGAGCGAACCGCGCTGATCGGCCGGGTCAAGCTCGAACCGATCGAGCGGGGCGTAATCCGGCCGCACGAGTACACGATGGCCAAGCCCAAAGAGGACCGCCTGGCACTACTCCAAGCGACACGCACGAACATCAGCCCGGTGTACTCGCTTCTTGACGATGCCGATGACCGATTCAGCACGGCGCTGCGTGGCGCGCCGGTGACGGAGCGCACCTCCGGCGTGGACCTCGTCGGTCAATCGCACGACCTCGAGGTGATTACCGACCGCCGATCATTGGAGCAACTATCCGAATGTCTTCGCGGCCGGCCGCTCTATATCGCCGACGGCCACCATCGCTACGAGACGGCGCTCGCCTATCAAACCGAGCATCCCGACGATCCGGCAGCGGCCTACGTCTTGATGGCGGTCAGCGCCGCCGGCGATCCCGGCCTCTTGATCCTGCCCATTCATCGACTGGTCCGGCCGCGGACGCCCAATCCGAACCTGGAGGCGCGGCTGCTCGACGTGTTCGACCTCGAGGATGCGGGGGGAATCGAGGACGATCAGGCCGTGCGCACCCTGGCCGAACGACTGCACGCCTCGACCGACGAACTGACGCTCGGTGCAATCGGCGTCCGCGCCGGCCGGTTGCTGCGGCTGCGCCTCAGGGATCGCGCGGCGGTCGAGGCCGCGATGCCCGCCGAACGCACGCCGGCCTGGCAGCATCTGGCCGTGAATGTGTTGCAGTTCGGCGTGTTGGAGCCGATGCTCGGCATCGACGCGGCAGCATTGGAATCCGGCGAGAACGTCGAGTTCTCGGAGGATGCGATCGAAGCCGCCGGGGCGGTGCGTCAGGGTACCGTTCCGTTCGCGTTCCTCGTGCCGGCCACGCGCACGGACGAGTTGATCGCGGTCGCCGATGCCGGCGACCGGATGCCGCAGAAAAGCACCTACTTCTACCCAAAGCTCGGTACGGGCCTCGTGCTCAACGCGCACGATGCTTAGGCTGGAACGTCGTTAGACGGCCACTGCCGCCGCCTCGTGGAGGGGCTGACTCAACAATGCCAAGAACTCTGCCACGCGACTCGGTGAACCTTCGAGCTGGATCGCACCCGCCAGATGCTTGCGCTCGTTGGGGGGCGACGTCAGCAGTTCGACCCACCGCTCCGGCGAAACCGTGATTGTCAGGTCGGATGACGACCCGCCGCGCTCAAGCGACCAGGCTTCGCCATCGAAGCAGACGGCATACTCCTGTCCCTGATCGAACCGCAGGATCCAGGTCAGCGGGCCGGTTGGGCGCAGGCCGCGACGATTCCAATAGCCGATGAACGGCACGGTCGCGTGCGCGGGCTGAACCGGCTCGCCGGCGAGCGGTGGGCGCAGGGCGTGCTCGATTCCCCAGACTGCGAGTTCCTCGATCACCGGCCGGAGTGATCGACCCTTCTCTGCCAGGCGATACCAGACCTCGCGCCGGCCCATCGCTTCGCGCTCGACAATGCCGGCCTCTTCCAGTTCGCGGAGACGCAGACTGAGCCACTTCGGCGTGATGTCGCCGAGATAGCGACGCAGGTCGGAAAAGCGCTTCGGTCCGCGCATGAGGTCGCGGACAATCAACAGCGACCACTTCTCGCCGATCACCTCGAGCGCCCGCGCCACCGGGCAGAAGTGGTGATAGGTCTTCGTGCGGGCCATAGCGCGCTCCTTCGCTTGCCACTATAAGTATCTAACAACACTTATAGTGGCATGTTTCTTAAGGATATCTATCCCCTTCACCGTAGCATGTTGGCTGGCGGCAAGGTTATACCTCAGCCGGCGCGATCGGCGGTACTGTTCCGGCGGAAGGCCGCCGATCTGACCGACGTTGACGCTAATTGAGCCGGTTCACCAGTCGCGGCGGTTCATACTCCGCGTAAAAGTGGACCGCGAAATCGCGGATGTGGTCGCTCCAACGCTGCCAGTCCTCGCGCGCCTCGTTCGCTTCGGGGCTGGCCAGCGCCGTGCGCAGGGCGGCGTCATCTTCGAAGACATACAGCATCGCGTAGTTAGCGACCGGTGAGATGTCGCTCAGCCGGCGGCCGCTGACGATGCCGGGGATGCTGAGCACGCGCGGAACGTGAATCCGCGCGTGCCAGTCGTCGAACTCGTGCCGGACCGCCGGATCAAGCTGCGCCGTGACGAGCATCCATGGCGGAGCGCTCACGTCGAATCACCGCGCCGGGGTCGGCGTCGCCGCCGGAGACGGGCTCTCGAACACCGAGGTGGGCGTCGGCGTCAGCGTGGTCATCGGACGGTCGTCTCCCTGCGTCGTCTTGATCTCACCACGCGCCACCGGACAGTACCCCGGTCCCTCCGGGTTATACCGGCAGGCATGACGGCTGATGAACTCCTCGACTTGACCGGAATCGACTTCGTCGAGCGTCAGCAGATACTGCCAGGACACCAGCGCGAACTTGGAGTCCATCGTCGGGAACGGGGCCAGCGCGGTGGGATCGCCATCGTCAATCGCGCTGTTGACGATCCGCTCCAGCTGACTCACGTCCTCCGGACAGCCGTCCGGGCAGTTGTACAGCACCCACACGCCGCCGTGCTCCATGAAGTGGCCAAGCTCTTCGTTGACTTTCGGTTGTGTATAAATACCCGGCCGCGGAATCGGCGGCAGGTGCCAGCCGGACGTCGCCGGATTGGTGTTGTATTCCGGGTGCGGGTCATCGATGTTCGCGAGGTGGTCGTTCCCCTGGCTCTCGAACTGTTCACCGGGAAGCGGCGCCCGGATCGTGCCGATGATCCACCAGGCGAGCAAGATCACGATGATCCCACCGGCGCCGCCGAAGATAATCAGCTTGTTCCTGGTCGACCAGAAGCTCGGCTTCGCCGGTGCGGCAGCCGCCGCCGGTCGTGCCGTCGTTGTGTTCGGTGTACGTTGCGTCGCCCGCACTTCGTGGCGTTCCTGGCGGCGCCGTTCCTGTTTTGCACGCCGAGCATCCTGGCGTCGCTGGCTCATGGTTGCAATCCTCTGCCGTTCGGGGTGCTCCTCCCGGACGCCGAACGGCGCAACCGGTGCGGGGTCATACCCGGTGTTCGTGTCCCTGCGTATGGGTTCTTCCTAGCAGTATAGAGGGCGCGCGCGACAGCAGGGTAGGCGATCGGCGCGATGATCACGCCGGCAGCGACACCAGCCATCCGATCGCGAGCAGCCCGGCCGCCGGCGCCAGGAGGCTCCATCCTTGCTGCAATGCGCGACGTGAGGGGTTGCGTTGGAAGCATGCGATCGCGATCGCGAGCAGGATCGCCGCTGCCGCCCAGCAGAGCGCGAAGGGCATGAGGGTGAGGCCCACCACCGGGGCGAATACGGCACAGAGCAGCAGCGCCAGGGCGAAGCCGAGCCAGCAGAGCCGGCGCCCTCGTTCCGGTCCGAGGAGTTGCAGCGTCCCGCGCACGCCCGCAGCGGTATCCCCCTCGGCGTCCGGCAACGCGTTCGCCAGCTGCAACGAAATGCCGAGTACCATACCCAGTGGCAGCACGACGAAGAGCGCCCCGTTCTCGACACCCAACGCGGTCCAAACCCAGAGCGGGATCAGCGGCAACGCCAGCGCATAGGTCAGCGCGCTGAACGGCGTCCGCTTGAGGCCGAGGTCGTATGCCATGCCGATGCCAAGCCCGACCATCGCCAGCAGCCACGCCGCCGGCCCTCCCCAGGCGGCGAGCACGGCGGCGCTCAGCGCCAGGAGGATCGCCACAGTCAATGCCATGCCAGACGATACCAGTCCCGAGGCGATCGGTTTAGCCGGCTTCGACCGCGCATCAAGGTCGCGGTCAGCCCAATCGTTGAGCGCCCCGATCGAGAACTGGATGCAAAGCATCGTCACCGCAAGCCAGAGGATACGGCCGAATCCCGGCCAGCCGCGAACGGCGACACACGCCAATGCCGCGACGACGACCGCATTGAGCAGGCTGGGAAACGGATGCAGCAGCCGCACAAAGGCGCTTAGCCTTTGTATGGTCGAAGGCCGGACGTGCGAAGCAGCTGCATTGTCAGCCATAGCGGTATCAGGAGTTACTCAAACGCTGCCAGGCTTGTGAATCGCGACCTCCTGGGAGCGCGGACATCCTGTCCGCATCGAGGTCAGAGCACCGGCGGACAGGATGTCCGCGCTCCCAGGGCACCCACCACAAAACGCATCTTCAGGTTGCGTGGCCACTTATTCGGATGCTACACTTTTGCGAGTAGATATGAGAGAAGGCCGCGCGGCAAAGACGCCCGCTGAGACAAAAGGATGCTGACGAAGGAAGACAAGACCTCGGTCATCGAGACATACCAGAAACACGACACGGATAGCGGCTCACCAGAAGTCCAGATCGCCATCTTCACGACGCGCATCAACCAGATCCAGGCGCACCTCCGCGAAAACAAGCACGACCACCATTCCCGACGTGGTCTGCTGAAGCTCGTGGGGCAGCGACGCCGGATGCTGGCCTACCTCAACAAGAACGACGTCGAGCGCTATCGCGCGGTCATCGCCAGCCTGGGCCTCCGCAAGTAACGCGGGGGCCTTTCCGCGTGTGCCGAGGCCCGGTTTTCTGGGACAAGGCAACACGGGAGCCGGTGACCCCTTCGTCCCCGTCCGCCGTGTTCCCTTGTCCCCCCTCCGACCCTCCTCCACACGCGCGGGTGCTGGGCATCGAGTGCTGTCTGCTGAGTTCAGCCCTCGACCATCTGCCCGGTGCTCCCCTCTTCGAACTCAGCGCTACGATGGCACCGGCCACGCCGGTGAAGGAGAAAGGGCCGGAATGGTCACAACATTGAACACGACACTTGGGGGACGAAACCTCAGTATCGAGACGGGAAAGGTCGCCCAGCAGGCGGGCGGCGCCGTCGTCGTCCGCTACGGCGATACTGTCGTCCTCGCCACGGCGACCGCCAGCGTTGCCCCACGGGAAGGCACCGACTTCTTCCCGCTGACGATCGACTACGAAGAACGCCTCTACGCGATCGGCAAGATCCCCGGAAACTTCTTCCGCCGCGAAGGCCGGCCCTCGACCGGGGCGATCCTCGCCGCTCGGCTCACCGACCGGCCGTTGCGCCCGCTCTTTCCGAAGGGCTATCGCAACGACGTTCAGGTGATCATCACCATCCTCTCCGCCGACCAGGAGACGGATCCCGACACGATCGGCACGATCGCCGCGTCGGCCGCGCTCACGATCTCTGACATCCCCTTCGATGGCCCGGTGAGCTCGGTCCGAATCGGCTTCATCGACGGCGGGTATGTCGTCAATCCGACCTTCGCCCAGCTGGAGAAAAGCGATCTCGACCTCGTCGTCGCCAGCACGCGCGATGCCGTCGTCATGGTCGAAGCCGGCGCCAAACAGTTGAGCGAAGAGGTCGTACTCGAAGCGATCGGCATCGCCCACGATGCCAACCAGAGCATGATCGCGCTCCAGGACGAACTGCGCGAGCAGGCCGGTATGCCGAAGCGCGAGGCCGAGTTGAAGAAGCTCGACCCAGCGATTCGCGATGCCGTCGCCGAAGCCGTCGCCGACCGCCTGGACGAACTGGTCGTCGTCGCCAAGGACGAGCGTTCCGAGTTCCTCTATCAGATCCGGCAGGATCTGGTCGCTCGCCTGGGCGAGCAGTACGACGCCAAGGACATCTACGCGGCGCTCGAAGATGTGATGAAGGGCGCTGTCCGCAGCGCCATCCTCGAGAACAAGAAGCGGCCCGACGGACGCAGCCCCGTCGAGATCCGGCCGATCTCCGCCGAAGTCGGTGTGCTGCCCCGCACCCACGGCACCGGCCTCTTCACCCGCGGCCAGACGCAGGTGCTGACGATCGCCACCCTCGGCTCGGTCGGCGACGTGCAGCGGCTGGACACGCTGGCGCCGGAAGCGACCAAGCGGTACATGCATCACTACAACTTCCCGCCGTTCTCGGTCGGTGAGGTCCGCCGGATCGGTTCGCCGGGACGGCGCGAGATCGGCCACGGCGCCCTCGCCGAGCGGGCGCTGGAGCCGATGATCCCGCCAGTCGAGGAGTTCCCCTATACGATCCGCCTCGTCTCCGACGTGCTCTCCTCCAATGGCAGCTCCTCGATGGCAAGCGTCTGCGGCTCGACCCTCGCGCTGATGGACGCCGGTGTACCGATCCAGGCGCCGGTCGCCGGGGTGGCGATGGGCCTGATCATGGGTGACGACGGCCGTTTCGAGGTGCTCACTGATATCGCCGGTCTCGAAGACTCGATGGGCGACATGGACTTCAAGGTGGCGGGCACTGAGAAGGGCATCACCGCCATCCAGATGGACATCAAGATCAAGGGCATCACGCCTGAGGTGATGCAGACCGCCCTCCGGCAGGCGCATGACGGCCGCATCTTCATCCTCGGCAAGATGGCCGAGGCGATCACGACGCCGCGCACCGAATTGTCCAAGTACGCCCCGCGCATGTATCGCCTCCAGATCCCCGTGGAGAAGATCGGCGCCGTGATCGGCCCCGGTGGCCGGATGATCCGCTCGATCATCGAAGACACGAAGGCCTCGATCGATATCGAGGACGACGGCTCCGTCTTCATCGGCGCCGCGAACGAAGAAGGCGCGCGCAAGGCGATCACGATCATCGAAGGTCTGACCAAGGAGCTCGAACCCGGCCAGATCTACACGGGTAAGGTCGTGCGCATCCTCCCCTTCGGCGCGTTCGTCGAAGTGTTACCTGGCAAGGATGCGATGGTGCACATCTCCGAACTGGCCGAGCACCGAGTCAATACGGTCGAGGATGTCGTCAAGCTCGGTGACGAGATCATGGTCGTCATCACCGAGATCGACGACCGCGGCCGCGTCAACGCATCCCGGCGCGCCCTCCTCGAAGACGTTGCCGACCGCGAAGCGGGAGAAGACGGCGAGCCGGTCGCACCGCGCGAGCCGCGGTCAACCTTCAGCCGTGGCGGCAGTTACGGTGGTGGCCGCGGTGGACAGCGCGGCGGTAACGGCCGCCCGCCCGGCGGACCGCGCCGCGAGGGTTCCTTCGGCGGCAACCGCGGTGGACCCGGTGGCCCACGTCGCGACAGCGGTCCAGGCGGGCCACCGCGACGCCCCGGCGGATTCACCGGATAACGCTGCGTGCATGGATCAGAATGGATGACATCGCCAAAATGTCATCCTGAGCGAAGCGAAGGATCTCGGCGGTGAGATTGGCTCCGAGATCCTTCGCTTCGCTCAGGATGACAAACCGGCGACGGGCGGTTAGAGTCCCGCCCGCCGTTCACGCGCCGGCTATACCGGCACCGGTATGTCGATGCGCTGCCGCGCCAACTCGGCGCGGATCTTCTCTGCGATCTCCTCTTCCGGCTCAACCAGCGGCAGGCGCGGCGAACCGACGTCGAAGCCGATGTGGTTGAGCGCGTACTTGAGCGGCGCGGGGTTGCCGACGAGGAAGAGCGACTTCACCAACGGCAACAACCGGCGATGGATCTGGGCGGCACGGTCACTGTTACCGCCCAGTTGCGCCTGCACCATCTCCTGGATCTGCGTACCCACCAGATGCGACGCAACGCTGACAACGCCGTACCCGCCGATGCTCAAGATCGGCAGCGTGTCCTCGTCGTTGCCACTCCAGACGAGGAAGTCGTCGCGCGTGTTCTCGATGATCCTGGCGATCTGCGCGAGATCGGCGCTGGCTTCCTTCGTTCCGGCGATATTCGGTATGCGCGACAGCCGGATCGCCGTCTCCGCCGTCATATTCGTCGCGGTGCGCGATGGCACGTTGTAGAGGATCACCGGCAAGCGTGTGCTCCGCGCGATCGCCTCGAAGTGGCGGAACAATCCCTCCTGCGACGGCTTGTTGTAGTACGGCACGACGAGCAGGATGCCATCAACGCCGATCTCCTCGGCCTCGCGCGTCAGCCGGATGCTCTCGGCGGTGTTATAGCTACCGGTGCCGGCGATCACCGCACCCCGGCCGCCGAGCGCCTTCTTCACCGTGGCGAAAAGCGACCACTTTTCTTTGTCCGACAGCGTCGGCGACTCGCCCGTCGTCCCGCAGATCACCAACCCGTCCGAGCCGGAGTCGAGCAGTGCGCGGGCAAGGTTCGTCGCCTGCCGGAGATCGACCTCGCCGTTGCGGTCGAACGGCGTGGCCATGGCGGTCAGGACACGTCCGATGTCGTTCATCGTAGGGCCTCCAAAGAAAAGCACGAACGCGACGGATTATCGTTCAGGATAGCACGCCTACAGGCCCAACAGCGGTTCCAGCCCCCGGACAAATTCGTTCCGCGCCATCGCCGACCGCACCGCCAGGAGCACGCCGGGGAGAAACGACGAACGCGCCAGACTATCGTGCCGGATCGTCAGCAGCTCGCCCGCGCCCCCAAAGATCACTTCCTGATGCGCGACCAGGCCGGGCAGCCGCACACTGTGGATGCTGACGCCGCCCTCGGCGCCGCCGCGTGTGCCGGGAATCGTGACCGTTGACGGCTCCTGCCGGGTGAACGTGCCGCCGCGGGCGGCTTCCATCGCCCGCGCCGTGGCGAGCGCCGTCCCGGAGGGCGCATCGACCTTGCCATCATGATGCAGCTCGATCACCTCAGCGGACCCGTAGTGCGGCGCCGCCAACCGAGCGAAGTGCATCATCAACACCGCCCCGATCGCGAAATTCGAGGCCCAGACGCCGCCGATGCCGCGCGTGCGGCAGCGGGACTCAATCTCCGCAACCTGCGCCTCGCTCAGCCCCGATGTCCCGATCACCGGGCGCACCCCGGCATCGACGAGCGCAGGCATGACCTGTGCTGTCCACTCGTGAAACGTGAAATCGACGACGACATCGGGATGCGTCTCCCGCACGATCGCCTCCGGGTCGGTGCCGATCGGCACGTCACCCAGCGCGCCGGGAAGCGGCACCCGGCCGGGTGTCGCGAGCCGATCGACGACACCGACCGGCACAACCCCAGCCGCCCCCGTCAGCCCGGCCAGCATCTCCGTGCCCATCCGCCCGCTTCCACTAATCAGGACACGGATTTCACTCATCTCAATCCCTCATTCCATGGACGCTAGCCGTTAGCTGTTAGCCGTTAGCGGTGCCTGTCATCCTGAGCGACAGTGAAGGATCTCGGTCGCAAGTAAACCGCTGAGATCCTTCGCTGTCGCTCAGGATGACATGGGCTAATGGCTAACAGCCTAATACCCTCGATCCATATCGACGACATTGCGCAGGGGCTTGCCGTCGAGATACCGGCGCATGTTGTCGCAGACGAGATCTTCGACCCGATCCATATAGCGTTCGCTGCTCGCGGCGACATGCGGCGTGATGATCACGTTGGGGAGGTCCCACAGCGGGCTGTCTGCCCGCAGCGGCTCCTCCGCGAACACGTCGAGGCCGGCGCCGCCGAGGTGGCCCTCCGAGAGCGCGGCGATCAACGCCGGTTCGTCGACGACGCCGCCGCGGGCGATGTTGATCAGGTAGCTGCCCGGACGCATCGCCCGCAGCTGTGGTGCTCCGATCAAGCCGCGCGTCTCCGGCGTCAGCGGCGTTGCCAGGACGACGACATCGCTCGCGCCGAGCAGGTACGGCAGGTCGTCCGGCGGACAGACCTCATCCGCGACCAGATCCGGCGACCGCTGCATCACCGAGCGGCGGATGGCGAGCACACGCAGGCCGAGCGCCCGCGCGCGGCGGGCGACGGCGCTGCCGATCGCGCCCATGCCGATGATGCCCATCGTCATCCCCGCGATCTCGCGCGACTGACCACTCCGGTCCCAGTGATGTTCGACCTGCCGGCGCATGAAGACGGGCGCGCCGCGGGCCAGCATCAACAGGTGGCAGATCACGTGCTCCGCGATCGGCTCGGCCCCAAGTCCGTTGCCGTTCGTCAGCGTGATCCGCTCCAGCACGCGCGGATCGAGCCGGTCCACACCGGCGCTGAGCGCCTGAATCCAGCGCAACCGCTCGGCCCACTGGAGCGCCTCAACTGGAAACCGTGCCCAGCCGACGATCACCTCCGTTGCGGGGAGCAACGTCGCCGCGTCCTCCTCGGCCGCGCGTGCGGCGTCCGGATCTTCCGGCACCTCCCCCCGCAGTAACTGGCGCAGCGGTTGTGTCGCCTCCCGTACGTTCAGGCTGGGGTCGACACCCGCGAGCCGCTGACGGAAATCCTCACCAAACGGAACGGTGAGCAGCACATCGACCATCGATATCCCTCCGTGGTATCCCCCCACCGCCGGAGTATAGCAACCAACGGGGGCGATGAAACGTCCGCGTGAAACACAGCAACGCCCACGACGCTGCGGTACAATGGATAGAGGAGATCATCAAATGTCTGGCATCGGTTGTGGCTTCAGTCTTCTCGCGGTGTTCTTCGGCGTGCTGGCAACGATCCCGTTGCTCGGCTGGCTGAACTGGATCACCACGATTCCGCTTGCGCTTCTCGCGATCATCTTCAGCGCCCTCGCCCTCACCGGCCCACGCCGCTCGACGATCGCTGGGTTCGGTCTTGCCGGAGGTGTCCTCACCCTTTGCTGGGCCGCCTTCCGCCTCTCGGTCGGGGGTGGTTTCTTGTAAGGCACATCCGCTCTCACTACCCCGATTGAGTCAGCCTCGAACCGCTTCCTATACTGAGAGTACCCCGGAAGACCTCCAGATCAATGGCAGGATGCATGGCTGAGATTGCAGCAGGTACCCCGGTCACGGTCCGGAGCGGCAGCGCCGACGCGACCCGACGGCTCGGCGAAGGATTGGGGCGATTGGCGGAACCCGGCGATGTCTTCCTGCTCCAGGGCGACCTCGGCGCCGGCAAGACCACCTTCACCCAGGGCTTCGCTGTGGGCGCGGGAACGGACGAGCTCGTCAACAGCCCCACCTTCGTCCTGATGAACGAATATCGCGGCCGCCTGCCCGTCTATCACGCCGACCTCTACCGCCTCGACACGCCGGAGGAGGTCGCCGCGCTCGACCTTGCCAACGCATCGCTCGACGGCGCGCTGCTGGTCGAGTGGCCGGAGCGTGGCGACGGTCTGCTCCCCACCAGCCATCTGCTCGTTCAAATCGAGCTCGCCGGCATTCAAGATCGTGTGATCACGCTCGTCCCCCGCGGCGAGCGAGCGGAGGATCTGCTCCAGCACCTGCCGGTAACACCAGCGGAACTGAGTTGAACGATCGATGGAACTAACGATCGACACCGCCTCGTCGCTGGCCGGTCTTGCCCTGACACGCGAAGGGCAGCTGATCGCCGAGTCAAGTTGGTCGACCGATCGCGGCCACGCCTCGGAACTCCTGCCGTCGATTGAACGGCTCCTCGCCGGCGTCGGGGTAGAGCGTGGCGCCCTCTCGGCCATCTTCGTCAACCGCGGCCCCGGCGGCTACGCGGGGCTGCGCGTCGGCATCAGCACAGCGATGGCGCTGGCCTTCGCCCTCGGCACCGACCTGCTGACCTACGGGCGGCTGGAAGCGGATGCATATCCCTATCTCGCCCTCGGCCGTCCCGTCTGTGCCGTCCACGACGCCGGCCGCGGTGAATTCGCCTGGGCCGTCTACAAACGCACGGACGAGTCATTCACCGAGTTGCAAGCGCCGCGCATCGGTCCGCCGGAGTCACTGGTTGAGTCGATTGGTGAAGATTACCTGCTCGCCGGCGAGGTTTCCGCGCGGCTCCGCGACCGGCTGCCCGACGGGCAAACCGTCATCGCGGGACCGGCGGTCATCCGTCGGGCTGGCACCGGCGCCGCCCTTGCGTGGCATCGCTACGCTTCCGGCGCCCGCGACAGCCATCACGCGCTCACGCCCCTCTATCTTCGCGAGCCAAACATCACCACACCGCGGCAGCGGAACGCGGGAGCGCCTTCCTGATCGCCGCGCTGCACAAGGAGCACACCTCATGCCGATGGAACGAACGCTGATCCTGGTCAAGCCCGACGCGATGCAGCGCGGCCTGGCCGGCGAGATCCTGGCGCGGTTGGAGCGGCGCGGCCTGCGCATCGCCGGCCTCCGGTTGATGCAGGTGCCGCGCGAGCTGGCCGAGCGCCATTATGCCGAGCACCAGGGCAAGCCGTTCTACGACGGCCTGATCGACTACATCACCGCCTGCCCGATCGTCGCCGCCGTCTTCGAGGGTACCAACGCCGTCGCCGCCGCCCGCCAGACGATGGGCGCCACCAACCCGACCAACGCCGCCCCCGGCACGATCCGCGCCGACCTCGGCCTCGAAACCGGCCGCAATCTTGTCCACGGCTCCGACTCCACCGAATCCGCCGCCCGTGAGATCGCGATCTTCTTCCCCGACGGCGGCATCATCGACACCAGCCGCGACGTGGATAAGTGGGTGTTTGAGAACGCATAAGAAAAGCGCCCTCACCCCCGACCCCTCTCCCGTCGCGACGGGAGAGGGGAGCCTTGATTTGCCATGAGCACCAGCTAATCGATGGGTCAGACGGTACCGTGGCACGCGTTGGCATTCACGGTTGAGTCTGGCTCCCCTCTCCCGCTTGGCGGGAGAGGGGTCGGGGGTGAGGGCCACCGGCATGCGCCCCTACACTTTCCTCCCCACCTCATCTTGCATCCGCGCCACGATATCCCCGATCGGCATTGGGCCGAGGTTCTCGTTGTTGCGCAGCCGGACCGCGGCCGCGTTCGCCTCGGATTCTCGGTCACCGACCACGAGCATATAGGGCACCTTTTGGAGCTGGGCGTCGCGGATCTTGGCGTTCATCCGCTCGGTGCGGTGATCGACCTCCGCGCGGAGACCGGCCTCCTGCAGCGCCCGCTGCACCTGGAAGGCGTAGTCGTTGTGCCGGTCGGCGATCGGGATCACTACCGCCTGCACCGGGGCCAACCACAGCGGGAACGCCCCGGCATAGTGCTCGATCAGCACGCCCAGGAACCGCTCGGTGCTACCCATCACGGCGCGGTGGATCAAAACCGGTGTGTGGGGCTGGCCGTCCTCGCCGATGTACTCGCAACCGAGCCGCGCCGGTTGGATGAAATCGATCTGGATCGTCGAGAGCTGCCACTCCCGTCCCAATGCGTCCTTCGCCATCAGGTCGGCTTTGGGACCATAGAACGCCGCCTCGCCCTCGACCGGCATGTATTGCACGCCGTTCTTGTCCAGCGCGCTCTTCAGCGCCCGCGTGGCCGCGTCCCACTTCTCGTCATCGGCGACATACTTCCCCTCCTGCCCGCGCAGCGACAGCTGGAGGCGGTACTCGGTCATGCCGAAGGCAGTGAGCACCTCGCGAACCATGTGGAGGCAGCGCGTGAATTCCTCCTCGATCTGGTCGGGCCTGCAGAAGACGTGACAGTCATCTTGCGTCAACGAGCGCACGCGCGTCAGCCCGCCGATCGCGCCGCTCTCCTCATAGCGATACAGGGTGGCGAACTCGCAGAAGCGCAACGGTAGCTCGCGATACGAGTGGACGCCCATCTCGTTGTACAGCGTCATGTGCGACGGGCAATTCATCGGCTTCAGCCGGAAGACGTTATCACCGTCCACCATTGGCGGAAACATCACGTCCGCGTAATTGTCATAGTGCCCGGACTTCTTGAAGAGCTGCTCGCGGACGACGTTGCCCGTCCACACATGCTGATAGCCGTGCTTCGCCTGCGTTTCCCGCACGAACGACTCCATCAGGTGCCGGACCATCTCGCCTTTCGGCGTGAAGACCGGCAGGCCGGAGCCGATGTCGTCCACCAGGTAGAAGAGTCCCAACTCACGGCCGAGGCGGCGGTGGTCGCGCGCCCGCGCCTCTTCGAGGTGGCGCTCGTATGCCTCCAGTTCCGCCGGCGTCGCGAAGAGGGCGCCGTAGATCCGCGTCAGCATCGGCCGGTTCTCGTCGCCGCGCCAGTATGCACCAGCGATGTGCATCAGCTTGAAGGCGCCGACCTCACCCGACCGCTCGACATGACGGCCCCGACACAGGTCGAGAAACGTATCGTGCCGGCACAGCCCCACATCCTCACCATCGAAGCTGTCGATCAATTCCAGCTTGAACGGCTGGCCGGCGAAGATCTGCCGTGCCTCTTCCTTCGGTACCCGCGACTCCTCGAACGGCACGTTCGCCGCCACCACCTCGCGCATCCGTGCCTCGATCGCCGGTAGTTCGTCGGCCGAGATCGACCGGGGAAGCAGGAAGTCGTAGTAGAATCCGGAATCGATCGGCGGCCCGATCGCCAATTTGGCCTCCGGCATCATCTCGATGACCGCCTGCGCCATGATGTGCGCGGCCGAGTGGCGCATCCGATAGAGCCGGTCCTCCTCCGGCGCGACATCGAAGTCATCAATCTTGAGCTCTGCATCCGAAACCATGAACGGTGTCCTTTCATGCGTGCAACTGTCGTGGCCGTGCCCGGGTATTCATCGCAATGCGCGCGGGCCGGTGGATTCGTTCCGCACCAGTCTGGTTGTGCCCCGGCTGGTGAGCCGGGGGGATGCCTCTCCATATCGAATCATTGCTATCCTCCGCGGACACTGACCCCGCCCGACCGCATCCGGCACACCAACAAAAACGCCTCCGGTCCCCATGGGACGGGAGGCGTTGCTCTCGTGGTTCCACCCACATTCAAGCGCACGCGACGAAGGCATGCGCTCCTCGTGAGGCCGGTAACGGGGCCAACCGGGAACGGCTCAGCCACAATCACGCATGGCGGTCGCCGTCCGGCTCCCAGGTGGTATTCCGCGCGGCCCCGATGAGGCGGACTTCCAGCCGATGGCCCGCCCTCTCTGGCACAGCGCCGCGCGTACTCGTCCTGTTCAGCGCCGATCACATCTTTAGGTTGGCGACGATACCACCGCCAATTGTATCAGTCATGGTACGCAATTCGACGAACGGCATCAATCACGTTTGACCGGCCTGTCAGGAGCGCGATATGATGCGGGGGTACGGGCGGTTAGCTCAGTTGGTTAGAGCGCTGCGTTGACATCGCAGAGGTCACTGGTTCGAATCCAGTATCGCCCACCACATCGTCGCCGGTGTGGGACCGCTTGGGCCGCTAGCTCAATTGGCAGAGCAGCTGACTCTTAATCAGCCGGTTGAAGGTTCGAGTCCTTCGCGGCTCACCCAAGAATAGATTCGAAAGCTGTCCAACATCGGACAGCTTTCGGCATTCTGGGCATTGTTGACCCCAACACTGACCCCAACCGGCGTCATCCGACCCCAAAGATCGCGTCCATCTTCGCCGCAGCCTCGCGCCGAACCTCGGGTGCGACGCGGTCGTAATCCTGCGCCACCGCGTGCTGGCACCTCGATCATGACATCGAGGAGTCGCTGACCGGCTGACCCGCTCCCCTCATAGATCGCGGCGGGAGAAGCTGAGCATCGCGACGACCACGCCGGCGAGCACGTACAGCGCCGCCCAGATCAGGAGCGGCGTGGCCGGTGGCGTCGTGGATGCGAACGGGATGCCGGGGGCATTCTGTAGGGTGGCCAGGAAGAGCGGCGACTGGACGTAGTAGGTCGCGCCGCGCCAGAGCGCGTCGCTGGGGACGAGCAGGCTCACCGCCGTGCCCGTGTTGAGCATCGTCTCGTTGCTGAGCGCCGTGCCGATGTACTCGATCAGCCCAGCCAGCCACGCCAGTCCGAAGAGCGTGAACACCACCACGCCGTTGGCGAGCGTCGGCAGCAGCGTGCTGCCGAGCAGGCTCAGCGTCAGCAGCACGAGCGCGGCGAGGGTGAGCAGCACGATCGCCCGCGTCGCGTCCGGCACCCCGAAGCCGGAGATCAGCCGCACGGAGAGCAGGAGCACGCCCGCCATCATCGCCACGTAGACGCAGATCAGGCCGGCGTAGGCGAGCCAACGGCCGGCGATGAACTCCGCCCGCCGGATCGGGTGCGCGAGCACGGCGTGGAGCGCGCCGGAGTCGATCTCGCCGGAGACGGCGCCGACGGAGAGGAAGAGCGCCAGGAAGGCAGCGAGGAAGTAGACGGCGTAGAGTCCAAGCACCGTCATGATCGTGCCGAAGGCGGCCTGTGCCTGCGCATCGCTGAGCGGGCCGGAGAGTTCTGAGTCCATGTTGTAGATCATCCAGAACCCGAAGCCGAAAAGCCCCAGGAAGGCGCCGCTTAGCAGCACCCCCGCCAGGATCAGGCGGCGGCTGACCGCCTCCTGCAGCGTGAAGCGGGCAATGATGAGCGCGTTCACGGCTTCTCCTCCACGAGTTGCATGAAGACGTCCTCCAACGATCGGTGCACAGGCACGAGGCCGAACAGCCGGTAGCCTGCCTGGATCACTGCCTCCGCGACCAGCGGCGCCGCCTCCGCCTCCGCCTCCAGCGTCACCGTCGTCCCCTCGACGTTCGCCACCGGCGCGATGCCGCCCAACGTCTGAACGAGATCGTCGTCCACCCGATCCAGCGTGACCCGCAACGACGCGGCGTCCAGCAGTTCCTCCAGGCGGCCGGCCCGCACCACCCGCCCCCGCGCGACGATCGCCACACGGTCGCAGACCATTTCCACCTCGCTGAGCAGGTGGGAGTTGATGAACACGGTCAACCCGTCCGCGCGCAGCGACCGGATCAGGTCGCGGACCTCCCGCCGGCCGACGGGGTCCAGCGCCGAGGTCGGCTCATCTAACAGGACCACGTCCGGCCGGTGGAGGATCGCCTGGGCGAGGCCGATGCGCTGTGTCATCCCCTTGGAGTAGCCGCGGATACGGTCACCGCCGCGGCCCGCCAGACCGACCCGGCCGATCACCTCCGGGATGCGCCGTTGCCGATCGGCGGCGGTCATCCCGGCCAGCCGCCCGTGGAAGTCCAGCAGCGCCGCGCCGGTGAGCCAGTCATGGAAGCGGAAGTTCTCCGGCAGATAGCCGGCCCGGCGTCTCGCCTCTGGTTCGTCCACCGGCCGACCGAAGATGCGCGCCTCACCGGCGGTCGGCCGGACAAGGCCCATCAGGATCTTGACCGTCGTCGTCTTGCCCGCACCGTTGGGACCGAGGAAGCCGAAGACCTCGCCCTGTTCCACGCGCAGGCTCAGCTCCTCCAACGCGACCGTGCGGCCATACACCTTGCGCAGGCCGGCCGCTTCGATCGCGGGGACGGTCGCGGCTGCCGGGTTCGTCTCCAGGCGCTCAACGGAGACCATCGGCAACGCTCCGGACTTCCTGGGCCGAGTAGCCACCACCGACACCGTAGAGATGACCGTCCTTCTGCCAGATAACGATACTGCCCAGGCCGCTATTGTCCCCCAGGAGCAGCCCGGACGCGCCCGCGACCGTCGTCCGTTGCCAGTTCACCTCATCCACGGGGATCGGGATCGGGAGGGTGCTCTGCCAGTCTTCGATCGCCCGCAGCTGCCGCACGGTCTGGGGTGAGAGCCCCGGCAAGCCCAGGAGGAACACCCGCATCTCCTCGAGGCTCACGTTCCCCTGCACCTCGATCGTCAGTGCCTCCGCCTGGCCGACCAGCATCCCGATCCCGCCGGGGAACATGCCCATCCCGGCAGGCCCACCGTACCGGAGCACCACGGTGGCCGGTGCGTGGATCACGACGGAGGCGCCATCGAACCGGTCTGGCAGTTGCACACCCGGCTGCCCGGTGGCGCGCTCGTGCTCCCGCGCCTTCGCCTGGTCGAAGGTGAAGCGCACGGTTCCGGCAGGACGCACCATGATCGCGGACGGCGTCGCGCTCACACCTGCCGGCAGCGATGATGGGTCCGGCGTCTTCGGGGAGAAGCCGGCGATCTGCGCCGCCTCCGCGACCGTGCTCACCTGACGCGGCCCGTCGCCCAGGCCGTCCAGCCCCTCCACGCGGCCGAGCTGCTCGATCTCGGCAAAGGTCTTCTCCAGGTCCTGGAGCTGCGCGGTACTGAAAGGCACTGCCTCGAACCGCTCCGAGCGGAACAGGCCGAGAAACTGGGCGGCGGCGCTACGCCCCTGCGGCGTGGCGAGGATCGCAATCAGAACCAGTGTCACCGCCATGCTGCCAACCACGGCGCGCCAGCGCTGGAAGGGAAGTGCGATGGTCATGCGTCGTCGCTCCTCTCTGTGAGAGCCCACCGCGGCACCGCGCCGGCAGGCTCGTCCCGCGTACGGTGAGCTGCCGCGAGCGCCGGTCGGCCCGCGCGCTTCAGTCCCGTAGTACGAAGTACTTTACGTCACAAAGTCAGAGCGTGCAAGCGAACGGTTTGGATCGAATCACGCTTCGGCGAGGCCAAAACGGGCATGGCTTACGCCAGCCCGCCGGCGAGCTTTCAACAACGCTCATGGGGTGGGTGGAGGACACCCGGTCAGCGCCGCGTGGCTGGCCTGCGGGTAGCACTGATGCCACCGCGCGTTAGACCCCGACGGCGACCTCGGCCGGCGGCGCCAGAACGTGGGCGGTGAGCCGCCGATAGGCGCCCGAGCGTAGTGCCAACAGCGTCGCGGCGAGGCCGAGCAGCCCGGCGACGATGAACACCAGGGCGATGCCCCGATCGCTGCCTGTCCCGAACCAGCCGCCGATCAGCTCCACGCCCGCCCCCGTCGTCATGAACGGGATGAAGATGAGTTGGGCGAGCGGGCCGATGAAGAAGGCGGTAATCGGTGCCGCCGCCTGCTCCACACTCTGCGCGAAGCCAAAGACGCGGCCCTGCCGCTCCAGCGGAATCAGCTTCTGGAGGAGGGTCTGTTCCGCCGCTTCCGCGGCCGGGATCAGGCACAGCCAGATCGCCATGCCGACGGTGAGGGGGATGATCGAAGCTTGCAGCGGGAAGAGGATGCAGATCGTCCACATGGCGACGTTGACCAGCAAGAGCGTGCGCAGGGGGTTCGGCCCCAAGCCAACCCGCGCCACGACGACGCCGCCGACGATGAAGCCCAGGCTCAAGACGCCGAAGATGGCGCCCCACACTTCGACCGAGACGAGCGACAGGCCATAGGCGTCCATCAACGCCATAAAGACGCCGCCCAGGAAGTTGTTGAAGGTCTGAAACACGAGCAGCGCCGCCAGACCGGGGACGGCGCGAATCACCCGGATCGTGCCGGCCAGGTCAATGGACGTGCCGACACCACCAGCGTCGGCGCCTGCTGCCGTCATGGTCAGTACCTGCGCGGACGCGTGTGCGGGGATGTGGAGGGTAAGCAGATGGCCAATCACGAGGGCGGTGAGGACGACGGCCAGCGCGAGCATCCAGCCGATGCCGAGGACGCCGATCACGAGCCCGCTGAAGATGGACGCGATAAAGAAGGCAATGCCGTTCGCCGTCCCGACCAGGCCGTTGGCTTTGTCTCGTTCAGGCTCCGGCACCAGCTGCGTCACCAGCGTGGAGAGCGCAATCGTGCGGACGTTGCCGGCGATGGCACCGACGAGTGTGAGCACGATGAACCCCAGCAGGGGAAGGCTGGTGGAATCAGCAAACACATCGCGCGGGGTAGCCAAGAAGAGGATGCCGGCCACGCTGTAGAGCACGAGCGACATCAGGCTCGAGAGGAGCATCGCGGTCTTCTTCGGGTAGCGGTCGACGAGCGAGCCGAGGAAGAAGCCGGAGACGGCGGTGGTGCCCGTATAGACGCCCGCCATCACCGAGGTGGCCACGACCGAGCGAGTTTCGAGGTAGACCCAGAACGTCACGGCGAACCAGACGAACGTGTTGGTCAGCGACCCGGCAAGGGCATTGATCACGACAGCGTAGAACGGCCTCATGGAATACCTGCCCCTGGGGTGATGTCACGGGGACGCGCCGTGTGCGTATCACTACTCTGCCCGCTCGCATGAGGACGGGGAATGGCGATCCGGGCAGCACCAGCCACGACGATGGTCCCGGCCACCGTCTCCGTCGATGGCCGGAGGAGGCGGCGTCCATCGGCATCACGAGATCGCAGCCCGCAGCCCGTGCATCACACCAATTCACGCCGATCAGTGCCGGCGCCCGCGCGACTGTCATGACCGTGAAATGCCGGCTACACGGCGCGCAATGCTGTTGACATGACCCGCGAATCACCCTAGCATCCGCGCCACAGTGGTGGTGGGCCAGTGCGTCGGAGGTGCCGGCCGTGGCCCGTCCTCGAACACAAGGATGATCCAATGCGGACCGCGGCGCCCGCGCTCGTCATAGACAGCGCGGGCGTCCATTTCGGGTTGCGAGAATCGACTGACCGTGAGGAGCGCGCCATGAGGCATAGGCTGATTCGGTGGATTGGGGTAGCGGCCTTCATGGCCGTCCTCCTGGCGGCGCGGGCGGGCGCGGATCATCTGCCCGCTGCCCGCGCGCAAGGCATGGTGGAGCAGACGGTCGAGTACGGCTGCCTCGGTCACCCCGAGCCGTTCAGCGTGCCGCCCGGTGTCACCCAGCTCGCGGTCGAGGCCGCGGGCGCGGCCGGCAGCGACACGACCGGGACCGCCGGCCGTGGCGGCACGGTGCGCGGCACGCTCGCGGTCACCCCCGGCGACCTGCTCACGATCGAGGTCGGCTGCCGCACCGGCTACGGCCATATCCCCGGCGGCGCCGGCGGCAGTTCCGCCAGTGAGTCCGGTGGCCGTGGCGGCGGTGCGACCGGCATCCGCAACGCCTTCGAGATTGGCCGGGTGCCGGGGCTGCTCCTCGTCGCGGCCGGCGGCGGTGGCGGTGGCGGGCGCGGCGTCTTCCTCGTCGGCCAGAACGGCGGCACTGGCGGTGATGCCGTCAGCGAGGAATCGCCCGGCGCCGGTGCCGGCGGGGGCGGCACCGGCCTCGGCGCGGGCGCGGGCGGCGCCGCGCCTGCCCGGCAATGCCGTCCGGACAATGAAGGCGGTTTCGGTATCGAAGGCGGCGGCGGCGGCGGCGGTGGTGGCGGCGGGCTGTCGTGGGTTGGGTCACCGTTCACCGATGTCGTGATGGGCACGGCCGACGGCCGGCGTGATGGCACGGTGACGATTCGCTACACCGGACCGGCCGGCTCCGCCCCCCAGCGCTTCACCTG
>JBFXAN010000110.1:0-22156 GCA_050184225.1 Dehalococcoidia bacterium | reverse complement strand
CCGCACCCCCACCTTCAACTTCAGCCCCCCCAGCCACCGCACCCGCGACGCCTTCGGCGCCCGCGCATTCTTCGCCTCTGCCCCAACGACCCCCAGCGCCTCCTCGAACTCCCCCCAATCAATCCCATTCCGCACATCCACCCGTTCGGCTGTCATCTGACCGTCCTTTCACCGCAAAGACGCAGAGGACGCAAAGGACGCAAAGGGCGCATTGTCATGCTGAGGAGCGGAGCGACGAAGCATCTCGCCATGTGACCAGACTCACGGCGAGATGCTTCGCGGCGCTCAGAATGACAAGACTGACCTTTGCGTTTCTTTGCGTCCTCTGCGTCTTTGCGGTTCAAATCCCCCGTCGTTACCGCGCCCCGACCGGCGTCTTGCGAAGCTCGCGCGCTGCCTGGCCGATCACCGCCAGCTTCTTGCCGGCGATCGCGGGGCCGTTCATCGGCCGCTCGGCGAAGGTGCCGAAGCCACAGTCCGGGTTGAGGTAGATCTGCTCCGGCGCGAAGTAGTCCAGCGCCTCCGTCACCTTGGCGACGACCGAGTCGACCGATTCGACCTCGTCGGAGCGAGGATTGACGACGCCGAGGCCGATCTCCCGCGCCCTGGGGAAGCGCGCCCAGACATCGAGGTCGCCCGCACGGGGCGTCGCGTACTCGAGCACGAGCTGATCGAGCTGCATCAGCAGCAGATACATGATCATCGGCTCATAGCTGCCGCTCAGTAACCCGCTCTCGTTGCGCGTGAAGTTGCCCCGGCAGACGTGCACGCCCGTCTCGATGCCATCAATTCCATCGACGACCGCGTTCATCATCCGCGCCGCCCAGGTCATCTCCTTGTGCGGATCGCCCGACGATGCCGCCATCGAGGCGCACATGAAGGTCCGCTCCTTAATATCCGGACCAAACAGCACATCGGAGAGTACCGGCTCGTCGAACTGGACAAAGGCACAGCCGGCGTCGCGCAGCGCGATCAGCTCATCCCGCAGGATACGGATGAAATCGTCCGCCAGCGCCTCCTGATCAGCGTATGCCTTGTTTGTGATCCCCTCGACCCACATCGCCCGCGTCATCATGTACGGGCCGGGTAGCGCCACCTTGATCGGCTTATCCGTGTGCCGGCGCAGGAACTGGTACTCATCCACCGCCAGCCGCATCCGCGGCGCCAGCGTACTCACGACCGTCGGATTGTGGATGGCGAAGGCGGGCGTATCCCGCTGCCGCAGGATCGCCTCAAACGAGGACTTATCCTCGACCACATCCATGATGTCCGCCAGCGACATCAGCGTGACGCCTTCCAGCTTCTCCGTGATGAACGAATAGAAGTTGTCGCGCCGCTGCTCGCCGTCGCTGACGATATCGACGCCGGCGTCATCCTGATACGTCAGACACTCCAGCACCGCCCGGTCCGCGACGTCATTGAACTGATCGAAGCTGATCCGCCCGCCCTGCCGCTCGCGCAGCGCCTTCAGCAGATAGTCCGGCCGCGGCCAGCTCCCCACCACCGTCACCGGAAAGAGCGGTACCCCTGAAACCGGCATGTCTTCCCCCTTCGGGGAGGCAATGGGCAGTCGGCAATCGGCAGTGGTGAGTCCGGAACCCCATTGCCGATTGCCGATTCCCGATTGCCGCCCGTTACATTTTGAACTCCGCCGGCTGGATGTACTCCCACGGCTCGCCGGCGCGGTACTTCGCCGCGATCTCCAGTACCTTGACGGCGTACTGGAAGGCGTAGGGAATGCCCGCGCCGCCCGGAACGAAGCCGGCGCCGTTCACCGCCACCGCCACCGCCTCGAAGATCTCCTCGTCGGATGCACCCGCCTCGATCGCCGGGATCACGTGGATCAGGCAGGCGGGCGACCGCCAGGTGACGCCGATCGCGACGAACATCAACTCCTTCAGCCTGCGGGGAATCGCACCATCGCCGAAGACCGTTTCGTAGTAGTCGGCGAATCGCTCGCCCGCCGCCGGCGCCACGGTGTTAATCACCTGGAACATCCGCGGCGTGAAAAGCATCCGCTCCTTCATGTACTCATTGGCTTCCTGGGCGCGGTCAGCTGTAACCATTGGTGTTTCCTCCCTCATTTGCTGCTGCGTATCATCAACTGCTGGTGCCTCGGCCGGCGGCCCATTGCCGGCCATCGATGCCAGGGCCTGCGTCGTGATCTGCTCGACCTCAGCGGCCTTCACCCGGCCCTCGGTCGCCATCTCCACCTCGCGCGGCGACAGCCCGACGCGTCGTCCCAGCGCCGCGACCATCTGCTTCCAGCGGGACTCCCCCGGTGTCGACATGGCAGGCTCCGTCGCTATGGCTCCGGCGGCTTCTTCTGCGTGGCGAAGTAGATCGTCCAGGCCGTCAGCGCCACCGCGAGCACGAGCAGAATCGCATAACTCTCGACTCGGTTCAGGATCAAATACATGATCGCCGCCACATACAGACCGATGTTCAGCCAGCGGAAAAACCCGGGCGCGCGTCCGCTCCCCGCCTCCACCTCGCCGCCAATCAGCCGGTCATCCTCCGCCTGTTCCGCGGCCCCGACCGCCGGCTCACCCGTTGCCCGCACAACACTCATTCATCCCGCTCCACGCCGGGATCGCCCGTCCGCCCCGTCAACGCAGCAAAAAGGATAACCCCGGACGAAACGATTGTCACGGTCAGCACCACCACAAAGACCACATAGCTGATCGGCTGAAGCGGAATGTCCATGAACGGAAGGTATCAGACACCAGGGGGATCACGCAGGTAGTCGACGAAGTACGGTGGGACACCCTCAGGGTGCGATTCCTGGAACCAAGCCAGCGCCCGCGCGATGCGCGCGAACTCGTCGTTTTCGATCGAACGTGGGATCACGAGAACGCCGGCGTGAGACAGCCCTTCGGCCTGAAATTGCCGGGTGAGGCGGATGAAATCCTTCCCGTTCTTGGTAACGACACAGCGCTCTTGCAGTCCGCACCAGCGCAGCAGTTCGCCATCCGTCATTCCCTCCAGCCCCAGCTCGTGAGACGAACTGATGTCGAGACGGTAGCGTTCTCGACCGAGCGCCGAAACGACCTGCGACCCATCCTCATCGAGATGGAATCTCATAGACGGCGGGCAGGTCAGTCGGCCGCGGCGTGCGACCAAAGAATCGATCTTCGGCGGCGTCGTTCTCGGCGATCTCGGCTGCAATGAACCGTGGATTGCGGTTTGCGAAGGTCACCGCGGCCTTGAGCTGGGACCGAGAAAGCTGGCCAAACGACCGCTCGAGTCGTTCCCAATCATAGCCGACGGAACGGTAGCCGTTGATGATCTCCCATACCTCAAGGCCGGCGCCGGCAACGCGGGCGCGACGCGCCACCGGGTCATAGACGATGCCCGGCACGTCGTTGGCGGGATGCGGCTTTGAGTTGTGCGTCGTGGTCATGCTGGCTCTATCGTAACACTGTGTCTCCTCGGCGTTCGAAGTTGGCAAGTGCTCGATATCCCTCCCGTTCATTTCAGGCTCATCAGATACGCCACCAGCGCCTCGATCTCCTCGGCCGGCAGATGGCCGAAGGACGGCATCAGGCTGCCGGGGCTCGTGCTCTGCGGATTCTTCAGATGCTCCCGCTGCCAGACCTCGCTCTGCCGGCTGCCCGTATGGCTCAGATCCGGCCCCTGTCGCTCCGTCCCCCAGAAGGTCGGCTTCTGCCCGGCATAGTCCTTCGGAAAGGTCTCATCACCAATGTCGCCCGGCAGCGTCACCGTTCCCTTGTTCGCCTCCGTCTCCCGCACCTGCTGCGTGTGACAGTACCAGCAGCCCTCCCGCTTGTAGATCGACCGACCCCGCGCCTCCTGCGGTGTCAGATCCCGCGCCGCCGCGTCGCCGGGATCGTCGACCAGATACGGCAGCAGGATCGTCCCGCCGATTCCCACCACCAGGAAGATCAGCGACCCAACCACCAGCCGGACGAGATTGCCGGGAACTCCCATCGTTCTATCCCACCAGCACCGCCGGCATCGGTGCATCCTCCGGCTGCTGCCGCGGACTCCGGATCGTCCGGATCACCACATACAGGAACAGCAGTTGCGAAACCGCCAGCACTGCGCCCGCCACCAACCGGATAAAAAACCACGGCTTCAGGTCGCGGACCGTCTCCAGGAACGGCACCTGATCCGCCCACGCGTCCGCCTGCATGATGCCGATGAACCACAGCACATACATGAACACCGTCAGCGAAACGAACGTCAGCCAGAAATGCCACTCCGCCACCCGCCGCGCCGCCAGCGGCCGGCCCAGCATCCGCGGCAACAGATACACCGCCAGCGCGAACCCGAAGAAGCTATAGTCCGCCACGAACGCCAGATGTGAATGCCCGATCGTCCAGTTGGTGAAGTGGATGTACGAGCTGAACGTCCGAAACGACTGCGCGATCCCCTGCACACAGGTGAACAGGTAAAAGATCACCCCCACCGCCAGCCAGCGCAGCGCCAGGTTCTCGCGGATCTTCCACCATGCCCCCTGCATCGTCATGAAGAAGTTCCACGCCAGCGCCGCGTTCGGAATGATCGCGAGGATGCTGAATGCCACCGACGTGATCTCCAGCCACTCCGGCGCCGGACTGTACAGCGCATGATGCTGTCCCGTCCAGACACTGGTAAATCCCCACATCGCCAGCCGGTGACTGAACAGCGGATTGCCCGTCAACTTCGGCAACAGATAGAAGACGACCGCCAGCGCCGAGGTCGTGAACCAGGCGTTGAACAGGTTGTGAATATAGAAGTACTGAATGATCGCGTCGTTCAGCCCGGTGTAACTGCCGGTGACATCCCAGATCTTGTTCCCGATCGCGTAGACGAAGACGCTCACCGTCGCCGAGATCGCAAACAGCCAGACACTGACGAAGACCCGCCGCTCCCGCCGCCGCACGACCGTCCCCCACAGGTTCACCGCCAGCATCGCCAACGCCGCGACGATCATCAGGTCGAACAGCCAGGGAATCTCCGCGTACTCCCGCCCCTGCGTGTACCCCAACGGCAGTGTGATCACCGTGCCCAGGATCGCCGCGTTCCAGAGGACGAACGTCCCCCAGGCGAGCCGCTCACTGAACAGCCGCGTCCGCAGCAGCCGCGGCGTCACATACAGCGCCGCCCCGATCCACATCATCGAGATCCAGCCGAAGATCCCCGCACCGACGTGCACCGGCCGCAGCCGTCCGAAGTTGAGCTCCGAACGCAGCGCCTGCGGAATCACATCCTGGATCGCCGGTGTATAGAGGAAGATCGACAGCACGATCCCGAGCAGCACGTTCAGCATCAGCCAGCCGATCGCGCTGTAGATGAACCAGCGCGCCACCGGCGAATCGTCGCCGCTCGGCAGGAACCGGGCCGGTGGCCGCTCGAGAGTCGTCCCCTTTTGCGGCCGCTCGATCGTCGTCATCGTCTTCTTCGCCCGAGGTGGCGCGGTCGATGGTACATCAAATGTCCGGCAATCGGCAGTCGGCAATCGGCAATGGGGGACGGTCACGGTTCACTGCTCGGTCCCCCATTGCCGATTGCCGATTGCCCATTGCCGCGCGCTCACCGGCGCGCCGGATCATTCGCCGGCAGCGCGTCGTGCGCCCACTCGCTCCGCTTCCAATCCGGCACCGGCGTTTCGCACTCCGCGTGCGGCACATACTGCGACCGCTCAACCAACTGGTACCGGTGAATGTACCGCGGGCAGTTGGGAAATACCTCCGCTGCCCGCACACGCACGATGAACTGCGCCTCCGGGTACTCCACCATCAATGGATCCTCCGCGTCGATGCTGGCGACGCCATTCAGCCGCATCCGCCGCCCCCGCTCGAAATCGATGAAGAGCATTCCGACGTTCGGATTGACGAGCACATTCCCCATCGACAAGTACATGCCGTTGCCGTCGTAATTCGGGAACGCCACCGTATGCTCGTCCACCACCCGCACGAACCCCGGATCGCCGCCCTTGTATGAGCAGTTGGGGAACCCATGCTCGTCGGCAGTGGCGAGAAAGAACATGTCGCGGCCCTCGATGAACTGCTTGTCCCGCTCCCCGATTGTGTCCCCAATCATCCGCTCTTCGAGCCGGTCCGCCAGCCTTCGTGTATCGAACTGGTCCTGCAGCTGCCGGTTGCCATCATGAAAGAACTGCGACATCGCACTCACCCCTCCCAACCAAAGTCGTCCAGCGACGAGCATACTCCTCCGCCGCACGCACCACGAGCAACGCCGCCACCGAAGCGACGTAACACACCGGTGTTCCGGCAATTCGGTGATCCTCGCTCATCCCCTCACGCCGGACCCGGCTATCCTTCCACATGAGAGCATCCGACGACGAGGAGCATAGACATGCCGGTCGCGTTCGTCGATGTCACGGTCGTGCCCATGGACCGGGAGCAACTGCTACCCCACCGGACCGTCCTGGTCGATGGCAGCCACATCGTCACGATCGGTCCGATGGACACCTTTCCGCTTCCGCCGGAGACAGTCACCATTGCCGGCGACGGCCGCTACCTGATGCCCGGCCTGGCCGACATGCACGTCCACCTGCATGACGAATCGATGCTGGCGCTGTTCCTGGTCAACGGCATCACGACGGTTCGCAACATGTGGGGTAAGCCGGACCACCTTGAACGACGCGACCGAATCGAACGTGGGGTGTTGCTCGGTCCAAGCATCGTCACCGCCGGCCCGATCTGCGACGGGTCACCTCCCGTCTGGCCGGGTAGCACCGTCATCACCAGCGCCGCCGATGCCGAGCGTGCAGTCGCCGGCCAGCAGCAGACCGGCTACGACTTCATTAAGGTCTACAACAACCTGTCCCGTGCCGCCTATGACGGGCTGATCGATGCTGCCGGGCAGCGCGATATTCCGGTCGCCGGCCACGTCCCACAGGCGGTTGGTCTGCGGAGCGTCTTGGAGGCCGGCCAGTCCTCAATCGAGCACCTGCAAGGCTATTGCAGTCCGCTTGGCAGAGTGCCTCCCATCGTCGAGGAGCTGGGGCTATCAAGCGTGGCGCAGGCAACTCGCGCCGCCGGGACGTGGAACTGTGTCACGCTGATCCTCCGCGAGCGAATGGTCTCAGTCGCCCAATCTGAGGAACTGTTTGCCCGACCGGAGATGCGCTATGTGCCCGCGGCGACGCGCGCATTCTGGGACGCGCGGACCGATGACTCCATCCGCAACGCGTCACCGGCGGACTGGGACCGGGTCCGTCGGGGCAATGCCCTGCGAAAGGCGTTGACTCTGGAATTGCGCGATGCCGGTGCCGGTCTGCTGCTCGGTACCGACACCCCCAATCGCCTCGTCACCCCCGGCTTCGCCCTCCACGACGAACTCGCCCACCTGGTCGACGCCGGACTCACCCCATACGAGGCGATTCGGGCAGGCACACACGATGCCGCAACATTCCTGGGAGCGGCAGCTGAATGGGGGACAGTCCAAGCCGGACGCCGTGCCGATTTGCTCCTCCTGGACGGCAACCCGCTGGAGGATGTCGCCCACGCTGCCCATCCCATCGGCGTGATGGTGCGCGGGCAATGGCTACCGCGGCCGCGCCTCGACCTCATGCTGGAGGATCTCGCCACTGCCGATGAAGAGACTCATCCCGCCTGATCCATCCGCGCGCTTCCGACGCACATTGCCGACCGGTGCGTCGATCGCTCCGTTCTGTCTCATAGATGGAAACCCGACAATCGCCGGCTCGAACCGGCCTACCTTCTATCCAATCTTCGTTGACAGCCCTCCACCCCGCCGCCTATCCTCACTCTTGCCCCGAGCGGCTGACGCGATGTCGGCCGGGTGGACAAAGTCCCTGGAGCACCCGACGCGGCGGAGCTTGCTTCGCAGGCGCGGAAGTACCCAGTGACGGCGGATGAAGCCCGGACCCGGTACGCGAGGTTGCTCGGGGCCTCGCATTTTTCTGAGACGAACCACAGAGACGCAGAGGAACGCCAAGGGTAAATTGTCATTCTGAGCGAAGCGAAGAATCTCACTCTTCGCGACACGAGATGAATCGACGCTACATATTCGACAGGTCAACAGAATCTCTGCGCCCTTGCGTTTCTTTGCGTCTTTGCGGTGAAAAGTAGGTGAGTATGCGCGCGGTCGTCCTAACCGAGTACGGTGGTCCGGAAGTCCTTCGCATCGGCGAGGCGCCCGACCCCGACGTGGGGCCGGAAGAGGTGCTCGTCCGTGTCCACGCGACCGCGCTCAACCGGGCCGACTTGCTCCAGCGTACCGGCCGCTATCCCCAACCCGGCCCGCGTGCCACCCACGAGATCCCCGGCCTGGAGTTTGCCGGCATCGTCGAACGCGTTGGCCCCAAGGTGACGCTGCACAAGCCCGGCGATCGCGTCATGGGCCTCCTCGCCGGCGGCGGCTACGCCTCCCTCGTCGCGACGCACGAGCGCATGGCGATCCCGGTCCCCGAGGGTATGAGTCTTGAAGAGGCGGCCTCGATTCCCGAAGTCTTCCTCACTGCCTACGACGCTCTCTATCCCCAGGCGGAACTGATGATCGGCGACACCGTGCTCGTCCACTCCGGCGGCAGCGGCGTCGGCACCGCCGCGATCCAGCTCGTCCGCGCCGCCGGCGCCCGCGCCCTCACCACGACCGGCAGCGCGGAGAAGGTCGCCCGCGCCCGCGCGCTCGGCGCTGATGTGGCGATCAACTACCACACCACCGACTTCCGCGAGGCCGTCATCGAAGCGACGAACGGGCGCGGCGCCGACATCATCCTCGATTTCGTCGGCGGACCCTACCTCGAGCAGAACCTCGCCAGCGCCGCCCCACTCGGCCGCATCGTCTTCATCGGCACGATGGGCGGCCCCACCGCCCCGATCAACCTCGGCATCCTCATGCAAAAGCGGCTCCGCCTCTTCGGCACCGTCCTCCGCGCCCGGCCCCTGGAGCAGAAGATCGGCCTGACCCAGTCGTTCCAGCGCCACGCGATGCCACTCTTCCAGAACGGCGCGTTGCGGCCGGTCGTCGATCGCATCTTTTCCTTCGACGAGATTGCCGCCGCCCACGAGTACATGGCCGCCAACGCGAACTTCGGCAAGATCGTCATCCGCGTCGCTTAAAGCTGAGTTCGAAGTAGCAACCGTGTCATCCTGAGCGCCAGCGAAGGATCTCGGACGCAGACTCACCGCCGAGATCCTTCACTGCGTTCAGGGTGACAGCGACGGCCGGTGTCCTTGATTCTCGAATCGACCTACAGGATGCCCCCGATAATCGCACCCACCAGCAGCGGGATGCTGTTCACAATTGCCACCACAATCAGCCCGAACCCGGCGACGGCGCCGACCAGCGGCAGCGAGAATATCGCAGCGACGATAAAGGCGAGCACGGCCACAATCAGCGCCGGCAGCAGTGCCGCCGTTACCGCCCGTCCGGGTCCACCCGCCATCCGACCGCCGACGATCCCCGCGATCAGCGGACCCACCACCGGCAGCCAGAAGAGCAGGATTGAGAGTATGAGCATCCATATCGCCGCACGAATCATCGATCTTTCCCTCGAAATGGACACGTCGTCGTCACAAGTATGACACGGAGCCTGGAAAGCATCATCGAAGTCCGCCTCGTTGTGCCCGCCGCGCTTGTACGATGGGCCGAGCGAACCGCGCCGCCCGTGCGGTTCCCACGCTGCACGAAGAGGTGCCACCCGAATGTTGAAGCCAAACGACTCCCAACCGCTCCCCGAACAACTCTGGCAGGATCTACGGATCGCCAGCACTGCCACCCTCAGCACTGCCCTCGCCCGTCGTGGCCTCCGCTCCGTCTGCATGACCGGACCGCGCCCTCTGCAAACGGGAATGCACTTCGCGGGCGAGGCATACACCCTCCGCATGCTCCCCACACGCGAAGACGTGGGCGAGCCGACCTTCCTCGCCAACCCCGATTACCCGCAGCGCCACGCCGTCGAGACCATCGGCCCCGGTCAGGTGCTCGTCGTCGACGCCCGCGGCGACCTCCGCGCCGGCATCCTTGGCGACATCCTCACCCTCCGCATCGCCCGGCGTGGCGCCGTCGCCCTCGTCACCGACGGCGCTGTTCGCGATGCCGCCGCCGTCGCTTCGGTCGGCATGCCCGTCTTTGCTGCCGGCGCCCACCCCCTCCAGCACACCGCGATCCACGTCGCCGCCGACGAACAACTCCCGATCCAGTGCGGCGGCGTCCTCGTCCTCCCCGGCGATATCATCGTCGGCGACGACGACGGCGTCCTCGTCCTGCCTCGCGCCATCGCATCCGAAGTCGCCGCCGACGCCGCCGAACAAGAACGCCTCGAACAGTTCGTCCATCGCAAGATCGACGCCGGCGCCTCCATCCGCGGCGTCTACCCACCCAACGACGCCACCCGCGCCGAATACGAAGCCCAACGCCGCGTATGAGCGACAACTCCGGGCAGCGGTGGCCCAAAGGTAGGCAGCAGAGAGCCGAGGAATCCCGCCAGCTGATCGCGGAGTTGATCGCAACAGGCCGGCAGCCGGACAGTACCGAGATTGATCAAATCATCGCACGGATTACGACCGCTCCGTTCGAACCGCGTGAGATTCGAGCGCCGTTGCCGGAACGACATCTCACATACGGACGATATAGCCTGGCAGTTCCGGTGCCGTCTCTTATCTGCCACCTGATCAAGCGTGTGGTAGTCGAACGGCAATGGGCGCCGGGAATCACAGCCCAACAGTATGTCCGAGCTTTTCGGCGGGCAGTGCGACATCCGACGGCTCGGCTGGTAGTCTATATTCGACGTGGCGGTACGATGGCCGCCGCGCTGGTTCCCACCGAGTCGGTCATACCGGCTGTCCGCCGGGGACGGAGAACACGTCGCAACTTCGCCGTCATCTATTCTGTTGATCGCGGCGCTATCATCACCGCATATCAGTACACCGACGAATCCACAATAAGCATTCCGCGAAACGCACGATGGCTAAGGTAGACACAGAGTTCAACGTACAAGAGTGGGCTGAGGACTATCTCACATACCTCGTCAGAGAATGGGAGATGGTGCCGCAGATCGCGGACGAGTGGGACACGTGGGAAGACCATGAGCAGCTCAACCTCGTTCTCGAGTGGCCCATCCGCGAGGACCGGTGGCTCGAACTTCAGCGGTGGGCCAAGCAGGGCCAGCTCACCCCGGCCCAGTGCGCCCGATACGATGCTTTGTCTGCACTGATCACTCAGCATCGCCCAATCATCGACCGGCTGCTTGCTGACGAACCCCCTCCCAGCAATTCGATCGACGCCGCCGAGTAACGTCCGGACGGTGCGCCATACATTTGGACGGTGTGATGCTCATCCAACGAGCGCGCTTAGGGCGCCGTGCGAAACAGCGCCGCGCCCAGTACCGCTCCGAGCAGCAACAAGTCCAACCCGCCGACGATCAGATACCGCGCCAGTTCGTTGTACTAAAGCAGCCGCTCCCGCAGGAACCGGTCAGTTTGGTACAATAACGGCGGGCCGTCGAACCTGACGATTCGGCGGTGAAGGAGAAATCGATGCTTGGTATCATGATGCGCCGGCACGCTTCCGGCAATCGCGGTGCAGGCGCCCTCGCCACGGTCGCGGCCGCATCGGCCCTGCTCCTGGGGATTGGCTTGCTGCTCCTCGTCGCCGTCTAACGCGCCACTTCCAACGCCAATCGAAAGCCCCGAGGCACGAACAGTCTCGGGGCTTTCTCGTGTTCCTCGTTCAGTCCGTTGCCAGGCTGCGCGCACCAACCGCCTGGATCTGGAGGCACTCCTCCTCGGCCAACCCACACGAGTGACATCTGACCGTTGACCGCGCCGGGTTGCGCTCCCTAACGTACCCCTCAGGACGACGCTATCGCGATCAAGGAGAACACCGAAGCTACGCTCGCCGGCCCGAGCATTCAACCCCGCGAAATAACCTGTTCTGCGGACCCCTCCCAGATTCGCCGGCGCAAAACAACCAAGCAAATGAGATTCGATTTCAGCGCACCTTGAAAATTCAATAACAACCAACTCGCAACCACGTCAAAGTGCCACGCGGCGGTCGGCCCCTCGTTCTCGATGCGGACCACCGGCCGCCGCCTGGCACATCGCTCGCACTATGCGCCGGTGTCGAGCATCAGCGCACCTTGCTCCAACCGGCGCAGCGTCTCCACCTTGCCGATGATCTCCATCACGACGAAGATCGGCAAATGCACGGTTCGACCCGTGACCGCGACGCGAACCGGCGTGATGAAGTCGCCGAACTTGAGCCCCATCCCCTCCGACACCTCCCGCGATGCCGCCTCCATCGCCTCCTTCGTCCACTCCGGCAGTGTCTCCAATCGCTGCCGCTCCGCATCGAGCACCGCGCGCGCCCCGTCGTGGTCCTCCGCGAAACGCTTGCCGAGCAGTCCCTCCTTCTCGTAGGAGAGCGTCACCTCTGGGAACAGGTACTCAGTCAACGCCATCGCGTCGGTCAGCCGCTTCAGCCGCGTCTTCAGCTCCGGCAGCGCCGTCGCGATCACCTCGCGGTCCACCGGGCGTGGCACCTCCGGCGGCAACTGCTCCTCCAGCGCCTCGGTCACGTCCCGCATCAACTCCTGGTCGGGGATCTCGCGGACATATTCGCCGTTCATCCAGTCCAGCTTCTTCATATCCCACATCGCCGGGCTGCTGCCCACCCGGTCCAGGTCGAAGTGCTCGATGAACGCCTCCCGCGAGATCAGTGTCGTCTTGTCGTCCAGCGACCAGCCGAGCGTCCCAAGGAAGTTGAACAGCGCCTCCGGCAGATACCCACCTTCCCGATAGTCGGTGACGGCGGCGTCCCCATTCCGCTTCGAGAGCTTCTTCCGGTCCGGCCCCAGAATCAGCGGAAGCTGCGCGTAGACCGGCGGCTCCACCCCCATCGCCTTGTGAAAGAGGACATGTCGCGGCGCGCTGCTGATCCACTCCTCCCCGCGCAGGACATGCGTGATCTGCATCAGCTCGTCGTCGAGCGTCGCCGCCAAATGGTACGTCGGGAAGCCATCCGACTTGAGCAGCACATGGTCGTCAAGCTTGGCGTTGTCGAAGGTAGAGTCACCTCGCACCGCATCGTGGATCACCGTCTTGCCGCTCGTCGGCATCGCGAACCGGACCACCGCCGGTTCCCCCGCCGCCAGCCTCGCCCGAACATCCGCTTTGTCCAGATTGCGACAGTGCCGGTCGTACCCCGTCGGCTTGCCCGCCCGCCGCTGCGCCTCCCGCAACGCCTCCAGCCGCTCCGGCGTGCAAAAGCAGTAGTAGGCGTCACCCTGCCCCACCAACCGCCGCGCCGCATCCTCGTACAGCGACAGCCGCTCTGACTGCACATATGGCTCGAACGCCCCACCAATATCCGGCCCTTCGTCCCAGTCCAACCCGAGCCAGCGCAGACCCTCCATGATCGACTCGTAGGCGCCCGGCTGAAAGCGCGTGCGGTCCGTGTCCTCGATCCGCAGGATCATCGAGCCGCCCGTGTGCCGGGCCAGCAGCCAGGTGAACAACGCCGTGCGGATGTTGCCCACATGCGGCGTCCCAGTCGGGCTTGGTGCGTAACGGACACGGACAGTCATCACTTCCTCCTCGGAAACAGTTCCCGCACTCGGTCCGACGTTTTGCCTCCGTCCGTCTATTGACCATCATGCGCATCGAGGTGAGCCAGTAGCATTTCGGTGATCCAGACGGGCACGCCGCAACCAAAGAAATCGTAGTCGGCGGTCCAAATACCGCAATCCAGCGTCAGTGCCAGCGCGACAGTTGGTGCGTCTCGTTGATCCCGAGGAATTCGCCGGGATGCCTCGTTCAGATTGTGGACATAGACCTCATTGGTCACTGATGCCACGCACGCCGTGATTGCGGCCAGGATCTCGTCGAATATCTGGATTGCATCAGACGCCTTGAGATTCCGGCGCCCGGCGATCAACGCGACACGTTTCCGCAACTCGTGCTCCGTCTCCGACCAGGCATCTGCCGCGACAACGAGATCGAGATCGGAATGGGCGAACAAGCGACGGCCGCGGGCACGCACGCCTTCGGCAACCAGGGTACTGGTGTCAACCGCCAGTCGCATGGTGGTCTGCGCCGTCTCGTTCCTCGTGACGGCATGGCGGCTCGGGGATCGGTTTGGAGAGATCGAACAGGCGGCTCAACTCCTCCTCCGTGAGACCGGTTTGGGACAATACACGCTCAATCGTTCTCTCGAGCCGTTCGAGCGCCTCGGCCCTGCGCTCTTGTCGCCCGGCGCCGGCCGGAATATAGAAGCCGATCGGGCTGCCATACCGCTCGATCGCCAGTACCTCACCGCCGGCCAGATACCGCGTCGCATGATCCCGAAACTCGCGGACTCCCACCCGTTTCATGGCGCCCCTTCTGTGACCACCCGTGACCACAGCATAGCACGGGGCCGAAGCGTTGGTGCGCTCAGCCTGCCGCCTCAACGAGATTCTCGATCATCGCATTCACATCGGCCACCCCCGCGCGGGCCAGCGTGATCCGCATCGCGGCGACGAGGTCTTCCGGCAGCGGCGCCTCCAGCGCGATCCATTCCCCATTGCGTGGGTGCGCGAACCCCAGCCGCCACGCATGAAGGAACTGCCGGCCGACGATGTCCGACCGCTTCCCATAGACCGCGTCGCCGATGATCGGATGGCCGATGCCCGCGAAGTGCACGCGGATCTGATGCGTGCGGCCGGTCTCCAGTCGCGCCAGCACCAGCGTCTCTGCACCGACTGCGCCGAGCGACCGGAAGTGCGTCCGCGCCGGCCGCCCCTCGGCGACGATCGCCATCTGCTTGCGTTGACCCGGATGCCGCCCGATCGGCGCGTCGATCGTACCGGTCGGCGGCGGTGTACCGTGGACCAGTGCCAGGTACTCCTTCCGCGCCGTTCGCGCCGCCATCTGCCCCTGCAGCGCCATCTGCGCCCGGTCGTTCTTGGCGACGACCAGCAACCCACTCGTGTCCTTGTCCAGCCGGTGGACGATGCCGGGCCGAGCCGTACCCTCGATCCCGGCGAGGTCGGGACAGTGGGCCAGGAGCGCGTGTACCAGCGTCGAGCGCTCGTGGCCCGGACCCGGATGCACCGGCATCCCCGCCGGTTTGTCCACGACGATCAGATCAGCGTCTTCGTACTTCACCGAGAGCGGAATCGCTTCCGGCGTCAGGTCGATGGCCGCCGGCTCCGGGATCTCCACGGCGACCCGCGCCCCCGCTTCCAACCGGAGTGACGGCCGCGCGGTCCCACCGTTGACCTGCACACACCCCTCCGCAATCAGCCGTTGCGCGTGCGCGCGGGAGAGATCCGGCAGGCTCCGCGCGAGGAAGACATCGAGCCGCTCGCCCGCCCGGTCCGCCGCCAGCATGTGCCGCGCGCTCACGTTTCGTCCGGGGATTTCTTCGGTTTGTCGTTCGCAAAGAGCAGGAAGATCACGACGGTGGCAACGCCGATCGAGATCGCTGAGTCCGCCACATTGAAGACGGCAAAGCGCGGGAACTTGAAGAAGTCCGTCACCTCGCCCAGGAGCGCCCGGTCGATCAGATTGCCGATCGCGCCGCCGAGCTGCAGCGCCAGCGCAAACCGCAACAGTGGATGGTCGGACGGACGAAAGAGGAAGTACAGCAGGATCGCACCGAGCCCGACGACACTCATCACGGTGAGAAAGAGCGTCTGATTCTGTAGCATCGAGAACGCGGCCCCGGTGTTCTTCACATGCATGATCCGGATCGGCCAGGACGCATCCGGCCAGGATTCGCCCACCGCCAGGTTCGCATCGATGTAACGCTTCGAGATCTGATCGACGACGACCACCGCCACCGCCGTCAGGATGAACGAAAGCCAGTGAGAATTGGAACGCGACGTCGGTTCGTCAGGAAGTGACGCACTCGTATCTGCGGTCTCGGGCGAGGTGAGATCGCCATCCTGCGCGACGTTGACCGTCTGCCCCGCACTCGGAGCGGGCGAGCGGGCGCCGTCGTCCGCACGGTCGAAGTGCAGGTCGCTCATAGCTGGATCGTAGCACGCGCCGGAATCGCCCCTCAACGCGGAGAACTTCCTTGACCGCCCTCAGCGACCACCCATAGGATCGTTGTAACGGCACGCGGGGTATCGAGCATGGAGGGTGTGGAGTGGCGCTGGATATCTTTGGCAAGCAGCGGAAAGAGCGGGAGCTGGAGCTCGGCGATCGTCTGCCCCCCGGCCAGCGGTTGACCGACGGCTGGCCCGTCCTCCACTACGGCAGCATCCCCCGCTTCGATGAAGCCGCCTGGCGGTTCCACATCGTCGGCGACGACTACCTCGAGGAACCGCTCACCCTCACCTGGGCCGAGTTCCAGGCGCTGCCCCGCACCGATGTCCTCTGCGATATCCACTGCGTCACCCACTGGAGCAAGTTCGACAATACCTTCTCCGGCGTGCTCGTGACGGAACTGATGAAGCGCCTTCGCTTCAAGCGTGAGCCTGCCTACGTGATGATTCACTCCTACGGCGGTTACACGACGAACATCTCCTACGAAGAACTGACAACCCCCGACGTGCTCCTTGCCGACAAGCACAACGGCCAGCCGCTGACCCCAGACCACGGTTACCCCCTCCGGCTCGTCGTTCCCAAGCTCTACTTCTGGAAAAGCGCCAAATGGGTGCGCGGCTTCGAGTTCATGGACCGCGACCGCCCCGGCTTCTGGGAAACCTACGGCTACCACATCCACGGCGACCCGTGGAAGGAAGAACGGTACTCTTGAGCCGTTAGCCGTTAGCCATTAGGTTGCCGGATGACCTTGCAGGTACGAACGGCTAATGGCTAACGGCTAGGTCACCACCAACACGATGAACAAGGCGATGATCACGAGGCAGGCGGTGGCGTCGATCGCGAGGGACGCGACGAAGCCGACGGCGGTGCCGATGCCGCTACGAAACGCCTGGCGGATCGTTTGACCGAAGATCGCTTCGAGGGCGACGGCCCCGACGAAGGGGCCGAGGATCGCGCCGAAGGGGCCGCCGACGAAGAAGCCGGCGATCAGACCGACGATCGCCCCGATCACGCCCCACTTCGATGCGCCAAACTTCCTTGCGACGGCGGGCGCCGCGATGATATCGAAGGCGGTCGCCGCCGCTGCAATCAGGCCCATCAGCGCCAGCCAGCCGATGCCGAACTCATCGAAGCCGCTCACGAGTGAGAAGATCGCGGCGGCGCCGAAGACGAGCAGAACCCCGGGAATGCCTGGGATGACGATCCCCGCCAGCCCAAGCAGCATCAGACAGAGCGTGGCGATGGCGAGGGCGCTCATCAGCGTTCGAAGAGCGGGCCGCCGCGGTCGACGACCTCGCCGGCGAGATTGATCACCGAGGGACGCTCCTCACAATATCCGCCCCACTCACACTTGTCGAAGTAGAAGCCCTCGATGTCCTTGTCCCAGCGGATCGACCAGGAGCCGACGACGACACCCTGCGGACCTTCCGCAAGCTGATCCTGCAAAATCCGCACGAGCGCCTCAAGCTGGTCACGACCCATGAACCTTCACCTCCTGGTCTCTCTATCCATAGTATCTTCGGACCGCCTTGAGACGTGACCCACCTCTTTTGAACCACAGAGACGCAGAGGCGCAGAGAGCTTTCGGGTGGAGTGGTAAATCTCATTCTCCCCACCAAAAAAGCTCTGCGCCTCTGCGTCTCTGTGGTTCAATTCGTGGTCAGGCCGTATGCCGGTGGGCGAAACGGTTGCGGCTGACGCTATTGACACCGCGCACTTGTTCCAGCCGCGCCATCAGCCGGGTGAGTTGCTCGATGCCGGTCGTGTGGACGGTGAAGTAGACGGAGATGCTCCCGTCCGCGTGCTCGTCGGTGTGGGCGCCGTTGATGTTGATCCGCTCCTCGGCGACGACGCCGGCGAGATCGCGCAACAGGCCCACCCGGTCATAGGCCTCGACCCGCATCGACACCGGGAAGGAGCGGGACTCCTGGCCCCAACTCACGTCGACCAACCGCTCCGACTCCTCCGAGTTGCGAACGTTGACGCACTCCTGGTGATGGATCGTGACGCCGCGGCTGCGGGTGATGTAGCCCACGATCGGGTCGCCGGGGACGGGCGAGCAGCAGCCCGCGATCTGCGTGAGCAGGTCGCCGGAGCCGAGCACCTGCACCTTCGTCGACGACGGCGGCAGTCGGTGGGACGGCGTCGGGGCTGTCTCCAGCGGTGACTCCTCTTCGAACAGCGGCGCGAGCACGCGGCCGATCCGCTCCGTGCCGATCGAGCCGTCACCGACCAGCGCGAAGAAGTCCTCGACCGAATCCGTGTGGAAGAGCTTGCGCAACTCATCCTGCCAGTCGGAGAGGGTGAGGCCGATGCGGCGCAGCTCGCGCTCGACCAGTTCCTTACCCTTCTCCAGGTTCTCCTGGCGGGCGTCGCGCTTGAACCACTGGCGGATCTTCTGGCGGGCGTGCGTCGTCTTGACGAAGCCGAGGTTCTGGTTGAGCCAGTCGCGTGATGGTCCACGCGGCTGCTTGCTGGCGATGATCTCGACGATGTCGCCGTTGTGCAGCGATTGGTTGAGGGCGACGAGGCGGCCGTTCACCTTCGCGCCGATGCAACGATGGCCGAGATCGGTGTGGACCCGATAGGCGAAGTCGAGCGGTGTCGCGCCGGCGGGCAAGTCTTTGACATCGCCGCGCGGCGTGTAGACGAAGACCTGGTCCTGGAAGAGGTCGCGCTGGACCGATTCGACGAACTCTTCGGAGGAACCGATCTCCCGTTGCCATTCGAGCAGTTGCCGCATCCAGGCGACGCCGTCCTGCGCCGTCTTCGGGGGACGGCCCTCCTTGTACTGCCAGTGAGCGGCGACGCCGTACTCGGCGATCTCGTGCATCTGGTGCGTGCGGATCTGCACTTCGAGCGGACGGGCGCCGAGGCAAAGGACGGTGGTGTGCAGGCTCTGGTAGCCGCTTTCCTTGGGGTTGCCGATGTAGTCGTCGAACTGACCGGGCATCGGATGCCAGAGGCCATGGACGACGCCGAGCGCGTTGTAGCAGTCGCTGACGGTATCGACGAGGACGCGGAGCGCGAGCAGGTCGTAGATCTCACTGAAGCTCTTTCCCTGGGCCTCGTACTTCTGGATCTTCTGATAGATCGAGTAGATGTGCTTAGCGCGGCCGGTGACGGTCGCGTTGATCCCCTGGCGCTCCAGCTCGGTCGTGAGGATCTGCTCGACCTGGGCGATGTAGCGCTCGCGCGAGGCGCGCTTCGAGGCGACGAGATGGGCGATCTCGCGGTACTTTTCCGGCTCCAGATGACGGAAGGCGAGGTCTTCAAGCTCCCACTTGATCTGCCAGATACCGAGGCGGTTGGCGAGGGGCGCGTAGATCTCCATCGTCTCGCGCGCCTTGCGCCGGCGGTGATCCTCCGGCATCGCGTCCATCGTGCGCATGTTGTGGAGGCGGTCGGCGAGCTTGATGATGACGACGCGCACATCCTCGGCCATGGCGAGGAACATCTTGCGCAGGTTCTCGGCGTCGGCGGCGTGGATCGCCGTGGGCCGCAGCTTGACCGACTGCAACTTCGTCGTACCATCGACCAGTCGAGCGACCTCAGCGTTGAAGTGCTCGGTCAATTCCGCCGGCGTGACGCCGCAATCCTCCTGGACATCGTGGAGCAGGGCGGCAGCGACCGTATTGGCGTCGAGCTTGAGTGAGGCAACCGTCTCGGCGGCGTCGAGCGGGTGGATGATGTAGGGTTCGCCAGACTTGCGGAATTGACCTTCGTGCCGTTCGGCGGCGAACGCGAAAGCACGCTCGACGAGGGCGACGCGTTCCTCCGGCAGGTACTCGCGCACCTGCGTGAGCAGGGCTGTGGGGTCTACCGCTAGTGTTGTCATCGTCGCTGGGATCCGAAGGTGTTGAGAAAGTATATCACATCGACCCCTCTCCCGGCCCCGCCCCAACGCCTTGAGGCGGAGAGGACTGAGTGACGGTGCCGGCGTTGTCCGGATTTGGTCGTGGTACTGAGACACAGACCGCGACACGGATCGTGAGACTGGTCGCTGAGTCTGTTAGCCCGCATGGTGTCTCATTGCGTGTGAGTCGTACAAACGCTCCAGCGTGCTGAAAAACGCAAGGCAATACGGTCGCTGGGCCGAGCATGCCAGCACTCCTCGACTTGAGGCGCCCTGGAGTTTAGCGCCGCACCCTCTGAACCGTTTTTCAACACGCTGGAAGGGGTTCGGCACGCGCAACGTCACGGTTTTTGCCCGCGGGCCGGATGATCGGTTCGCTCGGTGATCGTGGCACGGCACGGCAACACCGCCGGTTGTCCAAGCGCTGTAGAGTGAGGGAAGGACACAGACGGCTCGTTGAAGCGTAGTGCCGATGACGATGGCTGAATCTTCGCTCACCCAGGGTCGCGACTCCTTTCGGCGGCAGGCCTGGGGCGATGCCTTTACCCTGCTGTCAGCCGCCGATTGCGAGGCGTCGCTGGACGTCGACGACCTCGAACGGCTGGCGACCACCGCCTATCTGATCGGCAGGGAAGGCGACGGCGCCGACATCCTGGCGCGCGCGTATCACGAATGTCTTCGTCTGGACGATGCGGTGCGGGCGGCGCGCTGCGCATTCTGGCTGGGCTTCCAGCTTGCCAACCTCGGTGAAATGGCGCGCGGCCGTGGGTGGCTCGCCCGTGCCCAGCGGCTGATCGACGACGGCCGGCACGACTGCGTGGAGCAGGGATATCTGCTGCTGCCGGCCGCCCTCCAGCGCTTCGATGCGGGCGACACCGCCGGCGCCTATGCCACCTTCGCCCAGATCGCCACGATCGCCGAGCGCTTTCGCGACCTGAACTTGCAGACGCTCGCCGGACTGGGCCGGGGGCACACGCTGATCCGGCTGGGCGAGACCGCGAACGGCCTGGCGCTGCTCGATGAGGTGATGGTGGCAGTCACCGCCGGGGAGGTAATCCCACTCGTCGCCGGGATCGTCTACTGCGCCGCGATCGAGGCATGCCAGGAGGTCTTCGACCTTCGGCGGGCGCGGGAATGGACATCGGCGTTGAGCCATTGGTGTGCGTCGCAGCCGGATCTGGTTCCCTTCCGCGGTCAGTGCTTGGTCTACCGCGCCGAGATCATGCAGTGGCATGGGGCGTGGCCGGATGCGATCGATGAAGCTCAGCGGGCATGCGCGAGGCTGTCAGAGCAGGCCGGCCAGCCGGCGATCGGAGCGGCCTTCTACCGGCTGGCCGAGCTTCACCGGCTGCGGGGCCAGTTCGCGAAGGCCGAGGACGCGTATCGCCAGGCCAGCCGCTGGGGACAGGCCCCGGAACCCGGCCTCGCGCTGCTGCGGTTGGCCCAGGGCCGGGTCGATGTCGCGGCGGCGGCGATCCGGCGCGCCCTCGACGAAGCGCAGGACCGGACGAGCCGGTCTCGGCTGCTTACTGGACACGTCGAGATCATGCTTGTGGCCGGCGATGTCCAGGCGGCACGCGCTGCGGCTGAAGAACTCGCGACGATCGCCGCCGGCCTCGGGATGCCGGTCTTCTCGGCGATCGCTGCCTATGCCAGCGGCGCCGTTCTCCTGCGGGAGGGCGACAGCCGCGGGGCGCTCGGCGCGCTGCGCGATGCGTGGCGGGCGTGGCAGAGGCTCGACGCGCCCTACGACGCCGGGCGCACGCGAGTGCTGATCGGCCTCGCCTGCCGGTCCCTCGGGGATGAAGACACGGCCGTGATGGAGCTCGACGCGGCGCGCTGGGTCTTCCGCCAGTTGGGCGCGGCACCCGACCTTGCCGGCGTCGAGGCGCTGCTCAAGAAATCAATCGCTACCACTACAGGCGGGCTAACGGCGCGCGAGGTCGAGGTACTTCGCCTTGTCGCCGGCGGCAAGACCAACCGCGCCATCGCCGACGAGCTGATCATCAGCGAGAAGACCGTGGCCCGTCACGTGAGCAACATCTTCACGAAGCTAGGATTGTCCTCCCGCGCGGCGGCGACCGCCTACGCCTACGAACACAACCTCCTCTCGCCGACTACATAGAAATACCCACATTCCAGCGACGCTCCGATCTGGATGGTTCTGCCGATGCAGCAGTGGCGAGCCGGTCCCTAGCATCGTCGTGCGTCCTATCCAAGAGCCGGTTTCCTACGTGACAGGGAGGTGCTCGATGACGTTCGAGAGCAGGCAGAGTACCGCAATTCGTTCTGAGTTGCCGGGAGGTGTCACCATGACCAGGACCAG
>JBFXAN010000109.1:0-22166 GCA_050184225.1 Dehalococcoidia bacterium | reverse complement strand
CCCTCTCCGCGCGGCAGCGGGGGGAGGGGCCGGGGGAGGGGTCAGCGCAGCACCCGTTCGTCCCCAATCCGTCGCGTAATCCGCCGTTCATCCAGGTGTTCGAGCAGCGCCTGCGCGTACTTCCGGCTGGTTGAGAACATGTCGCGGACCTGGGCGAGCGTGATCGTGCCCTCCTGGCGAAGATGCTCGGTTACGTCGGCCACCATCCGGCGGTAGGCCTCTGGAGCAAAGATGACACCGTCGGCAACGGGTACGACTCGTTCTTGCTCGGTGAGGTAGGCAAGCAGTTCGGGGTTGGGCATGGACGACGGCTGTGGAGCAAAGGGCTGTGCTGCCAGGTCGCTGATGAACTTCGACGATTCGCGCTCCTGCGCCGGCGTCAGGATGATCTCGTGCCCCGCCAGTGACACGAGACTTCCCGCTTCCGTCACGTCGCCCTCTGCCAGCCAGCGGGCCAGGAGGGCATTGAACGGCCGCGTCTGCAACCGCAACCGGCTCTTGATCTCTTCGCGGGGCATGCCGGACCGCAGCGGATGCTCGCGAAAATAGCTGTGTAGGGCGTCCCTTGCTGCTTCAGTTAGCGATTCAAAGCTCGGGCGTGTGTAGAGCAGCGCCTGATGCGCGGCCCCGTCGTCTCCCAGGCGCACGAAACGATCGGCCGAAACCAGCGAGGCGACCAATTCCCGCACACTCTCTTGATCCAGTTCCGTGTGCTTTCCTAGGTCGGCGATAGTGATGGGCTGAAGCCGATCGACGATCGCAACGAGCGCATCTTCCGGTGTGCCCTCGGAGAGCGAGATCAGGGTCTGGAGCGTGGGCGCGTGGTGGCGTCGATGGCGCCGGGCGCGGGTGTCGACCACACGGCCGCCGCCGAGCGTCGCGTTCGACGACCGGATCACGAAGCGGTCGCCGCGCACCGTCGCCAGCGGCGCCTCCAGACGGATCTGCCCCCAGCCGTGCTCGCCCGCCGGTAGCTCGTCACGGTCGAGCAGCCGGAGCTTGCCGGTGACCTCGGCAGCGCCGGTATGGAAGGTGACGGTCATGTTGTGGCGTAACGGTCGAGGCAGATCGCGCACGGCTTCCAGGCGAATGTCGATCGCGGTCGCCGGCACCAGCCAGCCAGGCACCGTCACAACCTGGCCGCGGCGCACATCATCCGTGCTGATGCCGGGCAGATTCACCGCCACGCGACTACCCGGCCGCGCCACCTCCACCTTCGTCCGGTGCGTTTGCAGGCCCCGCACGCGCGAACGCAAGCCCGACGGTACGATCTCAACTTCCTGGCCCAGCCGCAGCGAGCCATCGATCAGCGTGCCTGTGACGACAGTCCCGAATCCGGCGATCGTGAACGCACGGTCGATGGCAAGCCGCGGCCGGCCGATGTCCCGCTTCGGCTGCCGCTCGGTCAGCTGGATCTGGAGCGTTTCGAGCAGGTGATCCAGCCCCTCCCGCGTTGTCGCCGAGCATTGGACCAACGGCGCGCCGGCCAGTCGCGTATCCTTCAACGCCTCCTCGACGTCGCCGGTGACAAGATCGATCCAATCATCATCGACCAGGTCGCACTTGGTCACCGCAACGACGCCGCTGGTGATCCCGAGCAGGTCGACGATCGCCAGGTGCTCGCGTGTCTGCGGCATCACGCCTTCGTCAGCAGCGACGACGAGCAGGGCGAGGTCGATACCGCCGACGCCGGCGAGCATGTTCTTGATGAACCGCTCATGTCCGGGCACATCGATGATCGAGACATCGGTGCTGTTCGGCAATCGCAACCAGGCAAAGCCGAGGTCGATCGTCATCCCGCGCGACTTCTCTTCTTGAAGCCGGTCAGGATCGATACCCGTCAGCGCGTGCACTAGGGTCGATTTGCCGTGGTCGATGTGCCCGGCGGTGCCGCTGACAAACCCGCTCTCGCCCTACATGGTGGTGGCGGGATCGTAGCATACCTAACCCGGTTCGCTCCGCTCACAGCGCCCCCTTCCCTCGCAGGGAAGGGGGCGCTGTGAGCGGAGCGAACCGGGTTAGGTACCAGGCAGCAGCAGACGTTCGCTCGATGCCGCTCGGAACCGAGACGGTCGTTGGCGGAGGATGATGCTCTGGAGGATGCCGATCGCCATGAACATCGAGACCAGCGAGCTGCCGCCCTGGGAGATGAAGGGCAACGGAATTCCCGTCACAGGAAAGAGGCGGATGTTGACGCCGATGTTGATGAAGACTTGGGTCATGATCATGACGACAATGCCGATCGCTACCAGCCGTCCAAACGGGTCACGCGACCGCGAGGCGGCGCGGATGCCACGGGACAGCACGACGATAAACAATCCAAAGAGGAGCATCGCCCCGACAAAGCCGAGTTCCTCGCCGAGCACGCTGAAGATGTAGTCGGTCGATTGCGTACGCAGAAAGTCGAGTTGCGTCTGCGGGCCGTTGAACAGTCCCTTCCCCGTCCAGCCACCGGAGCCGATGCTGATCGCCGCCTGATTGATGTTGAATCCGGTCCCGAGCGGGTCGCTCGATGGGTCGAGGAAGATCCGCAGCCGCTCCATCTGATAACCGCGCAGCAGGCCAAGCATGGCAAATGGGAGGGCAACGATCCCCGCGCTGACGAGCAGGAACAGGTGTTTCGCCTGCGCGCCGGCCACGAAGACCATGCCGAGCCAGACCGCGATAAAGACAACCGATGTACCCAGGTCCGGTTCGACGAAGACGAGCAGTGCGGGCACTGTGGCGACCGCAAGGGTCAGCAGAAAGGTCCGGCCCGAGAGATACCGGCCGCCATCCTCGGAGAGGATGCGCGCGAGCAGCACGATCGTGATCAGTTTTCCCGGCTCCGACGGTTGCAACTGGACGCCGGCAAAACTGATCCAGCGCCGGGAGCCGAAGGCGCTGTCGCCGATCACGAGCACGATCAGCAGGCCGAGCAATACCGCGACATAGAGCATCGGCGATAACACCGACCACGATCGATAATCGATTCTGGCGAGCACGACCATCAGGGTGATGCCGAGCATGGCGTAGGCAACCTGACGCGACACCGGGCCGCCCAGGATCGGCTCATCGCCGCCGAAGCTCGCCAGTGAGCCACTGTAGATCAGCGTCAGGCCAAGACCGAGCAGGGCGAGGCATCCGCCGAGCAGGACAAAGTCAAAGTGTCGCCAGTTGACGGTCTTCATAGCGGTGGCTTATGGCCTCACGTTGGTTAGGTTCGGCCGCTGGTTGAAGTAGTAATCAAGAATACGACTGGCGGTCGGCGCGGCGGTGGTGGCGCCGGAGCCTTCCTCCTGGAACACCACGACCGCGATCTCCGGTTCTTCGAACGGGCCGAAGGCGACGACCCAACCGTGCTCCTTGTACTGACCATAGACAGAGCCGGCGCCGACCTGCGTGCCGAATTCCGCTGTGCCCGTCTTGGCGGCGATCGTGACGCCCGGCACCGACGCCTTGCTCGCCGTGCCCTGCGACACCGCGATCCGCATCGCATCACGGACCGCTTCGAGGTTCTCCGGGTCGATGGCGAGGTGCCGGATCACCTCAGGGTCCGACCCACGGATCACCGTATCGTTTGCGTCCCGGACCTCTCGCACGAAACGGGGCCGCAGCAGATCGCCGCCGTTCGCAATCGTGGCGGTCATCCGCAGCACCTGGAGCGGGGTCGCCTCGATGTATCCCTGTCCGATACCTAGATAGAACGTGTCGGCGGTGTACCACTGCTGCTCGCCCTTGCTCACTTTGTTCAGCCAGAGGGCATCGCCGACGAGTCCCTCGGTCTCGCCGGGAAGGTCCACACCGGTGAGCTCGCCGAAGCCGAACATCCGCGCGTAGCGGGCAAGCCGCTCGTTTCCCAGGCCGTCGCCCTGAAAGTCCGGCGCGCAGTGCCCGCCGGAGAGACAGTAGAAGTACACATCCGACGACATCGCGATGCCGTGATAGAAGTCGAGCGCTCCCAGATTTGGATGCCAGTCAGGGAACACATCCTTGATCGTCGGATCGTATTCGCGCGGGACCGAGAGTGAGCCATGGCTGGTGATCGTCGTGCGCGTGGTGGCGACGCCCTCCTGCAGAGCGGCGGACCCGGTGACGAGCTTGAACGTCGAGCCGGGCGCGAACTTCTCCGCGATCGCGTGGTCGAGCAGCGGCTTCTTCGGGTTGTTGATCAGCCTGGCGTACTCCGCTTCGTCCACGCGGTACGAAAACAGGTTGTTGTTATAGGTCGGCAGCGAGACGCTGGCCAGGATGTCGCCGGTGTGGACATCCATCACCATGGCGACGGCCTTGCGCGAGTCCAGCCCGGCGACCGAGTCGGAGAGGATGCGGTGCACCTCCTTCTGGAGCTCGGCATCGACCGTCAGCACGAGATTCGATCCGGGTTTGGCCGGCTCTGAGTCGATCTCACGCACCTCCTTGCCGGCGGCATCGACCTCGATCTGCCGCCGTCCGGGGGAGCCGCGGAGTTGTTGTTCGTAGCTGAGCTCGACACCAGCCTTGCCCACCCGCTCAAACACGGCGTAGCCCTGGTCGCGATATTCATCGATCTCGTCCTCAGACATGCGACCGGTGTATCCGAGAATGTGACCCATCACGTTGCCGAATTCGTAGACCCGTGTCGTCTCATAGCGGGTCTCGACGCCGGGCAGTTCGCGCCGTCGCTCCTTCAGGATCAGTGCGGCTGACTGCTCGACCTCGGCCTTGATCAGCACCGACTGGTACGGGTCGGCGGACTCCCGGGCCGCCGTGACCTTCTGCTCGATCTCATACACGGGCACGCCCAGCAGCGACTGAAGCGCGTCGAAGACCTGCCGTTCCTGATCGACCGGAAGGTCGGCGGGGACGATCTTCACCGACCAGACCGGTACGTTTTCGACCAACTGCCGGCCGTTGCGGTCGAAGATCAATCCACGATAGGGGACCGTCGTTTCGACGCGGAGCCGGTTGCCCTCGGCGCGCAGGCGGTATTCGGAGTTGCCCAGCCCTTGCATGTAGAGCAGGCGGATGCTCAGCGCGCCGAAGACAACGGCCATCGCCAGATAGAGTACCCAAACCCGCCGCCCACCCTCACGGCGGGCATCTTCCGGCTTGCGGGGTTTGGCACTCCGCCAACGGCGGCGGCGGTTGATCATTCCCATAGGCGGGGGCCTCAGTATCGGCGAATCTCGTCGCGCATGCTGGTGTCGCTGGGAAGTCTGGCCAGCGGCCAGTATAGCATCGCCGCCAGCGCGGCATTGACCACACAGAGGATCACGAGCATGCGCAGGGAGCCAAACTCCAGAGGGAATGGCCGACCCAGGACGCTGTTCAGGATCGCATGAATCAGTGCGTATGCGAGTGTGCCCGCTACCACCAGTCCAATGCTAGTAAAGATTCGGCGTTCGGTCGAACGCCCGGTTGAGGAGATGCCCAGCACCACGATCGGCGCGAGTGCCAGCACGGAGACGCCCAACGCCTCGTTGCCAAGCAAGCCCAGCATGATCCCCGCGGCCGGCGCCAGCAACATCACCTCGGCGGAGGGCCGCAGCACGGACCAGAGCGCGATCAGCACGAGGGTCAGTTGTGGCCGGACGGCGAAGACGGTCGCCCCCGGTGCGGCGGCGACATCGACCAGCACGGCGGCGAACGCGAGCGCAACCAGCAGCGCGGTGTTCATCGTCCACCAAGCTTGAGCGGCTGAAAGCTGGTCAGCACGGCGACGCTCTCCAGGGTGGACAGGCTCACCGCCGGTTCGACGTGCGCCGATTTGAAGACGTCGAGGGTCGACCCGTCCACGGAGGCGATCCGGCCGATCAGCAATTCGCTGGGATAGGTACCGCCCAGACCGGACGTCAGCACGGTATCGCCCGGCTTCACTTCGACGCCCTGCACGAGAAACTGCATCGTGATCCGGCCGTCGGCGCCGCCCGAGGCGAGCGCTTGGGCACGCGATTCCTGGACCAGCGCGTTCACATCACTCTGCGTATCCGTGATCAGCCGCACCCAGGACATCCCTTCCTGCACGCGCTCGACCGTGCCGACCAGCGCGCCGCCCCGGCCGAGCACGGGCATACCCTCGCGGATGCCGTCGCTGTTGCCGCGGCTGATCGCGATCACGTCCCGCGCGGGATTGGGGTCGTGCCCGATCACGGCGGCGAAGGCGAACGTCTCGTTGCGCCGCGCCGTGCGCAGGTTGAGTAGTTCATCGACCTCATCCGCCCGGCTGCGTTCCTCCCGCAGGCGGGCAAGGTCGGCGCGGAGTCGCTCATTCTCCAGGCGGAGGTCACGGTTCTCGTTCCGAATCTCGCCGTAGCTCCCGGCGTTGCCGACGAGATCGACGACCGGCGATGTGATCCGTTCGACCGTGGCGATCAACGGTTCGGAGAGCAACTGGAAGCCGGACTTGAGCGGGCCGGCCAACCCGATCGCCGTCAGGAGAAATCCGACGATGGCGATCAGGGTAATGCTCAGGAGCCATGACATGGTCCGGGACGAGGTCATAAGTGAGGGCTCATGCGGATCGCGGACGCTCGACGGCGCTCACAACCCGACGTTCATCGTGGCGGCCGGCGCTGAGCGAGCCGCGCCTGGACCTTGGCGAGCATCTCGGCTTCTTCGAGGACTTCGCCGGTCCCACGTACCACGCAGGTGAGCGGTTCCTCCGCGACGTAGACCGGGAACTTGGTCTCTTGGGTGAGGCGCCGGTCCAATCCCTTCAGCAGGGCGCCGCCGCCGGCGAGGGCGATGCCCTGCGCCATCAGGTCGGCGACCAGTTCCGGCGGTGTGATCTCGATCGTCGAGCGGACCGCGTCCACGATCGCATTGATCGAGCCGGAGAGCGCGTCGCGCAGTTCGAGACTGCTGACCTCCACCGACTTCGGCAGGCCCGTCGCCAGATCGCGGCCGCGCAGCGAGACGGTGATCTCCGGGTCGCCGCTGAACGCCGAACCGGCGGTCATCTTGATCTCCTCGGCGGTGCGTTCGCCGATCAACAGGTTATGTACCTGGCGGGAGTAGGCGATGATGTCCTGATCCATCTCGTCGCCGGCGGTGCGGATCGACGTGCTAACGACGATGCCGCCGAGGGCAACGACCGCGACCTCGGTCGTGCCGCCGCCGATATCGACGATCATCGTGCCGCTCGCCTCCATGATCGGCAGACCGGCGCCGATCGCGGCGGCCATCGGTTCCTCGATCAGATAGGCGGCGCGGGCGCCGGCGTTGAGCGCGGCATCATGCACCGCCCGCTTCTCGACTTCGGTCACACCGGACGGGATCCCGATCACGACGCGCGGCCGGGGAAAGCCGAAGCCGAACCGCTCGTGTACGGCACGGATGAAGTACTGGAGCATCTTCTCCGTGACCTCGAAGTCCGAGATCACACCGTCCTTCAGGGGCCGAATCGCGACGATGTTGGCCGGCGTCCGGCCAACCATGCGCTTCGCCTCGGCCCCGATCGCCAGGATCCGCTTGGAATACCGATCGATCGCGACGACCGACGGCTCATCGATGACGATCCCGCGGCCTTTCACCATGACCAGCGTGTTCGCGGTGCCGAGGTCGATGCCGATGTCGTGAGAGAAGAGTCCGAAGAGGGCGGAGATCGGGTTGAACGCCACACTCGCCTCCATGCGGGCCACGTCATCGCCCTATCAAGCTGGCGACGCACTCGCTGGATTATAACAACTGTCTCTCAAGAAGTGGAACCCCCGGATGTGCGCTGTCGACTTTGTGTTTTGATAAAACTGTAACTCTTTCCGAAACGACGAGCGCACGGGAGCAATGTCACTGAAGATGAGTTCGTGACATGCTTCACCACGATTGCCATGTCACGATCAGGCGATTCCATCACTGCCGTCGGTGGGTCACGTCCGGAGGTTGGACCGATCAGCCGTCTTTGCCCAGCAGTTCGCGGAGCGCGGCCTCGTCGAGCACGGCGACGCCGAGCGATTCCGCCTTCGCCAGCTTGGACCCAGGATTATCGCCGGCGATCACACCGGTGGTTTTCTTGCTCACGCTGCCGCTGACAGTGGCGCCGAGTTGCTTCAACCGGCTTTCCGCTTCATTCCGCGTGAAGCCGGTGAACGTTCCGGTGAGGACGTAGGTCGTGCCGGCCAGCGGTCCCTCGCGGGCCGCCCCTCTATCGGCGCTCAGCTTGACACCGGCGCCCCGCAATTTCTCGATCACCTGCCGGTTCTGTTCCGCTTCGAAATAGGTCCGAACGCTCTGGCCGACGGTCGCACCGATCCCAGGGATCGCGACGACCTCATCGACCTCGGCCTGCATCACCGCGTCGATGCTGCCAAAGTGCGCCGCGATCAGCCGCGCCGTCTCGTCGCCGACATGCCGAATACCGAGCGCGAACAGCACCCGCGCTGGTCCGCGTTGCTTGCTGCTTTGAATAGAGTTGAGGACTTTCGTCGCGCTTTTCTCACCCATTCGCTCGAGTGCGGTGAGTTGTTCCGCCGTTAAGGAGTAGATATCGCCAGGGTCGCGCACCAGCCCGGCCTCGTAGAGGACGCCGGCCAGCCGCTCGCCGATGCCTTCGATATCCATCGCCCCCCGGCTGACGAAGTGCTCCAGCAGCCGCACCGCCTGCGCCGGGCACGCTTGGTTGGGACAGTAGTGCATCGCCTCGCCGTCGGGCCGCACGACCGGCGTCCCGCAGGCCGGACATCGCTCGGGCATCTGGAACGGTTGCTCGTGGCCGGTGCGCTTGCTCGGCACCGGCGCCACCACCTGCGGGATCACGTCGCCGGCGCGATGGACAATCACGGTGTCGCCGATGCGAAGGTCCTTGCGATGGATGTCTTCCTCATTGTGGAGCGTTGCCAGCTTCACCGTCGTCCCACCGATCGCGACTGGCTCCAGGATCGCGTACGGATTCAGCGTGCCCGTGCGCCCGACGTTGATGCCGACGTCGAGCAGCCGCGTCGTCGCCTCCGCGGCCGGAAACTTAAAGGCGATCGCCCAGCGTGGATCGCGGCCGACGAAGCCAAGCTGTCGCTGCTGCGCGATCCGATCCACCTTCACGACAACACCGTCGATTTCATACGGCAGGGACGCGCGTTTCTCGCCCCAGCCCAAACAGAACGCGACCACATCGTCCAAGGTAGACAGGCGCCGGATGTTTGGATTAACCGGAAATCGCGCCGAACGCAACAACTCGAGCGTCTCCCAATGAGTGCCCGGCAGGCCGTCATCGGCCCAGCCGATGCCGTAGACGAAAAAGTCGAGAGGTCGCTGGGCCGTGATCGACGGGTCCTTCTGGCGAAGCGATCCGGCAGCCGAGTTGCGTGGGTTGGCATAGAGCTTCGTTCCCTGCTCTGCCTGGACCCGGTTCATTCGCTCGAACCCGTCCTTGGTCATATAGACTTCGCCGCGCACCTCAAAGCGGGATGGCACGCCGTCCGGCAGCGACAGCGGAATCGCCCGGACCGTGCGGAGGTTGGCCGTCACATTCTCCCCGGTGACGCCATCGCCACGGGTCGCGCCGCGTGTGAAACGTCCCTGCTCGTAGACCAACGCCACCGCCAGACCGTCGATCTTCAACTCGCAGACGAACTCGATCGTCTCTGTCTCCAGCAAACGCACGACGCGCGTGTACCACGCCCGCAGCTCCTCTTCATTGAAGGCATTCGCGAGCGATAGTAAGGGGATCGGATGGACGACGGGCTCGAAGCCTTCCAACGCCTGCCCACCAACGCGCTGCGTGGGTGACTCCGGCGTGATCAACTCGGGGAACGCCTCCTCGATCGCCCGCAACTCCCGCATGAGCGCGTCGTACTCGGAGTCAGAAACCTCCGGATCGTCGAGCACGTGATAGCGATAATTGTGATGATTGATCTGCGCGCGCAACTCCTCGGCGCGAAGCTTGGCTTCCTGTTCCTGTCGGTCGAGCGTCGTCATGCAGTCAGTATACGGCGGCTGATTTCGCCGATGGCTGGGGCAGCGACATAAGCAGGGAACCCCTCCCCCGACCCCTCTCCGCGCGTCAGCGGGGGGAGGGGCCGGGGGAGGGGTCCGTCTCTTCCACCCGCCCCATCCTGCCGCTACAATTCCGACATGATTGATGTTCTGGTCCTTGATTACGGTGCCGGCAATCTTCGCAGCGTGGTTCGCGCGGTGCAGACGGTGGGCGGCGCGCCGCGCATCTCCGACCGCGAGCAGGACCTGCGTGAGGCGCGTGTGGTCGTGATGCCGGGTGTCGGTGCCGCCGCCGATACGATGCGCAACCTCGAAGCGCATGGTTTGGTGGAGCCGGTGCGGGAGTACATCGCCTCCGGCCGTCCCTTCCTCGGCGTGTGCATGGGACTGCAGGCGCTGCTGACGCTGAGCGAAGAGGGCGGCCGCCATCCCTGTCTTGATGTGATTCCGGGCACGGTCCGCCGCCTGCCCGACGGGCAGAAGGTGCCACACATGGGCTGGAACACCGTTCGCCAGACCGCCGCCCATCCGGTGTTTGAGGGCATTCCGGACGGCAGCTATTTCTACTTCTTGCATAGCTACCATGTCCAACCCGACGATTCGTCCTGCGTGATCGCGGAAGCGACCTACGGCCGCACGTTCCCGGCGGTCCTGGCCAGGGACAACATCGTCGCCACCCAGTTCCATCCGGAGAAGAGCGGCGATCTCGGTCTCCGCATCTACGCCAATTTCCTCGCCGCGGTGCCCGTGCCGGCCCGCTAGCCGGTGAGCAACCGCACCGAAATCCTCCGAGAATCACCCGATGGCGCACGACGATCGAGACACGTCACCTTTGCCCGCCCCGACGCCCGCGTCCGTCATCGGCAGCGCCTTCGAGGTCATTCCCGGTATCGACCTGCGCGGCGGCAAGTGCGTGCGTCTGCTCCACGGTGACTTTGCCCAGGAGACGATCTTCGACGACGACCCCGCCGCCGTCGCCCGCCGCTGGCAGGAGCAGGGCGCCACCCGCCTGCATGTCGTCGATCTCGAAGGTTCGCGCGATGGCGAACACCGCAACCTGGCGGCGATTGAGGCCATCCTGCACGCCGTGCAGATCCCGGTCCAGGTGGCAGGCGGCATCCGCAACGAAGCGGGAGCGTTGCGCCTGCTGTCGTTGGGCGCCGCCCGCGTTGTGCTCGGCACCGCCGCCGTCAACAATCCCGACCTGGTCACGGCGCTGGCAGGACGCGGATCGGATGCGTTGATCGTGGCGCTCGATGCCCGCGATGGCGTGGTCCGAACGGATGGCTGGACGAAGTCGAGCGGGATTACCGTCGCCGACCTCGCCCGGCGCATGGCCGATCGCGGCGTCGTCCGCTTCCTCTACACCGACATCAGCCGGGACGGTGCGCTCGCGGGACCGAACGTCGCCGCCTATCGCGACCTGCGTGCGTCAACGTCCGCTGCCGTGATCGCTTCGGGTGGTGTTTCCTCGATGCAGGACATCCGTGAGCTCGCCGGTACGGGCGTCGAGGGCGTTATCGTTGGACGTGCGCTCTACACGGGAGCGATCCGGCTGCCCGAGGCATTGGCCGCCCTCACGGGTGACGCCGTATGAGCGCGGCGGGGGCGGGGGCCGGCAGGGTAGCCGTCCGCTTGCCGGCGTACTCGGCGATGCTGCTGCCGGCGTTGCTCGCCGTGTTCTTCCTCTCCGGCATCAGCGGCCTGATCTATCAGGTCGTCTGGGTGCGGATGCTCAGCCTCACCTTCGGCGTCACCTCCTACGCGATCGCGACCGTGCTCTGCGGGTTCATGGCGGGCCTGGGGCTCGGCGCGATCCTGGCGGGACGCTTCGCTGATCGCCTGGCGCGTCCGTTACTCGGCTATACCGTGGCTGAGATCCTGATCGCGATCACGGGCATGCTCTCGCCGCTGCTGTTCGCCGGCGTGCGCGCCCTCTATGTGGCGATCGTCGATCTCACCGGCCTCGAGTCCCTCCTCGCGCTCTCGTTGCTCCGCTTCGTGCTGGCGCTCGTCGTGTTGTTGGTGCCGACGACGATGATGGGCGCGACCCTGCCCCTGATCGTGCGTTCGTCGCTGCTGCGGATGGAGGGGATGAGCCGGAACGTCAGCCTGCTCTACGGCGTCAATACGCTCGGCGCGATGGTCGGTGTGCTCTCCGCCGGCTTCATCCTGATCGGCCGCTACGGGTTACAGCGGACCCTGGTGATCGCGGCGGTGCTCAACATCGCTGCCGGCTTGCTCGCGCTGGCGCTCGACCGCCTCCGCGCCGGCGATGAGGTTGCCGCCCACGACCTCACCGCGACCGTGGACGAACCGCCCTACCCGGTTTCCGCGCAGCGCGCCGTGGTGATCGTCTTCGGCATCTCCGGCGCGCTCTCCTTTGCCTATGAGGTCGTCTGGGCGCGGGTGCTCAGCATCTTCTTCGACGCCACCACCTACGGCTTTTCGGTCATGCTGGCGACGGTGCTGCTCGGTATCGCCCTGGGCAGCGCTCTGATCAGTCCGCTGATCGCCCGGCGCTGGAACTGGCTGCTGATCTTCGCCGGGCTGGAGGCGGCGGTCGGCCTGCTCGGCCTGCTCGCCGTGCCCCTCCTGGCGAACATCGTGCCGCTCACCGACGCGCTCGGACTGTATAGAGACCCCGGCCCGCTCGGCCAGTTCAACCTCCGCTTCATGGTGTTCGTCGCGGCGCTGGTCGTCCTCCCGCCGATGCTCCTGCTGGGCATGACCTTCCCGGTAGCCGCTCGGGTGGCCGGCACCGGCCACGCCGATGTCGGCCGGCGGATCGGCACGGTCTACGCCGCCAACGTCTTCGGTGCGATCGCCGGCTCGTTCCTCGGCGGCTTCGTCCTGTTGCCGCGGCTGGGCGTGGAGTCGAGCCTGCTGCTGCTCGGCGCGTGCAGTGTCGCCCTCGCGGTCGCCCTGGCCTGGGTCACACCGGTCCGCGCGACGCACTGGCGCCCGCTGACGCTGCTCGGCGGCGGGGCAGCGGTTGTGCTGGCCGTGTCATTTGCGCCCGACTTGTTCGGCGGCATCTTCAACGAACGCCTTCGCGATGAGAACGTCCTCTTCATCGACGAGGGTCTCGAGAACATGGCGACCGTGACCGCTGCCCACGCCCACGACGAGCGAAAGCTGTACCTCAACGGCCAACCCCAGGCGAGTACGCTCGGCTTCATCGCCGGGTTTCACCAACTGATCGGCCACACCGGCATGCTGATGCGGCCCGGCGCAGAGCGGGCGCTCGTGATCGGCCTCGGCGGCGGCGCGACGCCCGGCGCCGTGGCACGGCACGCGCGCGCCGAGGTCGATGTCGTCGAACTGTCCTCCGCCGTGATCGAGGCGGCGCCCTTCTTCAGCGCGATCAACGGCGACGTGCTCAACCGTCCGAATGTGCGCCTGCACGTCGACGACGGCCGCAACTTCCTTCTGCTCACCGACGAAAAGTACGATGTGATCACGGCGGACATCATCCGGCCGCGCCATGCCGGGGCGAGCAATCTCTATTCGGTCGAATACTACCGTCTGGCGAAGGCCGCGCTCGCGGACGACGGCGTGATGGTGCAGTGGCTGGAGCAACAGTCCGAAGAGCAGTACAAACTGCTCCTCCGCACCTTCCTCGACGTGTTTCCTTCGGTGAGCGTTTGGGCCAACGCCAGCCTGCTCGTTGGCTCAACGCAGCCAATCACCGTCAACCCGCAGGCGCTGGCGGCGGCATTCGCGGACCCGGTGCTCGCGCCGACGCTCGCGGCCGCCGGCCTGAACTCGCCCGAGGCCTTCCTCAGCATGTACATGGGCGACCGCGAAGAGGCGCTCCGCTACGCCGGACCCGGCCCGGTGATCACCGACGATCGGCCCTATGTGGAGTACTATCGCTCACTTCCCGTCGATGATCTGCCGCCCAACGTCCAGGTATTCAGCCGCGATATTCGAAAGGTACTAGGTGACTGAGGCATGAACCGCATTTCTCCGCGACATGCCGCCCTCGGTCATCCTGAGCGAAGCGAAGGATCTCCCGGCCGGTTTTTCGACCACCATTGAGGTTCTTCGCTTCGCTCAGGATGACGAGTGTGTGATGGTAGTGAGAGCGAGTGATGCTGACCAAGCGGATCATCCCCTGTTTTGATGTCGATCACGGCCGGGTCGTCAAAGGCGTGCAGTTTGTCGAACTGCGTGATGCCGGCGATCCGGTGGAACTGGCCCGCCTCTACGACCAGGAAGGGGCGGACGAACTGGTTTTTCTCGACATAACCGCGTCGAGTGACGACCGAACGACCGTCTACGACATGGTCGAGCGGACCGCATCCGAGGTATTCATTCCCTTTACGGTGGGCGGCGGCGTTCGATCGGACATGGATGTGCGCGTGCTGCTCGAGCTCGGCGCGGACAAGGTGTCGATCAACTCCGCCGCCGTCGAGCGCCCGGAGTTGGTCGCCGAGACGTCGGATCGCTTCGGGTCGCAGTGCATCGTCGTCGCGATCGACGCGCGTCGCACCGGCCCCGATCAGTGGGAGGTCTATACCCACGGTGGCCGCCGGCCGACGGGGCTCGATGCGATCGCATGGGCGCGGCGGGTGACCGAGCTCGGCGCCGGGGAGTTGCTCGTCACCTCGATGGATGAGGATGGCCGTGGCCGTGGCTACGACCTGGAGTTGCTGCGCACGATCTCCGAGACGGTGCCGGTGCCGCTGATCGCCTCCGGCGGCGCTGGTGGGCCGGATCATCTCTACGACGCGATCGTGGACGGCAAGGCAGACGCGGTGCTGGCGGCGAGCATCTTCCACTTCGGGACGTACCGCATCCGCGAAGTGAAGCAGTATCTAGCAGAGCGCGGCGTCCCGATCCGGCCGTAACCCGGACACCGACAATACGTGGAGCGTGAACCGATGGACTTGAACTACAAGGAAAACGGCCTGCTGCCGGCGGTGATCCAGGATGCCGCTACGGGCGATGTGCTGATGGTCGGCTACATGAACGAAGAAGCCGTGCGGCGCACGCGCGAGAGCGGCGTCGTCTGGTTCTTCAGCCGCAGCCGGCAGGCGATGTGGCAGAAGGGTGAGTCATCCGGCAACGTGCTCCGCGTCCGCGAAATGTGGACCGACTGCGACCAGGACGTCGTGCTCGTCAAAGCGGAGCCGGCGGGTCCGACCTGCCACACCGGCGAGCAGAGCTGCTTTTTCAATCGGATCGAGACGTCGGCGGGGGACACCGTCCAGCCCCGCGCCTGACGGCGATCTCACGGCTCGGAAGCGTTCGCTCATCATGTCATCCTGAGCGGAGCGAAGGATCTCGGAGGTCAAGCAGCGCCCGAGATCCTTCGCTCCGCTCAGGATGACATGGCGGCTATCCTCTTGACGGTGGGGAGAATCACCATGGATACACGAAAGACCGGCGTACTGATCATCGCGGGCGCGGTCATCGAGTTTCTGCTGTTTGCCTACGGACTCTCGCGGCGGAGTTACGCGGCGATCGCGGTGCCGGTCGCTGTCGCCGTCGCCGGACTCTCGGCGCTGGCGGCCTGGGTCGGCTGGACGATGATGACGATCGAGCCGGATATGCCGGAGCCGGAGCTGGCAGAGCAGCCGGAGGACCGGCCGGCGGTGGACGCCGCGCAATAATCGGCGGGCGTTGCCGTGGAGCGACGCCCGTTCGTGGCAGAGAGAGGTCTGATGATCGACTGGCTGGAAGACGTTGCCGAGGACGACGAGGAACACTTCACCGCCCATGCCTTCCTCAACTACCAGCTTCAGGCACGTGGTCTGACGCTTGCCGACCTCGATGTCGGACCGCGGCTCGTCGTTACCTTTCAGCCGTTTATCTATGCCCACCTGCTCCGGCTGACGGGCGCGTCTGAGAGCGAGGCGTGGAAAAAGCTGCGCTCCGATCGCCCGCCCCTGGCCCGCGGCCGCTTCCGCGATACCGACGTTGCCGTCATCCGCTTCCCGGTCGGCGCACCGGCGGCGATTGCCTCACTCGAAGAGATGGTGATCGGCGGCGCCCGTTCCATCGTCGCCGTCGGCTCGGCCGGCAGCCTGCAAGAGTACGCGCCGCTCGGCGCCGCCGTGCTCCCCACCAGCGCGATCCGCGAGGAAGGAACGTCGTATCACTACCAGCGGCCCGACATCGAGGCGCGGCCGGACGCCGCCCTGGTCGATGCCTTGCGCGACGCCTGTGTCCAGCGCGGCGTGATTGCGCACGAAGGACGCATCTGGACCACGGACGCACCCTACCGCGAGATGACGAGCAAGGTGCGCCGCCTGGCAGCCCAGGGGGTGGTTGCCGTCGATATGGAAGCCTCGGCACTCTATATCGTCGGCGCGATGCGCGGCTTGCGCGTGGCCAGCCTGTTCATCGTCTCCGATGAGCTGTTCCACCCATGGCGCCCCGGCTTCTACGATCGCTCCTTCCGAGACTCTGCGATGCGGATCGCCGAGTGCGCGCTCGACGCGGTCGTACAGTCGCCGGCTGACTGACAAGCCACGATCATGGTGCCGCGGCCGCGGCACGTTCTATTGCCCGCCGGATGCTTGCCAGATGACTCTCGATATGACCGGGCAGTAGGACCGTGACGATCTGCTCAATCGATGCCTCTCGCCCGAGCACGACACCGGAGCGTGCCAGCTGCCCGTCGGTCAAGTGACGAATCGTGTCCGCGACGACGATGGCGTTTCGACGCAGCAACTCCACCGTTTCCGTCTTGGAGTACGATGCGGACTGCCAGGCGTGCCGCGCGTTGCGTTCGTCCAGTGATTCCCGCGTCACCTCCGGGACATTCCTCCCCTCCGCGATCGCCGCGATCACATCGAGGAGGTCGAGACAATCATCGGCGACGTGATGCACGGCGACACCGACCGACCATCCTTCGGCGTCGGTCCGTGCCTGCCACTGAGCATCCGAACACCCCTCCGCCACGGAGGCCAGCATGGCGTTCGCATGCAAGAACTGCTCGGCAAGCTGTTCCGTGTGTGGAGACATCGCCCGCTGCCTTCGACTCACCAGGGAACGGTTTCACGTCAAAGGTATGATAGGACTCACGTCCGTGCTGAATCCGACGGTATTGTGGGCGGGAAGACACTCACAGTATCGCGCCACATTGGCTCAGCCACACGGCGCTGCCCGCTCTGATCAGCGGCAGCCGCTGCCCGGCGCGCTGTCCGGCCACTGTTGAGGAGCAGATCAGGCGCGACCTCCGCCAGCGGCACGAGCACGAAGGGCCGTTCCTCAACACCGATATGCGGAATCGTCAGGTCCGGCGCATCGAGCGTGAGGCCGTCGATGAACAGGATGTCGAGGTCGGCCGGACGCGGTCCCCATCGCGGGCCGGGCCTGCGGCCAAGCTCCCATTCGATCTGTTTGATCCGTCGCAACAGGGGATGCGGTTCGAGGGCAGTCATTCCTTCAGCGACGGCGTTGAGATACGCCGGCTGCCCGGAAGGACCGACCGGATCGCTCTCATAGAGCGACGAAACCGCGACGACGCGAACATCGGGCTCCAGGCGACGCAGCGCCTCCTGCAGGTTGGCGAGCCGGTTGCCCAGGTTGCTGCCCAGTCCCAGCAGACAGCGCCGTTCCTCGACCATCGTTCAGCTTTCCGGGGTGAGGTATTGTCCGGCGACCCAGCCGCCACCTTCCAGTTGCCACCACGTGACGCCGTCGGCCGCGAACGGTCCCATCACCAGCCGAACGACGAGCCCATCGGCGATGCACCCTGTGTTCTGGGCCGACGCCGATGGCGCGATCCGCACGTTGAGGCACTCACCCCGGCCGGCGCTGATCGTTGCCCGTGACCCGACCTCCAGCGAGGGTGCCAGCGCGCTGAGGTAGTTCGACACTGCCCAGCCGAGCCCTTCCAGTCGCCACCACTGATAGCCGTCGGCGTTCACCGGACCTTCTTGCAGTTTGAGCCGGGCGCCGTCGGCAAGACACTGGATGACTTTGGCCGATGTGCTCGGATTCTCACGGACGTTGACGCAGTCACCCGCTCCCGCGACAACGGCACGGACACCAGGCCGCAGCGGCCCAGGTGGCTGTGGACCCGAGGACGCCGGCGAAACGGCTGGCGAGGGCGATCCAGACGGCGATGTCGTCGAGGGCGCCGGCGGGCGGGCGGGGGTGGACGATGTCCCGGCTGTCGAAGGGATGACCACGGAGGCATCGGTGCCAACGGTCGACACCATCCGGCCGATGCAGTCACTCCCGGGGCAGGCGTATTGATTGCGCGAGCCGTTCGGCGTCAGGTTGACGCCCTCCAACGACATGCCGCCGACGGATGAAAAGGGCACGGGCACCCGCGTCACGCCGTAGTCCGATGTGCGGTGCATCGAGAGATGGAGGTGGGCGGTGCCGTTGTTGCCGACCCGGCCGTCCTCGCCGATCACGCCCAGCGGCATCCCGGCGCTCACACGTTCGTCAGCGCGCAGGGCGCGATGCAGGACGATGTGGCACATCTGCACGATCAGTCCGCCGCCGCCATCGACGCGGATCGAGGCGCAGCCGTTGCCCGCACCAGGAGCGTGGGCGAACCAGACCGATCCGGCGGCGGGGGCGACCACTTCCGTGCCGCCCGTGGGACCACCGTCCCGCACGAGGTCGAGCGCGTACTGTTCGGGTCCGGGGACATGGGTGCCGCCATTATAGCCCTGCAACACCTTCCAGGTGCTGCCGGCTGGTAACGGCAGTTTCAGTGTCGAAAGTGTCGGCGCTGTCTGGGCGTTGGTCCCAGGTGCGATCATCAAACAAACCAACAGGCCGACGATGACCACACCGCACAGCGCCGGCAGGCGGTTCAGCAAGGGGGGCGACTCCTGATGAACGCCGACTGGCGAAGTCCTGAAGTTTATATAACTGCAACGTTTGGTTTGTCAATGGGATATTGCGCCTGTACGAGTAAAGTGGCGGGCGATTGCCCAACTTGACCGTTTGCACGTCTCCGACCTGAATGCGCGAATTCTCGCCGGTCCTTCGTTTATCCAGTGACATTGGTGTGCCACAGCACACCGGCGGGAGTGGTGCGGCGATGCACGAGGTCCACGACGTGAAGTGTGATCTGGATGACCGGTCATGTGTTGGCTGGACGACAGCGGGCAGGCGCCGCACCGACGAACCTCGATCGTGGACGGCTCCGTGCCGGGCGACGACTGGAGGCTGATGTGTCCCGTCGAACGCGCAACCAACTCGTTACCCTACGGCTCCTCGAACACTGCTACCCCTTCGGGGGCCACACCAGTGAGCGCATCATGAGTATCAACACGCCTGAAACGTCGGAACGCCTTCGTCTCGCGATCTCGGGACCGAAGAGCATGGCGGCCGTCGATATCTTCGGCCAGTGGTTCACGGTCGAGTTACGCAACGACGACCAGCCGATCGAGAAGGTCGACCTACAGGTCCTCTTCCCCCATGGTTTCCACGTGCGCGTCATCCGGCCCGAGTCAACCACCGACGGTCTTGGTTTTGCCCACTTCGCCACGTCCCCCGGCGAGTCGCCGGGTCGGGTCGATTGCCTCGGTGGCGCGCTGCCGAACGGCGGCCGCATGACGGTCCATATCCTCGTAACGACCTCGGTGCAGTCCCACGTTGACGGGACAGTGGTTGCCGCGCTGCATATCCTCGACCCCGAGGTGCCCGCGGACGAAGCGATTCAGTGCGGTACCTACTGCGTCTCGGTGATGTAGGCCGGCGGCCTGATCGGATCAGCCGCCATACGGCCAGCCAGGGTCATCCGTGATCCCTGCCGGCGCCGGTCGAGATCTGCTCCGCGGCCGCGAGCACGATCCGCGTGGCCAGATCGACGCCGATCAGCAGCGCCCGCTCGTCGAGATCCCAACGCGGCGAGTGATTCGGCTCGGTGATGCCCCATTCCTCGTTGCGGACGCCGAGCAGGAAGTAGCAGCCGGGCCGCGCCTCGAGGAAGAGCGACATGTCGTCGGACATCGTCGTCCGGTCCGGCAGCACGCGCTCCTCGCCGAGCAGAGCTTCGGCCGTCCGCCGGACCAGCGCCGCCATCCCGGCGTCGTTCACCACGGCGGGGATGCTCTCGCGAAACTCGAGCTCGAACTCCGCGCCAAAGGCGGCGCACAGCCCTCCGATCACCTGCTCCATCCGGCCCTTCAGCAGCTTCAGGGTCTCCGGCTCGAATGCCCGCACGGTGCCGGCGATGAAGACCTCATCGGGGATGATATTGCCGCGCGTGCCGCCCTTGATCTCGCCGATGCTGAGCAGTCCCGCGCGGTCCGGTGGCAGGTTCCGGCTGATCACCGTCTGGAGCGCCGTCAATACATAGGCCGACGTGATCACTGGATCAATCGATCGATGCGGCAGTCCGGCGTGACCGCCCCGACCGGAGATGCGTAACTCGAACGATCCGGGTGAGGGCATGAAGGCGCCGGCACTCACGCCGATCGTCCCCGTCTCCAGCGAGCTATCGACGTGCAAACCGAACGCGACCGCGACCGATGGGTCCTCCAGCACCCCGGCCGCGAGCATCGGCCGGGCGCCGTCACCGACCTCTTCGGCGGGCTGAAAGACGACCTTGACCGGACCGGGCAGCGCGGCACGGTGCCGATGCATCACCTTCGCCACGCCCAGCGCGATCGCCGTGTGTCCGTCATGGCCACAGGCGTGCATCACGCCGCGGCGGCGGGAGATATATGGCGCCGTTGACTCCTGGAGGATCGGCAGGGCGTCGATGTCTGCCCGCCACATCACCGCCGGACCGTCCGATCGGCCCCGAATCACGGCGACGACGCCCGTCCCGGCAACGCCCCGAACCTCATCGATGCCGAAGCCTCGCAGCGTCTCGATCAGCCAGTGCTGCGTATCGTGCTCCGCGTGCGACACCTCAGGCTCCTGATGCAGATGCCGGCGCCAGCCGACAATTTCTGCCGTCATCGCATGAACGTCGGATGACACACCGGGCAGATGGCCCCAGGCATTGAGCGACTGTCGGTCGGTTATCATGCTGGATTCCTCACAGATCACGTCCGGCGAACGGCAGCATATCGACGACGAGCGTGCTCCACCCGAAGGATGGCGCGCCGAAGCCGTCGCCCGTGAACGGATGATAGTACTCCGTGAAGCCGGAGTGGCGCACGAGCGTGGTCGCTGCCTCGGCCAGCCGTCCGGCACGCACCGAATCGCCACGCCGGATCAGCGCGCGATGCAGGAGCCAGTTTGCGTTGATCCAGCTTGGTCCCCGCCAGATCAGCGGTCCCGATCCCCACCGCTGCGGGCCGGGCACAAACGACGGCTCGCGCACCGCCACCGACGGCGCCGGGTACGGCGTCGCAAACTGATCCGGATCGTCGAGCGCCGCGACCACGGGGGCGAGATCGGAATCGGAGATCGACTCGCACAGCAGCGGCATCAATCCCGCGACCGTTCGGACGGGAAGCAACCGGCCGGTCTTCAGGTCGCGGTCGTAGAAGAAGCCATCCCGCCCACACAGCGTCGAGCATATCGCCGCTTCGACCTGATCGGCACGCGCGGACCACCGGCTGCCGTCGCCGGCGCAGAGCGCGTGCAGCCGGCCCAGCGTCCGCAGTCCGTCCGCGTAGACAGCGTTCATCAACACATCCTGCACGAGAAACCGGCCGGTGCGGTTCAGCGCGCGCGGCTGGTAGCCCCACCGACGATTCGCCAGGTCGAGCATCCGCGGCCGGATGACGAGATCACGCGGCGCGGCCGGATAGGGCAGCCGCAGCGCGCGGTCATACGAAGGCCGGTGGTCCATCCCCGACTCCCACGGCGCGACGATCGCGAGCAGCGGCGACCCGCCGGGACAGCGTTCGCGACTCAGGTAGTCGTAGTACCGATCGAGCGCGGGCAACAACCGGCACACGAGATCGAGGTCGCCGGTGACGGCGTGATAGCGTTCGACCGCCGCCGCGATCACCGGCGGTTGAATCAGCGCCGAGTGCTTGGGAACACCGAAGCGGCTACTCTGTGCCCACGCCCAGAACAGTCCCGGACTCACCAACCGCCGCCGATCCCAGAAGATAATATGCGGCAGAAACCCGTCCGCCGCCTGAACCGACACCAGCAGCTCCAGCTCATCCCGCGCCGCCTCCGGCTCCAGATGCGCCAGGGCAATCGCATGGAAGCAGGAGTCCCAGAACCACTGAAACGGATAGTGCCCCGGCGATGGACACGTGTAGCTCAACCGTCGCCCATCACGCGGATGGCGCGCCCATCGCTGGTTGTAGCGGAGCAATGTCAGGGCATCGTGGCGCAACGAACCCCTCCCCCGGCCCCTCCCCCCGCGAACGCGCGGCGAGGGG
>JBFXAN010000108.1:0-22203 GCA_050184225.1 Dehalococcoidia bacterium | reverse complement strand
TTAAGAGTTGGTCCTATTTACAGCCTGCCGCTGGTCATCAACACCGGCTACCAGTTCTCCTGTGTGAGGCCAGGTGTGCGCGACTCGCTCGTCGCGCTCGGTCATCTTCGGTCGAGCGGCGGTCGCTTCTACGAACTGCACGATATCGAGCTTGCCGGCCGGCCGATGCCGCCGCTCACCATGCGTGTCAACGTTGCGGTCGGACGTATCGATGCCGATGGCGTTCTCGGCTTGAATTTCTTCAGCTGGTTCCGCGAGGTCTGCTTCAACGTCGACACGCGGCGGCTGACACTCAAGCTGTGACTTCGCACTGCTCGTGCGCGAAGGGCCGAAGCACGAACGCCGACGGATGGAGTACGATGCACGGTGCCAACGCTGCGTCCGGGTGGTACACGCCTGATGGTCACGATCGTCACTGACAGTTCCATTGATCTGCCGCCGGCGGTGGCGGAGCGGCTCGGGATTGTGATCGCGCCGCTCTCCGTTGCCTTCGCCGATGAAAACCTGCACGATACCGGGCTGGATCGTGGGGAGTTTTATCGGAGGCTGGAAGCTGCGCCGCGGCCGCCGAGTGTGACGGGTGCGTCGGCGGATGCATTTGTCGAGGCGTTTGCGGCGGCGAAGGAGCAGGGCGACGAGATCGCGTGCCTGGTGATGTCGGTGGAGTCCAGCTTCACCTACGTCGCCGCCGAGGTGGCGGTGCGGCAGGTGCCGGGGTTGCAGATCAGCATCGTCAACACGGGCCGCAGCCTCGCCGCTCAGGCTGCGCTGGCGATCGGTGCCGCCGAGCTGGCCACGGCGGGGGGCACGCGGGAGGAGATCGTCCGCTGGATCGAGGATCAGAGCGGCGCGGCGGATACCTATCTGGTGCCGGCGTCGCTGGAGTGGTTGCGGCGCGCCGACCGTGTGACGACGCTGAGTCAGGGGCCGACGGGCAAACTGGATGGTGCGATCCCGCTGCTGCGCGCGCGCGGACGGTTGACCGCCGTTGCGAAGGCGCCGGCGGTGGACGGCGCCCACGACCTGATGATCGAGCACGCGGCGCGGGCGATGGACGCGGGCCGCGAGCAGATCGTTGTCGTCACACACGCCGTCGCGCCGGAAGCGGCCGAGGCGGTGGCGGCGCGGCTCAGCGCGCGCATCCGCTGCCGGTCGCCGCTGATCACCGAGCTTGGGCCGACCGTCGGCGCCTATCTCGGACCGGGGACCGTTGGCATCGGGTTTTGTCCCGCGCCGGTTTGATGGCCGCGTGGGTATGTGTGAGGTGAACGAATGCCACAGTCCGGCCTGAAGACGTTGGATCAGATCGGAGAGGCGTCGGCGGTAGACATCGAAAGCTATCCATCGTTGCCCTGGACGCTGCCGCGGGCCGAGGTGGTCCAGGCCACCTTCGAGGTCGACCTTGACGCCGCGCTCGAAACGCTGCCGGAGCAGCTGACCCGACCGGTGCCGCCGTATGCGCGGATGATCGTCTCGCGGTATCCGGAGTCTCCGGTTGGGCCATACAGCGAGGCGCTGCTGTTGCTGGCGGCACGGTTCGCGATGATGCCGAAGAACTATGTCGTCGCCGCCGTTGTTTCGACCGACGCGGCGCGGGATGCCTACCGCGATATCTGGAGCCTTCCCGTCACTACCGGCGGCATCGAGCTCCAGCGCAGGCAGACCGAAAGCGGAGGTGAGAACGTGAGCGCTTCGGTTGCCTCGACGCTGCCCCTTGCGGCAATCGAACTGCCGGATGCGTACGCGGTGGAGCCGGGGATGATCCGCTACGATCCGTTGATGTCGGTCCGCGTTCGACAGGGCGAGGCGGAGGTGATCCAGTTCTCCGGGGCGCCGGCAGTCCACGAGGCGCGGCTGGCAAAGGGTGCAACCGTGCGCTGTCAGACCGATGACTGGTCTGATCCGTGGTTCCGGCTCCGTTCGTTGAATATGATCAGCGCATCCTTCGCGGTCACCGATCTGGAGGTGACCGCGCCCGTGGTCCAAACCCTGCGGTCCGCCGCCGGTGCGATGGGTGGTGGCCTACCATGACCTGGCTCTATAATCAGTCAACTGATGGTCATTGATCGCGAATTCGGCCCCGTACCCGTCCCCTATGCGGCAATCAGGGTGATAATCTCCACAGCATCGCCGGCACGCGCGCGGCGGTGTCCGGTCGATCTGCCCGCTCACGTGTTCGAGACGGTACGATGGCGGCAGCGATTTTCGCGTATGATTGAGCGTGGATTCAGGAGTGCCCCCATGCGTCGAACGCTTGTCGCCGCGGCGTTGCTGATCGCCGTCGCAGCAGCACCGGTGGCCGGGCTGCCGCAGGCACATGCCCAGGCGCCGAGCGCGACGGGGCTGGATACCGTTACCCCACTCCCGATCGACGTGCCGGCCATTGAGGGGTCTGCGAACCTCCTGGCTGGTGTATCGAGCCTGCCGCCGGTGAAGGCATCAGCGCCGTCCGGGATGTTACCGATCAGCATCCCGACGCCGAGCATGGACGTACCGGCGTTACAGCTGCCCTCGCCTCCCGCGCCGGATACCCCGGCGTCGCAGCCATCGCTCACCGCTGCTCCGGCCACGCAGGTTGATGCGCGCGAGCCTACAGAGAACCGGCGTGAGGTTGGGGAGATCACTCCAGTTGCCACGCCGGTCGTCCCGCCGGCAACGACCAGCGCTGAGGCAGTCGAGGAGATACCCACCACGTCGGTCGAACGTTCGGCCGCCCAGGATCTCGGTGCGTGGATTCCCGGCGTGACGGTTCCGCTCGACGAGCCGGTTCCGGAACGGCCGGTGGCGCTGCCGGCGCCGGTGGTGGCGGCGCCGACGTTTTCGGCTCCTCAGCCCGCGCAGGCGGCGCCCGCGGTATCGCCCGAATCCGTCGCCGAGACTGACGCGGTAACCGTCGTCGAAGCACCGCCGTCCGCCGCGCGTGAACCGGTGCGAGCGGCCGTGAACGTGCCGCGTGAGGTATCACCCGTGTCCTTTGCCCCGAGCCCGCGCGCGATCGCCGTTGTGCCACCGGCAACGATCACGCCGGTGATGGCTTCGAGCGCTCCCGCAGTGCCGGTGGCCGTGGGTGGCGAGGAACCAGCGAACGTGGCGGTTGCGGCGCCGGCTGATTCCCAGACCGTGCATGCGGCGCAACCTGCCCCGGATCTGCCGCGTATCAACAGCCCGGCGCCGGAGCCGAGCCTTGCCATCCCGACCCTGGCACGCCTCGAAATGACCGGCGGTCTGGATCTGTCCTGGTTCGCCGTGGTGTTTGGTGTGCTTGGTTCGGCGGCGCTGGGGCTGCACCTGCTGCTGAAGCGGATTGAGGCCAGGCTCTAATCGCGCGCGATCGACCGGTGTATTGCGCGCCTGTCTCACGCTCCGTGCCGCCTCGCAATTTTCGATCACAATGCCAAGCCGCAAATCCCACGCCAGCCGTGCGCCGTACCAGGGAGGACATTTGCATCTGGAGGCCGGCGCATGCATCGCCTTTCCTCGGCTGGGATCGCCATTGTTGTTGCCCTCGCGGTCGGCGCATTCGCCGTGCTGGCCATGGACCGCACGGCCGCATCGGCGACACAGGAAGCGGTCGTCAGCATGCAGTTCAATCAGTTCACACCCGCAGATGTGGCGGTGGCGGCGGGATCGACCGTCACCTGGGTCAACGAGGACTACGACTCCGGCGAGTGGCATGACGTCATCGACGAGAACGGCTGGTTCGTCTCTGACAGCTTCGCACCCGGTTACACCTTCAGCATCACGCTCTGGAATCCCGGCGTATACGTCTACTACTGCGACCTCCATGAAGACATGTACGGCCGTATTTTCGTCGAGTAGCCGTTAGCCGATAGTCATTAGCCGTTAGCCGTTAGCCGTTAGGGAGTGGCAGGCGCTAATGGCTAACGGCTAACGGCTAATGACTATCGGCTACTCGCGTGATGTTCTCGGGCTTTTCGTGGCCGGATGGCGGGGGGCTGTTCGGCGGCGTGGGTGTTGGGCGTGGATGATCGCCTCGACGATCGCGATGTCCTCCGGGGTCGTCACTTTGAGATTCGCCCGCGATCCCGGAAACAGTTTGACGGCGACGCCGATCTGTTCGACCAGCGCACAGTCGTCGGTCACGTCCGCAATCGCGGCGTTGTGCGCGCGCAGCAGCAGGTCATAGCGAAAGACCTGCGGCGTCTGGACCGTCCACAACCGGTCGCGGGAAACGGTCTTGCGGACAATGCTGAGACTATCGGCTTCCTTCAAGGTCTCGACGACCGGGAGCGCTGCCGATGCAGCGCCGGTTTCCGCCGCCGCTTTGATCCCCGACTGAATCAGTTCGGGGGTGACCAGCGGCCGGGCGCCGTCGTGCACCACCACCCACTCCCGCGGCGCGATCGTGTGCAACCCGGCGCGCACTGAATCCTGCCGCCGCCGGCCACCCATGCAGGTCCGCACGACCTTCGGATACTCCGAGAGCAGCGGCAGGATGTCAGCGGCGTTGTCCGAGGAGAGCACCACCACCACCTGGTCCACCTTGTCACAGGTCTCAAATGCATCCAGGGCATAGGCGAGCAGGGGCCGCCCGGCGATCGACAGCAGGATCTTGTCCTGGCCCATGCGCCGGCTGCTGCCGGCGGCAAGCACGATCGCGGCGGCGCTCTCCTCCACAACCCTCATCCTGTCCAGCGCTCAATGACCGTGAGGCCAAGCGCCCCGGCACCGGCAACGTACATCGACTTGATCACCTTGCCAAGCAGGACGGCCACAAAGAACTTCCAGACCGGCATCCGCACGGCGCCGGCGATCACACCCGCCACGTCGAAGAAGGGGTTCGGCAGCACGGACATGGTAAACATCACCACACTTCCCTGCGTCTGCATCCACCCCTCCAACCGCCCCATGAAGCGCCGTTCCTGGAGAACGGCGCGGCCGCCATATCCGGCAGCATAGCCGGTGAGCTCGCCGATCGCTTCGCCCAGCCCGGCCAGGAGGCCGACGACGATCCAGGCGGGGATGCCAAACACGGGATCGAGCAGCGCGCCGCCGGTAGCAATCACCGCCAGGCCGGGCATCGGCAGGATAAAGGTCGCGCTGCCGATCAAGGGTACGAGGAAGACGCCGAGGTAGCCGTAGCGGCGCAGGTGTGATGGATCGGCGCCCAGGACATAGACCGCGAAGGCGAAGGCGGAAAGCAGGAAGGCAACGGCCAGGAGCACCGTATACTCGCGGCGCCAGAGTCGTCGGCGTTCGGCAATGACCGTTTCCACGGCCTCCACTGCCACCTCGACGGGCGTCTCATCGTTGGTCAGCGTCGCAGATCCCTGGGTGCCGCGAGGTTCGGACATTCGAGTGCTATCCTCATTCCCGGTGCCGATGTCCCGCTGATCTTCCGGACCAGGAACAACCGTCATCGAGCGAGGAGCTCCGTGGAGAAAAGCGTGAGAGGGGAGCTGCTTGCTCCCCTCTCATCAGGATACGATTTTCTCCTCGTTAGCGTGGCAACATTCCCAACGGGTTCACGGGCGCGCCGCCGCGCAGAATCTCGAAGTGGAGATGGACGCCGGTCGAATAACCCGTCGTACCGGCATAGCCGACCACCTGTCCCTGCTCGACCCGCTGGCCGATCCGGACCGGCGGCGGCGCCTGGAAGTGGGCGTAGCGGGTTTTGTATCCATCGCCGTGATCGATATCGACGTAGTAGCCATAGGAGCAGCACGGGTTGCCGCCGGCGAAGGCGACGGTGCCGCCGCGCGCCGCGACGATCGGCGTCCCCGCCCGTCCATACAGGTCGATATCGATGCCAAGCGGGTGCGATGGCCCAAAGTAGCTCGAGATCCTGCCGGTGATCGGCCAGATGAATCCCCCGCTCGAACTCGCCGGCCGTGGTGCGGCCGTCGGGGCCGGTGTGGCGGCTGGCCGTGCCGTGGGCGCCGGTTGCGCCGGCGAGCCGGGCGCATTTGACGGTGCCGGTGCGGGTGGTGGTGTCGGGGTCGGCGCCGGCGTGGGTGGCGGCGTGGGCGTCGGCTCCGGCGTCGGCGCCGGGGTTGGTCGCGGGCGGGCGCCACCCGGAACCAGGATCAACTGCCCATCGCGCACCGCGTCGGCGTTCGGTAACTCATTCGGCTGATAGGCGATGATGTCGTCCGTCTCGACGCCGTGCACCGCGGCGATCTCCGAGAGCGTGTCGCCGTAGTTGACGAAGTAGAGCACGCCCTCCTTGCCCGGCACGGCGATCTGCAGCCCGATCTTGAGCTGATCGCCGTTCTGGATGAGGAGGTTATTGGCGAGGAGCGACTCGACACTGACGCCGTATTGCGCCCCGATCGACGTCAGCGACTCGCCCGGTTTCACCGTATGCATGCGCAGCAGCACCGGCGGCGCCGGGGTCGGGGCCGGCGTCGGTTGTGGCGACGGACTCGGCGCCGCCTGCGCAGGGACGCCATTCGTGGCGCCGGATTGCCCGGAAGGATCCTGATATGCCGCGTTGCCAAGGCTCGTCTGGTCGGGCGACAGAATCGATCGCGCGGTAGCCGGCGCGGGCGTTGCCCGCGGACTGAGCGGTGATGATTCGGCGGCATTCGCCGCGGACGGCACCGAAGAGCGGGTCGCGGGTGGAGCGGCGGGCGGGGCATTGGCCACCGCGCGGGCGATCACCGCCTCGTTCTTCACCGCATCGACCGCGACCGGCGCGCGCAGGAACGAGATCGGGTTGCCGTATTCCGGCGCCGCCGGCGGCTGCACTGCCGCGACCGGCTGCGCGATCGGCGCCAGCAGTGTGTCGCCGGCGACGGATGCACCGAGTTCGGCAACGTGGCTCTCATGCAGAACGACGGCGCTGATCGCTGCCGTGACAACCAAGCCCAGGACCAGGACGTGCAGAATGCCACGCCGCGACGTCAGGTCGGACAGGTACCTGGTTATGATCAGTAGACGTGAGGACGTGGTGTTAGAAGGCGTCGCACGCGCACGGCGCGGACGCGGGCTGAGCGTGCCGATATGCTCTGGTCCTCCCAACGAGTACAGTCGGCCGGAAACCGCTAGGCGCTATTATACATATTGATCGCTGTGAGAACCCTTTGAACCGCGCAGATTCAGCAATTTTTCTGTCATTTTTCTATAATTGCTCGTCTAACACCTGCTCGGATCAGAGCAAATCGACCGTCCGAATAAGCGTCTCAAGTTGAACCACAGAGACACAGAGGTTTTTCATGTCATGTGAGGAGCGCGGCGACGAAGCATCTCGTGATGTGACTGACTCACTATGAGAGATGCTTCGCGTCGCTCAGCATGACAATTCTCACCTCTGCGCCTCTGCGTCTCTGTGGTTCAATACCGCTGGAGCCCTACGCCTCTTGCTTGAGGTTGGCGAGGAATTCGGTGTTGGTTTCGTAGCGGGCGAGGCGTTCGAGGAGGCGTTCGGTCGACTCGGTTTGATTCGGAGAGTTGGAGGCGATCATCGCCGTCATCCGGCGCATCAGCCAGACGTTCTTCAGCGTGTCGGGTTCGAGCAGCAACTCTTCGCGGCGGGTCGAGCTGGCCTGAATATCGATCGCGGGCCAGATGCGCCGCTCGGAGAGCTTGCGGTCGAGACGCAACTCGGAGTTGCCGGTCCCTTTGAACTCCTCGAAGATCACCTCGTCCATCCGGCTGCCGGTGTCGACCAGGCAGGTAGCGATGATCGTCAGGCTGCCGCCCTCTTCACAATTGCGTGCCGCGCCGAAGAAGCGCTTCGGCGGATAGAGCGCGATCGGATCGACGCCGCCGGAGAGGGTGCGGCCGCTAGGCGGCATCGCCAGGTTATACGCCCGCGTCAGCCGCGTGATCGAATCCATCAGGATGACCACGTCCTTGCCCATCTCGACGAGGCGCTTCGCCCGCTCGAGCGCCATTTCGGCGACGCGGGTGTGGTCCTCGACCGGCTCGTCGAAGGTCGAGCTGATCACCTCACCCTTCACCGAGCGGCGCATATCGGTGACCTCTTCCGGCCGCTCGCCGATCAGCGCCACCATCAGGTGCACGTCGTCGTAGTTGGCGGTGATGCCGTGGGCGATCGCCTTCAGCAGCAGCGTCTTACCCGTCTTCGGCGGCGCGACGATCAGACCGCGCTGGCCGCGGCCGATCGGCGCGATCAGGTCGATCACGCGGGTCGTGAGGCTGTCCTGGGTGCCGAGGCCGGCATTTTCCAGCTCGAGCTGCTCGTCGGGGAAGATGGCGGTCAGGTTATCGAAGTAGGGCCGCTGCTTGGCGATCTCCGGCTCCATGCCGTTGACCGTGTCGACGCGCAGCAGGCTGAAGTAGCGTTCGGAGTCCTTCGGCGGCCGCACGGCGCCGACGACGTAGTCACCAGTGCGCAGCCCGACACGGCGGATCTGCGATTGGGAGACATAGAAGTCGTTCGGGCCGGGCAGCAGGCTGGGGCCGCGCAGAAAGCCGAAGCCGTCATCGACGATCTCGAGCACGCCCTCGCCGACGATCGTCGGTGGCTGCGGGCGGCCGTTCTCGGATGACTGCGGCGCCTGACCGCCACGTCCGTTCTCCGCCGTGGCTACGGCAGCGCCGGCCGGGGCGACGGCGACCGCCGTGCCGTCGTCGGACTGCTGCGCTTGAAGCAGACGGGCGATCAATTGGTGTCGTTTGAGCGATCCGACATTCGTCAAGCCGAGATCGCGGGCAATCTCCAGGAGTTCCTCCCTGGAGCGGGCTTCATAGTCCTGGGCATTCACGATAGAACCTCAAGTGGTCAGTCACAGTACAGGAGGATGCATAAACGGCGGACGCCGAGACGGCCAATCAGGGGGGACGCAACGCTGGCCGGGAGTGAGGTTGGCTCGAACCGCGCCGGCATCGGAGGCCGGTACAGTGAGATTCGATAGTATCGGTGGCGCTAGTCTACCCCGAAGCAGAACCCCAGCGCAAGTGTCTGAACGAGTTCATCATTTCCCCTCCCTTCCCGTCTGGGCGAACATCCTTTTAGAATTAGAACGGCTTGAACACCGGCAGCCACACCATCACCACCATTAGCACGACGATCGCGGTACCGAAGACCAGCGGTACATTATCGGCCAGCGCTGCCTGCAACTCCGGTGTAATCTTGCCCGACTTCGACGCCTGCAGGCTGAGCAACCGGGCGCGCCGCAGTCCCAAACCCAACAGCGGCAGGCAGACAAACACGGTCAGCAGATACACCAACCAGAGCGCCAGCAGCCATCCATCGGTAAAGAAGTTCCAGCCGGCCGCCGCGCCCCAGCCGATACCCGTTGCGCCCGTCAGCAGCGCTCCGGGCAGCAGCACCCCGGTTTCGTTGTCAGCGGCCTGCCGAAACGCTGCCATCTGAAATTGCACGTCCTTCGACCGCCACGACCGGTAGACGGGCAACATCGTCGCACCGATACCGGCGGCCATCAGGAGGATGGACCCGATATGGAGAAAGTGCCAGATCGTTACGGCGTTCAATGCGCCAACTTCCGTTTGCTATGGTTCCGTTGTTCGACGGTACCGACGGAAGCGGTAACACTCAACACGTGGACGTCACGATCGCACCGGCGCCGGCGCGGCGGCGTCCGCCGGCGCAAGGCCGGCCGTCCAACCACGACGCTGGTCCGACGCGGCGCCGACAAAGGCGCGGAACAACGGGTGCGGGTTCGTCGGCCGCGAGCGGAGCTCGGGGTGGAACTGCGAGCCGACCATGAACGGGTGATCGCGTAGCTCGCAGACCTCGACGAGACTGCCGTCTGGGGAGGTGCCGCTGGCGATCAGCCCCGCCGCTTCGAACTGGGACGTGAAGGCGTTGTTGAACTCCCAACGATGGCGATGGCGTTCGGAGATGAAGTCATTGCCGTACGCCCGCGCGGCAACACTGCCCGGCCGCAGCCGGCAGGGATAGCTGCCCAGCCGCATCGTACCACCGAGATCGGTGATGCCCTGTTGTTCGGTGAGCAGGCTGATCACCGGATGCGCCGTCTCCGGGTCTACCTCCGTCGTATTGGCGTCGGTCCACCCCAGCACATTGCGGGCAACGTCGATCACCATCATCTGCAGGCCGAGGCACAGGCCGATGTACGGAATCTTCCGTTCGCGCGCGTACTGCGCGGCGAGAATCTTGCCTTCGAGGCCGCGCTCGCCGAAGCCACCGGGGACGACGATCCCGTGCATGCCGGCGAGGATCGCATCGACATCGCTGTGTTCCAACGTCTCCGACTGGATCCAGTTGATATCGACCTCGACACCGTGATGAATGCCGGCGTGGATCAGCGCCTCCTTGACGGAGAGATAGGCGTCCTGCAGCTCGACGTACTTGCCGACGACGGCGACGCTGATCTGGCCGGCGGGGTGCGTCAGCCGCTCGACCAGCGCCCGCCAGTCGTTCAGGTTCGGCGGCGCCGCCTGCAGGCCCAACCGCTTGACGATGAACTCACCCAGCCGCGCGTCCTCGAGCAGCAGCGGCACGCGGTAGATCGTGTCGACCGTCAGCATCGGCACGACGGCGCGGGCGTCGACGTCGCAGAAGAGCGCCACCTTGGCGGCGACATCCTGGGGCACCGGCCGGTCGGCGCGGCAGATGATCACATCCGGCTGGATACCCATCGAGCGCAACTCGCGGACCGAGTGTTGTGTCGGCTTCGTCTTCAGCTCGCCGGTGGCGCCGACGAACGGGAGAAACGAGACATGGATCGAGAGCGTGTCCTCGCGTCCTTCCTCGTTCCGCATCTGGCGGATCGCTTCGAGGAACGGCTGCGACTCGATATCGCCGACGGTACCGCCGACCTCGACGATCACGACATCGGCATCGTTGACGTTGCCGACGGCGCGGATGCGGGCTTTGATCTCGTTGGTCAGGTGGGGGACGGCCTGGATCGTGCCGCCGAGGTAATCGCCGCGCCGCTCCTTGCCGATCACTGTCTGGTAGATCTGCCCAGTGGTTACGGAGGAGGCGCGGGTGAGATCCTGGTCGGTGAAGCGCTCGTAGTGACCGAGGTCGAGGTCCGTCTCGGCGCCGTCAACCGTGACGAAGACCTCACCGTGCTGATACGGCGACATCGTCCCCGGATCGACGTTGAGGTACGGGTCGAGTTTCTGGACGGCGACCGAGAGATTGCGACTCTTGAGGATACGTCCCAGTGCGGCGGTGGTGATACCTTTCCCTACGGAACTCACCACGCCGCCGGTCACAAAGATGTACTTCGGCATTCGGACCTCGGAGGTTACGGGAAAAACGCCAGCGGCAGGGGGTGCCGCCCAATCTGATCGTAAGCGTGCGGTCCCTGCCTGTCAATCAGGAACCGGTCAAGTGTTCTAATGAACCACTAGAAGGGATCTTGCGGGCGCGCAACACGAGGAAGAGCGGGATCTCCTCGTTCGAGAGGTTCTCGGCGCGGGCGCGCGGCCCCGACGATGCCGTTTTGTAGGTGGGCACTTCGCGCATGCCGTCGACGAACAGGCCGGCGGCGGCGAGGCCGTTGATGTAGGTCTCCAGCGGGCGGTGGAAGCTGCGGGTGACGCCGCCGCGGGACTCGGCGCGCGCCGTCATGGGGACGGGCAGCGGTGTCAGGTAGCGGTCGACGCGGCGGTAGCGGAGCTTGCGCTCCTCGTCCCAGCCCCAGCCGCTCTGGCGGGGGACACGGAAGCAGGGATGCGTCATCAGCATGACGACGCGTCCGCCCTCGCGCAGCGCCCAGGCAGCGGAGGCGAGCACCGGGTCGAGCGGGTCCATGTCGTGCAGGCTTAAGAGAAAGACGGCGGCATCGAACCGGCCCTGATCGAGTCCCGCGAGTGCGGAGAGGCGGCGGGCGTCGCCGACGAGGAAGCGGTTGCCGGCGCCGTGATGCTCGCGGGCGTAGCGGATCAGCTTCTCGCTGGCATCGACGCCGGTGTAGCGCGCGCCTGCTTTCGTGACAAAGGGTGCGAGCACGCCCGGACCGCAGCCGATGTCGAGGATCTGCTCACCGGCGCGTGGTTCCAGCAGGTCGAGCAGCGCGGGGATGGCGACGTTGCGATGGTGCTTGCTGCCGCCCTCACCCACCCAGCCGACGTACCAATCGGCGATCGGGTCCCAGCTGGTGCGAACGCGGGAGTGTGGCGCCGTGCGCCGTGGCGGTGTTCGTGCCATGTCACGAAGGTCCCAGATACCAAATGTCTACTGCTGGGAACCCAGTCTACCTGATTGCGGAATGGGCATCTGTCCACCCCGCCGCAGAGCTACCCGCTTAGCCCTTCTGAGCAAACGATACGCGCCACATCAACGCGGGCGCGCACCGCTTCTGCCTGCTGGATCCCACGTGCCACCTCCTCCAGCGTCTGCCTGTCCGCGCGCCCCACCAGGATGCGTACCCGCTCCAGCGCCGCGATCTCGTCTGCCACCGCGTTGAAGCCGGAGACGAAGAGATAGCCGACGGCAATGTCCGCCCGCACGGAGAAGCCGAGCATCTGCTTCAGACGCTCCGGCAGCGTGGGGGTCGGTGTGGACGTGGAGGATATTCACGAGTCCGCTCCGGCACTTAGCATCGCAAGGAACGCGCCCAACCTGACGATCGGGATGCCTTCGAATGGATGCAGCACGAGCAGATCCTCGTCGCCGCTCACGATCACGTCGGCCCCGCCTGCGACAGCGGCCTCGAGAAACATGTCGTCGCGAGCGTCGCGGCAAACCCGAATAGCACGCGTCGGCGTGACTTCGACACCGCGTTCTTCGACCAGGCGCTGCACGCCTTCAATAGCGCCCGGACAAGGATGTTTGTGTCGATCACGGCGCGCATCTACGGGTCGCCGCGCCGGACTTCGGCGATCGCTTCCGCCGCGTCCCGCGCTATCTGCTCATCGGACCAGTGCGCGTTCAGTTTTGCTAGCCGCTCGACCACGCGATCGAAATGCTCATCGGCGCTCTCGCCGGCCGCCCGGCGCCAGCGCAGGAACTCGAAATACGGAACGAGCACTGCCCCCGGCTCTCCATCGCGAGCGACGATGTACGGCTCCTGCTCCTGTCTGAGATCGTCTAGAATCGCTTCTCCTCGCTGCTGCAGCTCGGAGAGCTCAACCTGCTTCGACATGACTGTCATCCCCAACAGACCCCGAGTAGCTCATGACCGCGTCAAGCTGTGCATCCCGCTCGTCGCGCAGCCATCGAAGAGCCTCGGTCGAGCCAGTATCGTCCCATCCGAGGCTGTCGATGTGCGCTCGAACGGCATCCAACTCGGCGAGTGCCGCCTCCTCGACCACCGTTTCACGGGCCTGTTCGTCCTGGGCCGCATCGGGCGCGGACCATCGCACGAAGGCGTCATACGGCACAATCGCTGCTGCCGGCCGGCCGTTCTGGTCGATCACATACGGCGTGTGCTCGACCGTCACGGCGTGAAGCACCGCGTCCAGGTGCTCCGGCAGGTCGTGGAGGTCGATGGTGCGCTGCATGGCGAAATCCCACCCGCATGGTATCACCATGCACAGCCCGCTGTCCGCGGCACCTGCCGGTGCTTAGGAAGGACGGCGTGTGATGAAGGTGGCGTACTCCCAGAATGCTTCCACGGCGCGCCGCTCCAGCTCGGCCCCCTCTTCGACCTGATCGGCGAAGGCGGCGTCGCCCTCGGTGCGGGCCTGGGCGGCGACCTCCAGCATCGGCCGCTCGTACTCCTCCCAGGCGGCGCGGGGATGGATACGGACATCCTGGACGACGAGGCCGCAGGCGGCGATTGTGGCGGTGTAGTCGTCGATGGAGTTGCGCGGCTCGTAGGTGGTGACCCAGCCCCATTCTTCGCCGAGCGGTCCTTCCGGTTTTACCCGCCAGATGATGTCGGAGACGACGACGGCGCTGCCGGGGCGGACGGCGCGCCGCATCTCTCGCAGGCATTCCTCCGTGCCGACGATCGACGGGGCACCGATGCAGTAGGCGCCGTCGTGGGACGCATCGGGCAGCGGCAGATTCCGCCCGTCGGCGTAGAGCAACCCGACGCGATCGGCGAGTCCCCGATCATGGACTTTGCCGCGCACGTATTCAAGGAAGGGGAGGGAACGGTCGACCGCCGTGACGCGGCAGCCGAACCGGGCGGCGAGGCTGCACGCTGCTTCCCCCTTGCCGCTGGCGACCTCGAGGATGCGCGAGCCGGCATCGGGCCGGGTGGCTTCGACAAACCACGCCATGGTGTCGGCGGCGCCGGGCGTGAGGTATTCCTGGCGGGCGTAGACGCGGGAATAGAAGTCCATCGATCAGGGTCCTCTGCACGGCCGAGGTGGCGCCGGCGTTGCGCCGAACCGGCGTTTGATCGTCCGTTCTGGAAAGTGTTCCCGGTATTCGATTCAGCGGACGGGGTGTGTGGCGCTTCCTCAGATTCGGAAGAGGCGGCGGGCGTTTGATTGTTTGGCTGATCGTTTGTCGCGGCATCCTGCTTGCTCCGAGCCGGCGGTGGGATGAACGGCGTGAAGTGTTCAGACCCGTGCCGGGAGGGCAGCGTAGCGGAGGAGAGGCGGGGCGGTCAATGTGGAGGCGTCCATCCGGCGGCAGCCCTCACCCCCGACCCCTCTCCCGCCGGAGCGGGAGAGGGGAGCCTGATCGGCACTGGGGTTCCAGCGGATCGGCGTGGGGGCGCATCGGCCGCGGGGGCGGGCGGGGTGCTCCGGGCGATGGTACGATTGTGGCGCGCGAGGTGTGGCGATGGCGGGACGGAGCGTGACGGTGAAGTTGCCCGACGACCTCTACGAGCGCTTGCAGCGGCGGGCGGTGGAGGCGCAGCGCAGCATCGAGGTTGAGCTCGTGCAACTGCTGACGGAAGTCGTGCCCGAGGACGATGACCGGCTGCCGCCGGCGTTGGAGCAGGAACTGGCGCGAATGGAAGCAATGGACGATGCGGCGCTGTGGCGTGCGGCGCGACCTCGCTTCTCAGCTCGCCAGTCGCGGCGGCTGGAGTCCTTACACTTCAAGCTTCAGGACGAAGGGCTGACAGAAGCGGAGCGACAGGAGGAGCAATCGCTCGTCCGCGCCTATGAGCACGCGATGCTGATCCGCGCGCAGGCGCTTGCGCTCCTCAAAGGACGGGGGCAAGATATTGCGCCGCTCCTCACCCAGCCGCGGCGGTGAGCGATCCGTACATCTCGGTGGCGTTGCGACGGCGTGTCATCGCTCAGGCACGAGGGCGGTACGGCTATTGTCTGGGCGACGAGACAATCGTGGGCATTGCGCTGGAGATCGAACACATCATCCCACGGGCAGCGGGCGGGGGTACAGAGGAAGAGAACTTGTGGCTCTCCTGCATGGACTGCAATTCGCGGAAGGGTACGCAAACGTCGGCGCAGGATCCCCTGACAGGCGCTACCGTGGCGCTTTATGACCCACGGCACCAACGCTGGACCGATCACTTGGCCTGGGCAGACGGCGTTGCGCTGATCGAAGGACTGACACCGGCGGGCCGCGCGGCAGAACGAGTGGATCGTGGCTATCGTCTCGAAAGACCGCTGATCCCACTCTCCACTTTCTGTGGGTCGAAATTAGGCCGCTCGGTGCTTAACGCCTGAGCGGATTATCGCGCGAGATGATACCCTTGCCAACAGGGACATCAGGGACTCTAATAACCCAACTGTCTGGATAGTTTAGTTCAAATCTAGAGTCAGAATACCTAACATTAAAGATCAATGGAAACTCAACCGACGATCCAGGACGGACTTCAAGCGTATTTCGAGTATTCAGCCTTGGATACCAGTTACGTTCGAGATCCGCTTGAGCGTCAAGGCTCACTCGGTATTCGATGTCGTCGCGCTTACTATTGTAAGTGTTGAGCCGGATTCTTGAAATCCAAAAGCCTGGACATACGTCCCTTAGGCAAGACTCTCCTGTTATTCTAAGAATCACGACAAGAAAGTACCCTTCGCTTGCCTGAATGGTTGCCACAGCGTCACGCTGGAGCTTAGGCTCCAGTCGCTTGTAGACAATCTCAATTGCATAATCGCCACTTGAGCCACTCCAGCGTTCTGCTTCACTGGGCAATGAGACCTCAACCGTTGGCGACTCCGTCAATTGTGGCTTCTGCTGGGCTGCCTGCGTTGCTGCTGGCGTGGTTTGCTGCGCGTGTGGTTGCGCCGATGACGGTGCGGTGGTTGATTGACTGGACTGCTCGCTCTCGCCGCACGCGGTGATGAGGCTGATGAAGAGCACGGCGAGCAGCAGTCCGACGATGACGGGATGGGTGCGGAGCACGGTGGACCCCTCATTCCTGGGTGATGGTTTACAGCGCATTCACCCGGAAGGCCGACACGCTGACTTGATTCTCCTTGCACAGCAGGCCGACCTCGCCGCCGGAGAGATACCGGTTGTCGGTCCCTTGGACGACCGTTGCCCCGTCCAGCTTGAACGTGAACCGGTTGCCGCGCGCTTCTAGGCGGAACGCGTGTTGCTCGCCCGACTTGACGGGCACGGACTCGTACCGGGTATTGCTCAGCCTGCTGTTGGTGGACGCCTCGCCCTGGGAGAGGAACATGCCGCTTTGGTTGCGGGAGCCGTGGTAGATCGAGCCGAAGTAGTGACCTCGCGCCACGAGCGCCACCGCGCTGTTGAGCGCCGTGGTGTCAATGCGTAGCTCCGCTTCCACGGCGTAGTTGTCGAAGCCGTGATCAGCCGGGACGTACGGACAGGCCGCGAACAGCCGGTAGCTGGAGCCCGATCCGTCGTTAATATAGGCGCCGTCGAACACCTGCCAGCCGAGCCCTTCTGGCCAGCCGTCCCACCCAGCCCACCAGTTGGCCTCGTACAACAGATCGCCAGGGCTGGCTTGCGCCCGCGCGGTCGGGCTGCGGGCACTGCGCAAGGCAAGGGAGGCTGTGGCGAGGGCGCCCGCTGCGAGGAGCTTCCGGCGAGGCAGCATCATCTATACTCCATGTGGATGTTGCTCAGAAGTAGAACGATTTGATTGCGGAATGGGAACTGCCGTGAGGTCCGGTCTTCTGCAACCTGATGTGAGGTACAGGTAGCCCGATGGATGAATCAGTTGAGATGGCCGCGAAGCTGCAATCACTTACCCCGCGCGAACAGCAGGTGTTGCAGCTGGCTTGTCAGGGACTCGTGGACCAGACAATCGCGGACAGGCTTGTTATCTCGCCGCGGACGGTGGTCTTTCACAAGACCAACATCTACCAGAAGTTGGGCATCGCCGATCTGGCGACGGCGCCACGTCAGCGAGCGCTCGGCACCTACTGTCAGGCGTTGGCCCATTCCTCCGATGATCGCGGCATCGCACCCTCGACAACCGAGGTCATGCTTCCGGCTGCTGCTGATGCGAGCGGAGACTCGGCGGGGGACGACATGGGAATGGAACCTGAAAGCACGCCAGCAGCGAAGCCACGGAAGACGCCCCTGCCACTCGTATCGTGGCAGGGGCTGGCGGCCTTGGTCCTGACGGCAGTGGTAGCAGCGGTCATTGGAGCAGCCTTCGCCTCATCGCGAAGCGAACCGACTATTACGCACTCGGTGGGTGAGTCGGTCACGCCGACATTGAATCCGACATCAGACGTTACTGCGATGTTGGCCGGCCGCAGACCCTCCGGCATCCCTGGGGCTGGTTTCATCCGCGGAACGGTGACCGGGGCTGAAGGGCAACCGCTCAGCGGCATCCATGTCTACGCCTGCCCACTTCCACCCAGCGACTGCGGCTACGGAGTGACAGACCCTGACGGCAACTACAGCGTGTGGGTAAGGAACGGGAATTACTGGTCCAGCTTGGTCGAACGAATGATGGTCGAACACCCGACGGATACTGGAGTCCCAGAGGATTCACTCAGAGTAGAGAGGTGGCGGCAAGGAATCTGCTCACCATTAGCGATGACATCGTGACAGGCATAGATGTGCAGATGCCGTTCAATTGAGCGCGGCACAATTTCCCGCGACAAGCTGCTAGACAGACCCAGCCTACATGTAACCTGCGGCGCAGCAAACATTGGAGCGACCGTTTCGTGCGGTTCGATTGGGACGACGAGAACATCGACCACGTCGCGTTGCATACGGTCGAACCTGACGAGGTTGAGGAGGCATTTGAGGATCCAGGTCGCGTCGTGCGGGAGGCATACAATACACCTATGGAGAGACGACGCGGAATCGTTGGTGTGACACGAGATGGCCGGCTGTTGACCGTGATCTATACGATCCGCCGCGGGATGATCCGAGTCATAAGCGCCTGGGATGCAGATGAACGGGATGCGCGCCGATACCGTCGGCGGCGGAGATGACCGATGAGTGGTAAGCCCGTCCGGCACACGATTGAACAGGAGGAGTTCGACCCCAACCAGCGGAAGACCGTGGTGCATAGCCTCGATGCGATTCCGACGTTCCGAGATGAGTGTGAGGAAGTCGAGTTTTGGGATACGCATGAGTTGAGCGATGAGTTGTGGGAGTCATTGCCGTCGGTACCAGAGGGTGAGCTGCCGCCGGTGCGTGCGCGTGTCTCCTTAGGCGATCCGGGTGATGTCGTCATCTCTGTTGCTATTCCCAAGAATCAGTGGCAGGCGTTACGGCGACGGGCGAAGGCGCGTGAAGTTACGGTTTCAGCCCTGATCCGTGGGTGGGTGCTAGACCATCTCAAGCAGTAGTGCGATCCCGATCGATGCGTATCAGCATCGAAACGCATCCGCGGAAGGATTCGCACGATGGTCGCAGTAACCGAGACACACCGTCGATGCGTGGTGAAGAAGCACGGATGCGGTTGTCTTGGGGAGAAGATCCGCAATGACGGCTGCTGCAGACGCGATCGTCGCGATGACTGAGCGCATCGTCGAGGAGTTCTCGCCGGTGCGCGTGATCGTGTTCGGCTCGCATGCCCGCGGCGATGCGCAACCGGACAGCGATGTCGATCTGCTGGTAGTACTGCCGGCCGTTGCTGACAAGCGGGAGGCGGCGATCAGCATCCGGCGGGCGCTGGCGGACTTTCCCGTGAGCAAGGATGTGATCGTCACGACGCCGGAGGAGATTGCGCGGCGGGGCGATCTGGTTGGTACGGTGCTGCGGCCGGCGTTGCGCGAGGGCACAGTCGTGTATGAACGAGCCTGAACACCGCGTTGAGTCGCGACGCTGGCTGCGTTTCGCGGAGGAAGACCCGCGGGCGGCTGAGACGTTGATCCATGTATCGGGCGTTTTACCGCGTCATGTGTGCTGGCTCGCACAGCAGGCGGCAGAGAAGGCGCTGAAGGCGATCCTCATCTTCGAGCAATTGGACTACCCACGTCGCCACGATTTGGATCTCTTGATCCTACTCATTCCCGAGAATTGGTCTGCGCGGGGCGTACAAGTGGACTTGGCGAGACTCACAGAGTGGTCGATGGAAGCGCGGTATCCTGGCGACTGGCCGGATGCGACAGATGAGGATGCACACCAAGCCGTCACCACGGCCCATACCGTGGTCGATGCTGTGATGCACGATCTGGCGCAGCGGGGGATCAGCACTGAAGACGCGGGCTGAGTGCATGAAAACGCGACCGACGGCAGCGAGCAGCAACGCTCACCGCCGTCGGGAATGGGGTTGCGCCGTGGGCCGGGTTAGCGGGCGGTGCGGCGCTTGTAGAGGGAGACGCTGAGCGGGGCGAAGACGGCGATGATGGCGAGGCACCAGGCCAGCGCCTGCCAGCCCGCTGTGCCGATCGGCTGGCCGAGCATCAGGCCGCGGACGGCGTCGATCGTTTGGGTGAGGGGCTGGTGCTCGGCGAAGGGCTGGAGCCAGCCGGGCATGCTCTCCACCGGGACGAAGGCGCTGCTGACGAAGGTCAGCGGGAACAGCCAGATGAATGACGACTGCTGCACCGCCTCCACCGTCCGCACGGCGAGGCCGTTGACGACGAAGATCCAGGAGAGGGCGAAGCCGAACAGGAGCAGCAGGCCGAGCGCCGCCGCCATCGCCGGCAGGCTGCCTTCCGGGCGGAAGCCGACGAGCAGGCCGACGGCGAACATGATCGCGACGACGAAGGTGTTGCGCGCCAGTTCGGCGATCGTGCGGCCCATCAGCACGGCCGAGGGCGCCATCGGCAGCGAGCGGAAGCGGTCGATCAACCCCTTCGTCATGTCGTCGGCGAGGCTGACGCCGGTGTTGGTCGCGCCGAAGGCGACGGTCTGGACGAAGATGCCCGCCATCAGGAAGTTCACATACGATGTGCCTTCAACGCTGATCGCGCCGCCGAAGACGTAGCGGAAGAGCAGGACGAACATCACTGGCTGGATCGTCGCGAAGACAAGCTGCTCGGGGATGCGCGGTGTCTGCACCAGCGTCCGGCGGGCGAGGACGAGGGCATCGGCGATCGCCCAATAGAAGCGGCCGCGCTGAAGCGGCTGGAGGGCGCCGTGGCGTTCCTGGGTCATGGCGGTCATGCGGCCACCTCCTCACGGTCCCGCTCCTCGCGCGTGGCGGGGGGGTCGTCATCGTTCGAAATCGGCTCGGCGCCGTGGCCGGTGAGCGTCAGGAAGACGTCGTCCAGCGTCGGTTGGCGCAGGGCGATGTCGGCGATCCGGACACCGGCGGCGTCGAGGTCGCGGACGATCGCCGCGAGCTGGGCGGCGCCGTCTTCGACCGGCACGGTCACATGGCGGCTCTCGCGGTCCGTGTGCACCGCACCGGTGCCGTGCGGCCGCAGGGTGCCGGCGGCCGTGTCGATGTCGCCGGTGGCGGCGACGACGACCTCGAGGCGGGTGCCGCCGACCTGCGCCTTCAGCTCGGCGGATGTGCCCCGCGCGATCGCATGGCCGCCATCGATTACGACGATCTGGTCGGCGAGCTGATCCGCTTCTTCCAGATACTGGGTCGTGAGCAGCACGGTAGTGCCGTCGGAGACGAGGTCGCGGATGATTCCCCAGAGGGCGAGCCGGCTGCGCGGGTCGAGGCCGGTCGTCGGCTCGTCGAGGAAGAGGACGGGCGGCGCGGCGACGAGGCTGGCAGCGAGGTCGAGCCGCCGGCGCATGCCGCCGGAATAGGTCTTGGCGATGCGCTTGCCGGCGTCGACCAGATCGAAGCGCTCGAGTAGTTCATCGGCACGCCGGCTGGCCACCTTCTTATCGAGGTGGTAGAGCCGCCCGACCATCTCGAGGTTTTCCCAGCCGGTGAGGTATTCGTCGACGGCAGCGTACTGACCGGCGAGGCCGATCCGGGGGCGAACTTCGTGTCCCTGACGGACGACATCGTAGCCGGCGACGGTCGCGCGGCCGGCATCGGGCTTGAGCAGGGTCGTGAGAATGCGCACCGCCGTCGTCTTGCCGGCGCCGTTGGGGCCGAGCACGCCGAGGACGGTGCCTTCCTCGGCGACGAGGTCCAACCCGCTGAGGGCACGGACATCGCCGAACCGCTTTTCGAGTCCTTCGGCCAAGATGGCCGGGTTGTCACGTGTCATACAGCTCCTCCTCAACCATGGTTGCCGGACACACCGCGGGGAGCACTCGCTCGGATGACGTACATTACCGACCCGAGTGATATAGAACAATTGTTCTAAAATGATGGGTGATTGCGGTCCAGATGGCAAGTGTCCGGCGAACAGAACTCAACTTCCCGCGTCACGTGTCCTTGTCCATGCGTCGATCACAGCATCGCATCCGAACGGGTTCGGCCGCTTCGGGCAGATGGCGGATTGTGGCCGGTCCATCGGGACAGGTGTCGCCTCGTCGTGGGATCAGGCGCTTCGGTCATCCGTCGGAGCGCCGATCGCCAACCGCCGTGCGCGTGTGATTTACAGTTCAGCAGAGGTTTGGGCCGGCCGGTCCGCGAGGATCGCGTCGATCTCCTCGCGGGCGCGGGCGACCACACCACGCAACCGACGAACCTTCTCCGGGTCGTCAAGCGCACGATGGCCCGCCCGACTGAAGACGGTCTGCGCCACATTGCGCAACTCGCCCATCAAGGCATGCACCTCGGCACGTGAATCACCGGTGCGGCCGGCCTCCATCCGCGCCCGGATCGCGTCGATCGTCGCCGCGCGCTCGGCGAGGAAAGCGCGGCCAGCCTCGGTGACAGTGTAGACTTTCTTGCCATCCTGCTGGTTGCTCGTTACGTACCCCTGGTCTTCGAGGAGCTGAAGCGTGGGATAGACCGTGCCGGGGCTGGGGCTATAGAGTCCTTCGAACTGCTCCTCGAGGGCACGGATGATGTCATAGCCGTGGCGCGGGCGTTCGGCGAGGAGGTCGAGGATCACGTACTTGAGGTCGCCCCGGTCGAAGAACCGCCCGCGACGGTCGGGCCTGGCCCAGGGACCGCCGCGGCCGCGGCCACCGAAGGGAGGCCAACTCCAACCGGCGTC
>JBFXAN010000107.1:0-22219 GCA_050184225.1 Dehalococcoidia bacterium | reverse complement strand
ACGGCTGCGATCTTGTTCTGGATGCGCGACCATAGAACGCCTCAAAACCCGACCGACGCGTCGGTCGTATTCATTCTCACAAAGTAGAGGCGTGCGAGCAAATGGAGGCGCGAACCCCTCCCCCGGCCCCGCTCCGCGCGTCAGCGGGGGGAGGGGCCGGGGGAGGGGTTCGCTTCCTACAGCGCCGGCCGGTTCAGCGTGGCGGGCGAGCTGACGCAGACGAAGACAGCGTCCAGCCGGTTGACCGTGAGCAGGTCGTTGGCGAACGACGGCGCCGTGGGCGTGTACCCGAGGAACCGTCCCTGGGCAGCGTCATAGCGCCAGATCGAGCTGAGGGCGCTGGTCGGGCTGATCGCGCCGGCGACGACGCTGATCGACGTGCCGTTCGGCCAGGTCAGCGTCAGGTTGGTGCAGCCGGTGGTGAGCGAAATCGCGTCGGTGCCGGCCGTGACCGTCACGGTGGTGCTGGCCGACGCCTGCTGTCCGCTGGAGGTGGAGACGGTCAGCGTCGCCGTGTAGGTTCCGGGAGCGCTGTACGTGTGGGTCACGGTCTGCCCGCTGCCGACCGACCCGTCGCCGAACGACCAAGAATACCCCACGGTTGCGCCAAGCAACGCGCCGGTGGCGCTGCCGCTGAAGGTGATCGGCTGACCGACCCTACCGCTATACGGTCCACCCGGATTGACGACGAGCGGTGTCACGGGCGCGGTGATCCGCGCCGTTGTCGAATTCGTCGCCGTCTGCGTTGGACCGATCGAGGCGATCACGGTCACGGTGTAGACGCCGGCGGCAGCGTAAGTATGCGTGGTCGATACCCCGACGCTGGAACTGCCGTCGCCAAAGTTCCAGACCACCTGCACCGCCGTTCCAGGCGGCCGGCCGCCCAGTCCGACGATCGCGTTGAACGTGATCGGCACACCCGCCGGTCCGGAATAGGGACCACCGGCGTTCACCGTGAGCTGGCCCGGGGTAATGCCAGGATGGATCTGCGCCGTGGTCGAGCTTGAAGCAGTTTGGCCAGCGCCGGCGGTCGCGATCACCGTGACCGAGAACGTACCGGCCGTCGTGTAGACATGGGTGGCCGTTTGGCCAAACCCGGTTCTGCCGTCGCCAAAGCTCCACTGGACCTGGATCGGAGAGTTGGGCGGCAGGCCGCCGGTGTTGATCTGCGCGACGAAGGTGACTGGCTGCCCCACGGTGCCCACGTATGGTCCGCCGGCAGAAACCCGAAGTTGTCCGGGGATCTGGGCCGATGCCGAAGGTTCACTCCAGCCAACGGCAAGCATGAGCACACCGAGCAAGAGAAGGCCGGTCAGCATCGGCCGGCGGACGCCAATACGGCGGGAAACGAGTGGCATGTCGATCACTCCTTCGGGTCGTGAACGTCGATCGAGACACACGGCTGTACGGTAGGGGTGATATACCACGTTCTACGATTCGGTGCCGAATCATAGCAATGACGCGATGGCGTTCCAAGCGAGAGCCATTGAAGCCGGGATGGCGCCTACCGTCAACGGCCGATCGGGGCGGGGACGACGAACGCCGGCGCGGCACCGCCGGCCCGCGGCGTGCCGTGGTCTTGCGGCTCTGCCTCGATCACCACGCACGTCCCGGCGGTGGGCTGACTCTCGACCCGCAGCACCAGGCCCGCTGCGAGCGCCCGCTCGTGCATGGACCGCAACCCGACACCGTTGCTTGACGCCGACGACGCCGCGGCGATGGCCGCATCCGGGTCGAAGCCAGTGCCGTCATCGGAAACCCGGATCTGGATGAGATCGCCGGTTTCGACAACGCGCACGGCGATCGACTTCGCCCGGGCATGTTTGACCGCGTTGCCCAGCGCCTCCTGCACGATGCGGAAGATCGCTGCCTCGGCGTCGGGCGCAAGCAGGGCATCGACCTGGGCGGAGAAGCTGACGCGGGCGTCGGTGCGCACCTGAATTGATTCCACTAGCTTGTTGAGCGCGCCACAAAGACCGTCGTCGTCCAGGGGCGCGGGGCGCAACTCAAAGATCAGCGAGCGCATCTCCGCGAGCGCGTCCACCGCAACGAGCCGAATGCGGTCCAGCGTTTCGCCGAGCGCGGGAGCGTTCTGCTCGTATTGAATCTGCGCCGCGCGGACCATCATCGCCACGCTGAAGATCGACTGGGTGACCGAATCATGCAAGTCGCGCGCGAGGCGGTTGCGTTCCTCCAACGCGGCCAGCGAGGACGCCCGCTGATAGAGGCGGGCGTTCTCGATCGCCAGCGCGGCCTGGTCCGCCACCGCCCGCACCAGTCGCGCGTGCTGTTCCGTAAAGACATCAGGCTCATGGTGGGAAACGGAGAGCATGCCGGTGACGCGATCCTTCACGACCAGCGGCACGGCCAGCCACGAGCGCACCGAGCGGAATGGCGTTGTGTCCAGTCGTGCCCCGACATTGCGGCGAAACTGCCGGGCCATCGGCCCGTCACCCCGCACATCGCCGATGATCACCGGTTGCAGCGCGGTGATCGCCTGCCAGATCGGGGTTCGCGCATCGACCGGGATGCGCATGCCTCGTTCCGTCTCCTCCGAACCGAACGTCCGCGCGTCGAGCACCGTGAGCACCTCATTGCTGAGCGTCATCAGCGTCGCACCGGAGTAGTCGATCACATGTCGTAACTGGTCGAGCAGGAGCGAGACGAGCGGCCGTAATTCGAGCGTCGAGGTGATCATGCGGGAAATTTCAAGCAGCGCGGTCAATTCCCGCGTCCGTTCTTCGGCGCGGACGCGTTCGGATGCTTCGTTCGAGATCGTTGCCTGCAAATGATCGGCCATCAGGTTGAAGCTACTGGCCAGGGCTGCCACTTCATCGTTGCCGCGCACCGTCACCCGCCGGTCGAGGTCGCCGTCCGCCAGGGTGAGCGCGGCATCGGAGAGTTCCTGCACCGGCCGCACGATCGAACGCGCCTTCGGGATGCCGATCGCCGCGGCGACGGCAGTCGCCGGCACGATCAGGAGGAGGAGGTTGATGCCGGCAGCGCCCAACAGCATCAGCGCCGATTCACGCAGGAATTCCCAGCCACGCGGATTGGTCAGACTCGCCTTGTCCACAAGAACCGCGAGCCGCTCGCCGTCCGGCGCGCGTAGCGGATAGGCGCCGACGGCAGCAGAATCGCCGTCTTGCTGGATCACACTGTTCTCGCGGCGGTCGGTCGAGCCGGCGAGCGCGTGCTGCACCACCCTGTCCGCCGCCGGCGCAATACTCGCGGCCGTCCGTCCGGTCAACGACGGATCGCTGGATACGAGCACCGTGCCGTTCGACGAGATCACGGAGATCGAGCGGACATGCTCCAGGCGCGTGTTCGAATCGAAGTCAAACGACGCCATACCCGCTTCGCGGTCGATCTGCAGGTGCCGGCGGGCGAGCGCGCCGAGCAGCGGACCCAGCGCATCCTGATTCGTGGCGACGCCGCGCGGCGCGACCGCCATGTCGCCGGTCAGCACCTGCGCCACCGCCTTCGCATCCGTCGCCGGTTCGGCGCCGGCCGGATCGAAGATCAAGGTGACGACCACGGCGATCATCCAGATCAGCAGAAAGAGCGCCACCAGCGACGCCAGCACCGTGGAGAGATGCGAGACGGACAGGCGCCACGCCAGCTGTCGGCGGGCACGATCGCCCACCAGCCGAAAGATCGGCCAGATCAAGAGATAACGCAGGACGGAGAGATGACGCATCAGATTCCCGCGTGCGGCATTGTGTCCGGATTCGGGGTCCATCATTTAGCGTACGTGATTGGCGGGCAGACACATCGGGACATGCGGACTGACCGGCCTCGGTCCTTTGTCTGAGATCGTCCCTGGCGCCGCACCCGCAATCGGTCAGCCCGCCGGCTCACTTCCGACGGAGAGAACCTCAGGATACTCATCATCGCAACGCATTGCACGAGATCGGTAGATACTGACAAGGGCATTCCCCACCTCACCGAATCGCCGGCGCAATTCGGATGGCGCCAGCACCTCCGCATCCGCTCCCAGGCGCAGCAGGTCGCGCTCGGCGTGCTTGATCGATTCGATCGGCAGGACAACCTGTCGCCATCCGGCGAGGTCGGGCGGCCCAGCGCTCTCGACCGCCGCACGAACGACGAATGGATCGAACATTTTCGGCAGCAACGTCGAAAACGCGTGCGGGGAGAGTCGCACCACCGCTTCGTCACGGTACAGCCGGGAACTGAATTGCTGTGCCCAGGTATCCCAGTAGGCGGCGAGGTCGAACGCGGCCGGTCGATCGAATTGCTCCTCCAGAACTTCTAGTTCGAGGATGCGTGAGACGCGATAGGTGCGCGTCTGACCGGAGGTTCGGGCGACGAGATACCAAGCACTGCCCTTGAGCACCAAGCCCAGCGGCTGGAGCAATCGCTCGACTTCGCCCCGCCATCGCTGGTAGTGGACACGGATCGGGCGCTGATCCCAGACGGCGCCGGCGACGGCGGTGAGAAAAGGCGGCCGCTCCGCCTCGCGAAACCAGCCCGGCGTGTCGAGGTGAAACCGCTCGCGGACCCGCCCAGCGCCGGCGCGCAGTTCCGGTGGCTGCGCCGCCTGCACCTTCAACTCGGCGGCGGCCAAGACCGTGCCTAGGCCGAGCTCTGCCGCCGGGCCGGGCAACCCGGCGAGAAAGAGCGAGGCCGCCTCCTCACGGGTCAGTCCGGTCAGCCGCGTGCGATAGCCGTCGACCAAGCTGAATCCACCCGCCGGCCCGCGGTCGGCGTAGACGGGCACCCCGGCCGCACCGAGCGACTCCATATCGCGATAGATCGTGCGCAGCGACACTTCGAGCTCGCCCGCTAGCTCTTGCGCGGTCATCCGGCCGCGAGACTGAAGCAGCAGCAAAATGGAGATCAATCTGCTCGCGCGCATCGCACCCGGTTCGCCCTGATCCTGTCAGAAGATGGCAAGTACATCGTACACAATGAAATCGAGGTCGGTTTCGCCACAACGGCCGGCCCTTCATACAGATGAGACACGGAGTTGGTATCGATGACGACGCGTGCAATCGGGACCTTCGCGTTCAAGCATTGGGACGAGGTGCCATACGGCGAAGATGAAGGCGGTGCCCGGCTGACGCACTCGAGCATCACGAACGACTTTCATGGCGATGTCGAGGGTGAGGGCACGCTGCAGTATCTGATGATCTACCGCCATGATGGTGAGGGCTGGAACTCGGCCGACTTCGTCGGCTTCGAGCGTATCAGCGGGCGCATCGGCGATCGATCGGGGAGTTTTGTCTTGAAGCACGCCGGCACGTATACCGATGGCGTCGCCAGCGCCAGCGTGACGGTGATGCCGGGCTCCGGTACCGGCGATCTACGCGGGCTGCGGGGAGAAGGAAGCTTCGTCGCCCGACACAACGTCCAACCGACGCCGCTCACGCTCGATTACAATTTCGACCAGTGATCGAGGGAATGCCGGCCCAGATGATTACCTACGATCTCTATCTCGAGTCCGGCCCCCGCCGGCGCAAGACCATGGTGCATGTGCTTGACCTGCTCGGCTGCATTGCGGTCGGCCCAACTACCGAAGATGCGATCGCGGCCACACCGGAGGCGATCGCGTGCTTTCGCCGCTTCCTTCATCGTTCCGGCGAGCCGATCGACCGAGAAGCCGTTTTCGACACCCGGATCGCGGAGCATCTGACGACCGGTAGCTGGATGGGCAACGGGTCGCCGTATTTCGCATTCGGCCCCGACCTCGACCCGATTACCGATGCCGAGGTCGAGTGCTTCCTGCATCGGTTTCGCTCGATGCGCGAAGCGCTGGCGGATTGGTGTGAATCGCAGGCGCCCGCCGATCTCGACGTCAAGCCGCCGAGCGCACGCACGGCGCGGGCAATCATTCTACATGTGCTCGGACCAACCGGCGCCTATCTCTCCGCCGCCCTGGGCAGCGCACCCGGCTTCTCGCGCATCCACGGCGCCGCCGAGCGCCGTGAGATCGATCTGACGGCGGCACTCCGGCAGAGCGCGGTGATGGCGGTAGACCGAGTCCACACGGCCACACCGGAGGAGCGGGCGGCCGTGCGCCAGCTATCGAGCGGTCCCCGCACGCTGCGGAAGTCGCTCCGCCGTCTGCTCGAACACGAGTGGGAGCACCTGGCCGAGCTTGCGCGCCGGCCGGGCGGTCCGATCCTCTGAGGAGAGAACGGCCGGAAGCACGATGTCATCCTGAGCGACAGCGAAGGATCTCGGACGCAGACTCACCTCTGCGATCCTTCGCTGTCGCTCAGGATGACAAACGTTGGATACTCGCGGTTACGACTTGGCCGGCTCGAACGTCGGGTATGGGGGGAAGAGTGACTCAATCTCCCGGCGGATCGGGTCGTCGGCTGGGAGCATCGTCGTGAAGTCGCCGGACGGCTCGATCCGGTCGCGCTTTCCGGCGATGCTGTCCTTCTTGATCTTCTCCTGGAGCAGCATCAGACCGGTGAGCAGCGACTCCGGCCGCGGCGGGCAGCCGGGAACGTAGACATCGACCGGGATGATCTGATTGACGCCGGGCAGCGTGCTATAGCCGTAGGCGAAGGGACCGCCCATGATCGCGCAACCGCCCATCGCGATCACCCACTTCGGCTCGGCCATCTGCAGGTAGACGCGGCGCACGGCCGGCGCCATTTTCCATGTGACGGTCCCGGCGACGATCATCAGGTCCGCCTGGCGCGGCGATGCGCGGAAGATCTCCGCACCGAAGCGGGCGAGATCATAGCGCGAGGTGGCCGAGGCGATCATCTCGATCGCGCAGCAAGCGAGGCCGAACATCGCCGGCCACAGCGACGAACTACGCGCCCAGTTCAACACCGTATCCACCGAGGACACGAGCAGGTTGTTCTTGAGGTCCTGGTCGATGTTGAGATCCTGGACCGGGATGATGTCTGCCTGGGGCTGTGCCATCGCCATAGCGCCATCCTCGCGCGTACGCTCGTGAATTCTCTCTCGAATGCAGTATAGCGGATTGAACCGCAGAGACGCAGAAGCGCAGAGTTTTTGGGTGGTGAGGTTGCGATTCACCATTTCACTCATAGACTCTCTGCGCCTCTGCGCCTCTGCGGTTCAAATCGGTCAGTCACGCCGGCCGGCGAGCAGCTCGACCGAGGGGGTTGTCGCGTTGATCGGGGAGAGGCTGCGGAGGCGTTCGACGAATTTGGGGAGGACGGCGAGGACGTGCTCGATCTGGTCCGGCGTGTTGTCCCGGCCGACGGAGAGGCGGAGGGAGCTGCGGGCGATCTCGTCGGGGACGGCCATCGCGGTGAGGACGTGCGATGGTTCGAGCGAGCCGGAGGTGCAGGCCGATCCGCTTGACGCGGCGACACCGTTCATGTCCAGCGCCAGCAACACCGCTTCTCCCTCGACAAACTGGAAGCAGACGTTGACGTTGTTGCTGATCCGCCGGGTGGGATCGCGCGGGCCATTGACGCGGGTGTAAGGGATGCGGGCCGGGATCTCCGCGAGCAGCCGGTCGCGCAGGGCGCGGCTGTGGGCGTTGCGTGCGTCGAACTCGTCATAAGCAAGGGTGAGCGCCGTGGCGAATCCGACCGCACCGGCGACGTTCTCGGTGCCGGCGCGCCGGTCCTTCTCCTGGGAGCCGCCGAGGATCAGCGGCTGCAGCGGTGTCCGCCGGCGGACATAGAGGGCACCGACCCCCTTGGGACCGTAGACCTTGTGCGCGGCGATGCTGAGCAGATCGACGCCGAGTTGATCGACGTTGAGGTCGAGGGCACCGGCCGCCTGCACCGCGTCGGTGTGCACGATCACCTTCGGGTTGCGCGCCTTGACGATGCGAGCGATCTCGGCGATCGGCTGGATCGTGCCCACTTCGTTGTTGGCGAGCATGATGCTCACCACGGTGGTCCGGTCGGTGACGGCGCGTTCCAGCGCCTCCAGGTCGATGAAGCCCTCGCCATCCACCGGCAGATAGGTCGCCTGGAAGCCGTCGCGTTCGAGCTGCTGGACGGTGTGGAGCACGGCGTGATGCTCGATCTGGCTGGTGATGATGTGGTCACCGCGGCGGCGTGATGCCAGCGCCGCACCGCGCACCGCCAGATTGTCGGCCTCACTGCCGCCGCCGGTGAAGACGATCTCCTGCGGCTTCGCACCAAGGATTTCAGCGATCGTGCGGCGGGCCGTGTCCAGCCCCTTCCGCGCCTCCTGCGCCTCCTGGTAGATGCTGGAGGGGTTCCCCCAGTACTCCGTCCAGTAGGGCAGCATCGTCTCCACAACCCGCGGGTCAACGGGGGTGGTGGCGGCGTGGTCGAGGTAGATGCGCGGATTCATGGTGGCGTCCTTCGGCTGCTGGTCACGTGCCTGCCCTCATGCTAGCAGCATTCGCGACGACGCTTGATTGACATCGTCACCGTCCGGCGCCGGCCGCCGATCGCCACCATTCCGTCGACTCTTCCATCTGCACCGTCGAAACCGGGAAGGGGATGCGGATGCCCTCCGCCTGGAACCGTCGGTGCAGGCGCTTCACAAACTCGTGCTTGAGGAGGAACTGGTCGGTGAACTGCTGCGCCCGCAGGATCACGGTGTAGTCGATCCGGTACGGGCCAAAGGTGTGATAGCGGATGAATGGGTCGAAGGTGGGGACGCCGCCTTCGATGTCTTGATTGACATCACGTGCCACGTCGATCGTCACGCGCTCGACATGATCCAGGTCACAGTCATAGCTGACGCCGACCTCCACCAGCACCGCCATCTCCGGCTCGGGCTGGCCGTAGTTCGTGACGACCGAGGATGCCAGCCGGGCGTTGGGGACGATCACCATGTTGTTGTCGAGGCTGCGGATCGTCGTGTTGCGCCAGTTGATGTCCGTCACGAATCCGGCCTCGTTGGGGGAGAGCCGTACGTAGTCGCCGGATTGGACCTGGTTCGAGGCGATGATGTGCAGGCCGGCGAAGATGTTCGACAGCGTGTCCTGCAGTGCAAGGGCGACAGCCAGACCGCCGACGCCGAGGGCAGCCAGCGCCGGTGTGATCGAGATGCCGAGCGATTGGAGGACGATCAGGACTCCAATCGAGAGGACCAGGATGCGGGCGATGTTGGCGAAGATCGAGGTCGAGGCGGCGACACCATCGGCGCGGTTGGCGTAATACGTCACGAAGCCGACCGTGATCCGCGCCAGCACGACCGTCGCCAGCAGGAGGACGATGGCGAGCATGAAGTCTTTCGCGATCGCGTCGAAACGGGGTTCGAGCGGAATCACGAGCATGGCGGCGCGCACGCCGACGAGCGTTGACCAAACAAAGACAGCCCCGCGCAAGGCACCGAAGAGGATACGATTCGGCGCCCAGCGAAGGATGATCGGGATCCTCGCCAGCCGCTTGGCGAGGATGCGGTCGGCGATGAAGCCGGCGATACACCCGAATGCGATCAAGGCGACGGCAACGGCGACTTGCCAGATGGACGGAGATCCTTCGAACATGGGCGCCTCCCAGGGCCGAGGGATCGACATCGAGCATCAGCGGCCATAGACTCGCGGGGCGGTCGGGTGGCCCGCCGGCGAAAACTACGCCGCCAGCGAGAGGGTGGATGAGGTCTGCGGTGCCGGCACACGCCGGTGGCGGGGTGGGCTGCACCGGGACGCCGGGCGGAGGGACGACGTCAGGGTAGGGTGAAACGCATCAGGTCCGATGCGCGATAGGTGCGGGAGAGGCCCACCGGCTGCTCGCCATGGCCAAGGTGCGTGAGAATGATCGATGTCGTCTCGTCTAGTTTCTCTCGCAGCACCCCGACCTCGTCAAGGGAGAGATGTTCGGGAAGGTCGAATCCCGTCGGATAAGTGCAGTCCGTGACGAACAGATCGACGTGATCGCCCAGCTCTAGCAGCGCATCGGTCCAAGCGGTATCGCCCGTATAGGCGAGCCGGCGGCCGCCGGATTCGACGCGATAGCCGAGACAGAGCGGCAGTGAGTCGGTGGCGTGGTTCATCTGCTCCGCCTCGATCCGCAGTCCGGCGACCTCCTTCGCGCAGCCCGGCTCCATCTCCACATAGATGCGCTTGAATCCCAGATCGCGGCCGGCGAGGTTGGGATAGGCGAGTGCGGTCAGGCTCTCGACCTTCTCCTCGATCCCCGGCGGGCCGACGAACGTCAGGTCGCGCGTCCGCGGCGACGTGCGCCCGAATGCGCCCGTGGCGTAGGCGTACTCGAGCAGCAGGAAGGGAACGCCGAAGAAGTGATCGCCATGGAAGTGTGAGATCAAAATGACATCGAGGGCGTCCAGGCTGGCGCCTGCATGTTTCAGGCCATACAAAGCGCTGGGCGGCGCATCGAAGAGATAGCGATCATTGAGGAGAAAACCGCTCCAGCAGCCGGTTTCGGCAAACGCATTGCTTGAACCAATGAACAGCAGGTTGAGGCCGTCTCGGTTGTTGCGGAGTTGTTCGTGCGACATCAGTCAATCAGCCCCCTGCTGCCAGCGTTACAGGAGGGATTATCGCACTCTGGTTTGTGTGGGGTCTGTCAGGGATCTACCTAACCCCCCGACCCCCTTCCCTCGCAGGGAAGGGGGTGCCTCATTCTACCGAGGGTGCCAGTAGCTCGTTGGGCGACACCGACGATCCTCGTTCCACCACGGTAAACCAGGACGCCCCCTTCCCTGCGAGGGAAGGGGGTCGGGGGGTTAGGTATTCCCCTCGCTTGCCTTATCCGTCACCCGGTACTCCAGCCGCTTGCCCAGCATCAAGCGGGTTTGCGCGTCGAGCGCCGGCACGGTCGAGGTGATGAAGGACGTCACCGGCAGGCAGAACCACATGAAGAAGTTGAGCACGCTCTTGAACGGCGTCCAGTTCTCCGGCTTGGGCGGCCGGAGGCGGGCGTCGATCGTGATCATCACGATATAGGGAATCAGGCAGAGGGTCAGCGCCATCCGGGCGATCCAATGCAAGGTTTCATACTGCGAGTTCGTTCCAAGCAGGTGGGCCAACCCGATCGGCAGGATCCAGCCGACGCTAAGGATGAACCAGTGCGTCGCCCAGAGGAGGTGATTGGAGCTGAGCGCGACCACCCGCCGCAGCCGCCGCTTCACGCTTATCTCGCGGTGGGCGAGACTTTGTCGAATCGCATAGGGAATGTCGGATGCGCCCCAGGCGTGGCGCTTGTGCTGGACATAGGTCATGACGATGCTGGGCCACCAGCCGCCGGCATGCACCGCATCGTTCCCCGTGGGAAGAAAGATCGGCTCGACCTCGACGGCGCCGCTCGTCGTAAAAAAGCACTTGAGGAACATGTGCCAGTCTTCCGGGATCACATCGGGATCCCAGTAGCCGACGTCATGCGCCAGTTGCAGGCTGAGGCTATACGTCGATTGCGGGAAGATCATCCGGTCTTCCTTGACCAGATTCGACAGGATGTGCACGCCGGAGAGCGAGCTGCCCACGCGCAGCGGTGCGGGCGTCCGCCAGATATTGTTGGTGAGCAGGATCGGCGACTGCCAGAAGCGCCGATAGCGGTGTTCGTCGGTGCAGAACTTATAGGTCAGGCAACTGTAATAGGACGGATGAAAGACCGTATCCGCGTCACAACTGGTAATGGTCACCCTCTTGATCGAGTGGTGACGCTGATCGACCAGCCAGCGCTTGGTTTCGCGGGCGGCGAAGTTCTCGTTTGATGACTTGCCCACGACTTCGCCGGGCAGCCCCGCCGGATGGAAGGTCGTCCGGATCGCATCAAACCGGCCCGCGAATTCCCGCTCGAGGATCCGCGACTTCAGCGGCGCTTCCGCCTCCCGCTCCTCCATCGCCAGAACGACCACCAACTGGGAGGAAACATCCTGGACGGCGAGCGATTGCAGCGTGCGCCGAAGGATGTCGATCGGTTCCTTGTAGGTCGGGATGATGACGATATGACGAACATCGTCCCAAGCAACGAAGGCTCGTTGCGCCGTGTCGGCGATCCGGTAGAGGTGCTGCCAATCCACCTGTTCATCGCGGCGCATCGCGCGATAACCGCGCCACGCCCGCCAGGCTGTTGAGGACGAGAGGTAGAACCAGAATAGGTCGAATGCGAGCACGCCGATCGCCAGTGGCAGCGGCAGGAACAGCGCCCCCCAGAGCGGCGCCGTCACCAGTAACCAGGTGAGGGCGCCGGGAACAATCTCCAGACATCGCTGGAAGATGCGGCCCCTGGCCGTCTCCGTCGACAGCCAGCCGTGCAGTTCCGCCGGCTTCGGCGGCCAGGGCATCGGGGTCGCCGGTCTGGCCTCATCCGACAGAGGCCAGACCGGATCAAGTCCGGCCGCGCGGCGCCGCGCGCGCGCTTCTTGTGGTGGATAGTGCGGGAGGTGGCGCTCGTAGATGGAGTGCCAGCTGCTCAAGCGATCCGGATGACCAAGGTCAGCAGCGCTCACCGTGGCCGTGTACTGGGCAGCGGGTGGATAGGCGGCAACGTCGTGCTCTGGCGTGGCAATCCCTCACCGTCGGCCGGTCGTGCGGCCGGATGTGTTGAGATAGCCCGCTGGACGCCTACGAGGTTAGCTGACGGGTTCGGGCCAGGGGCACGCCCGTCCCGGATACCCGGGATTCACCCCATGCGCTGGGTCCCCCGCCCCCGGATATGCCCGAGGTTCGGCGATCAACTCCGTCACCATACACCGGTGTCACACAATCAACCCGGTACATACTTCGGGAGCAATGAGTCGCGCCGTGATTGCGACCACATCCGACTGTATCACACTTCACAAATGTCAGATCCAATCGATGGGAGTATGTACTGAACTTGTTATGGCTCGCGGACCAGGCAGCCGGCTATGGCCGGCACACGCTGAACGTGCTGACAGAGACGTCTCCACATTGGCAATACGGTTCTTCAAAGAAGCTGGGGCATGTAGCAATGTGTTATCCAAGTAGCGAAGATTCGGGCACGACACAAGTGAAACGTATCGCTCATCCGTCATTGTGTATGTCACCGGCAATTGTTCACCATATCGTAACCTTTGTCGTATAGCCAATGGTCGCACGTCGTAGTATTGTACCGAATGGAAAGCGATCCTTTCCGAACGGGAGATGAACGAATGCCCGACGAGGATCAGGTTGACGAGGTCGTGTCGTTGATCTCGGCCGCACTATTCGCCGCATTTCTCCGTGGCGCGGAAGAGTGGGCGAAGCTCGACGTGACCATGCCCCAGATGAAGGTGCTGATGCTGCTCGGTCTCCACGGAAGCGCGCCCGTCTCCTCGCTTGCCCAGCAGATGAGCGTGTCGCCGCCGAACGTCACCGGCATCCTCGACCGGCTGGAGCAACAGAGGTGGGTCGCGCGAACCAGCGATCCGCATGACCGGCGGGTGGTTCGGGTCGTGCTTACCGAAGATGGCGAGCGATTCCTGGACGGGCTGCAAGCGGCGGGCGCTGCGCGGGTCCGCGCCCGGCTGGCGGAGATGCCTGCCGACGACCTCGAGGCACTGGGCACGGGGCTTCGTTCGCTGATGGCGCGGATGATCGCGGTACCGGACGCGAGTCACGCGTTGGCGTGATCCTCCGCGGACGGCGTGACGCTCGCACACAGAACAATGCAGCAGTCTCGTCGTATCCTCATCCTCACAGGCGAGCGATGACGTCCAGTTGACGCCCGTGATGAGGAGCAGTTCGATGAGCAGTTCTGCCCTACCCACCGCAACAGCATGCATCGCCCAGGCGTGCGAATTGGCCGATCGCTTCCGCGGTCGTCTGGCGGATGAAGTCGCCGCCGGAACCGTCAGTTTCCCGCACGAGAACATCGCCGACCTCAAAGCTGCCGGCTTTCTGCTGCTGGCCGTTCCGGCTGAGTCCGGCGGCCTCGGCCAATCGCTTGAGACCTATTGCGCCGTGATCGAGGAACTGGCATCCGGCTCGCCCGCGACCGCCCTGTTGCTGACGATGCCTGCCGGCTTCGACGCGATCTACCTCTATCCGGCCGACGACGTACCCGATGTACACCGGGCGAACTACCAGGAGCAGCGGGCATGGGTGTTCGAAGAGTCGCGGGCCGGACGCGTCTTCGCCGCCGGCAACAGCGAGCCGGGCATTGTCGTGATCCAGGAATCGCAAACGCAGGCCGAGCGCCGGGACGGCGTCTGGCGGCTGACCGGACGAAAGGTGTTCGGCTCCTGGGGGACCAACTCTGATTGGCTTTTCTCAACGGCCCGCCTGCCCGACGGGCTGCTGCCCGATGCCAGCCAGGTCGAGTTCTTCTACCTGCCGACGGCGGGAGAGGGCGTCCACTGGAATGACGACTGGAACAGCTTCGGCATGTCGGAGACGGCCAGCAACTCCTTTGAACTGCGGGACGCACCGGCCATGGGTCTGGTCGGCTTCCCCGGATTTGCCACAGCGCCGATCCCCGATTTCTGGTGGCGGCTCAGTTTCACCGCCGTGGCGCTCGGCTGCGTTCGCGGGCTGCTCATGCCCCTGCTCGAACGCGCATCGGCGCTGGGTCCCGGTGCACGCTCCGAGCTGGCATCGCTCACCGCCCGCTATGAGGCGTCACGGGCCTATCTCCTCGACACGGCGCGGCACGGCGGCACGGCGACGACCCCTGCATACAGCGCGCGCACGCTCCGAGTGAAGACACATGTGACCCAGGAGTGCGTGACACTGGCCGCGACCCTCTTTTCCCTGGGCAGTGGCAGCGCGCTCGCCGCCAACAGCCTCGCCGCCAAATACCTGCGCGATGTCTTCGCCGGCACGGGCCTGCGACTTCCCTATAAGGCATCACTGGACAAGTGGGCAGACGATCTCCTGTAGTCGTTAGTCGTTAGTCGTTATCTGCGTGCAAGTCTGAGTAGCAGCGCAAGTCTCTTTGACTGGTTGTCAGCAAGCATTGCTCATTACATTCGATCATTGCCAATTTTAACGACTGATGGCTAACGACTAACGGCTATCAGTGCCCCAGGCGCGGGAATTGGGCGCGGTAGTCTTCGCGGCTGGCATTGATCACGTCGTGGGCGGCCTTGCGGTCGTAGACCTGGACGATCTCGACCTTGCGTTCTTCGTCGTCTGGTGACTGCTTATAGGTGGTGAAGTAGTGGCGGAGGCGGTTGAGTACGTCGTCGGGACAATCGGCGATATCGCGCCAGACGCCGTAGACGGCATCGCCCTTCATCACGGCGATGATCTTGTCGTCGGCCTCATTCCGATCGATCATCCGCAGGCCGCCGATCGGGATCGCCTGCACGAGAATGTCGCCGTGGCTGATCGACTTCTCGGTGAGAACACAGATGTCCATCGGGTCGCCGTCGCCGACGACACCCTGCCGTCCGCTCACCCTCTCGCATTCGGCGGCGACGCGATCGGCACAGATCGTCTGCGGGATGAAGCCGTAGAGGGATGGCGAGACGTTGGAAAACTGCTGCGGCCGGTCGATCTTGAGGATACCGCTCGCCTTATCGATCTCATACTTCACCGTGTCGGTCGGCACGATCTCGATGTAGGCGGTGACCACGTCGGGCGCCTGCGGCCCGGTCGGCAAGCCGTGCCAGGGGTGAGCGCGAAATTGCAGACCGAGCATTTCGCCAAGGAGTTGGTGTCGCGGGTCGGTCATGGTTGGGTGACTCCGATCGCGGCGAGGGCGGCCGCGTACTCTTCAGGCGTATTGAATTCGAGATGGATGATCGGGTCATCGATCGGCGCCAGAAAGCGCCGGCCGGCGTGACCGCGGACGACGGCACGCAGCCCCTCGCCCTGCTCGCTCACCGTCCGTAACTCCGGCAGCAGTGATCCGGCAAAGATCACCGGATGACCACGTCGCCCGCCTTCCTCCGGTGTCGTGATCAACGCGCCGCTCGCCAGATGCGCCTCGATCACCCGCCGAACGAGCACCACCGGACGGGGCTGATCGACGTTGAGCGTCACCACGGCGAGCGTATCATCCGGCAGCGCCAGCGCACCCGCACGCACCGAGCTTGCCCGTCCGCTGCGATACAGAGCGTTCTCCACAACCCGGCCGCCCGCCGCCTCCGCGATCGGTCCGACCACCGCCGCCTCGTGTCCGACGACGACCACCACCTCGACGGCGCCGGCCTCCCGCAACTGTCGCACCTGATAGACGACCAGTGGCTCCCCATACCACGGAAGCAAGGGCTTCGGCTCCCCCATGCGCCGCGACTCGCCGGCAGCGAAGAGGATGGCGCGAACGGACCCCTCCCCCGGCCCCTCTCCGCGCGTGAGCGGGGGGAGGGGTGCACGGTCTGATCGTGGGTGCCATTGTCGTCTTTGCATCAGTCTGGCCGGAGGATCGTCCATGTTGGCCGCCCCGTGCCGGCGAGGCACCCCTCTCCGCGCGTCAGCGGGGGGAGGGGCCAGGGGAGGGGTCGCGTCCACATTCATCGCAGCCCCGTCGAGCCGTGGCCACCATCGCCCCGGTCCGTCGCTGAAAGGACCTCGACCTCAACGAGATCGACGGGGGCGAGCCGGCTGAAGACGAGTTGGGCGATCCGGTCGCCGTGGGCGATGCGGTGCGTGTCGTGGGCGCCGAAGAGGTACATCGTCACCAGCAACTCGCCACGGTAGTCGGCATCGATCGTACCGAGAGTGACACCGACACCGCGCGCGCTGAGGCCGGAGCGCGGCCTGATCTGGACATCGACACCGAACGGGGCTTCGAGGGCGATACCGGTCGGCACCGGGATCGGGTGGCGCGAGAGATCGACGTAGCCGGGGGTCGGCAGACAGGCGTAGAGGTCGAAACCGCTGGCCTCTGGTGTCGCGCGGACCGGCAGCCGTGCATCCGGCCGCAGACGCAGCAGCTTGATCGGAAACGGCTCAACCGTCATTGGTCCTCCTCACCATCCCACCGACATCAATTGATGCTCTCACGCGCCAGTATCGGGCGGCTGGGAGCGGCGTTCAAGCCGTCGGAAGGGCACGACGATCGCTCAGTTGCGGCCGGGCCGGCCGCAACACCTTGACAACCATCTTGTCATGTCGGTACACTGGGGAGGCTTAGCACTCTCCTTGATGGAGTGCTAATCGCCGGAGGACAAACCCGTGGCGCTCACCGAACGCCGGGCGGCGATTCTTCGACTGATCATCGGTGATTATGTGCAAACCGCGCAGCCGATCGGCTCGGAGGCGCTGGTGCAGCGGCATAACATCGAGCTCTCCTCAGCCACGATCCGCAACGAGATGGCGCGGCTCGAGGAGGATGGCTACATCCATCATCCACACACCTCCGCTGGACGCGTGCCATCGGACAAGGGATATCGCTATTTTGTCGAGACCTTGATCGGCGAGCCGGATCTGCCGTCCGAGGAGAAGCTCCGCATTCTCCACCAGTTCCACCAAGCGACCTCGGAGATGGCCGAATGGCTGCATCTGGCGGCCTCGGTCCTCTCACAATCCGTGCGCAACCTCGCCGTCGTGACGGCGCCGCACGCCGGTCAGACCAAGGTGAAGCACCTGGAACTGGTCGCGCTGCACGAGCGGACGGCCCTCCTGGTCCTGGTGACGGATGCGGTCAAGGTACGCCAGCAGGTGATCGCCCTGCCGCAGCCGGTGACGCAGGCAGAACTGTCGCGGGTGGCGAGCCGGCTCAGCCAGGCGTGGAGCGGGCTTTCATCGTTGGAGGTGGGGACACCGCTGCCGGACTCGACGGCGCTCGATGCGTCGATCGCGGCCGTCGTCGCCGACATCCTCGGTGAAGAGGATGCCGCCGCGTTTGCCGAGGCACGGGTCGAAGGACTGCGCAACGTGCTCTCGCAGCCGGAGTTCAGCCGCTCGGAGAAGCTGCTGGATCTGATGGAGGCGGTCGACGAGCGCAACCTGCCCAAAGCGATCCCGGCGCAGAGCGTCGCCGAGGAGGGCGTCACCGTCATCATCGGCACGGAGAATCCCAACGACTCGATGCGCGAGTGCAGTATCGTCATCACCAGCTACGGCACACCGGAGGGTCATAAGGGCGCGATCGCCGTGCTCGGACCCACACGGATGCACTACCCTCGCGCCATCGCGACGGTGCGCTACATGGGGCGGGTGATGACCGATGTCCTCACGAAGATCTACAGCTAACGCCGGAAACAACGCCGGCAGAGACAACACACCATCATTGGCCGAGAGGCACAGCATGGCAACAGGGACAGATCGGCGAGGAAAGCGAATGAACAAAGACCAGCAGGGGCGCGACGGCGCTGACGAGGCAGAGGCCACGCCGGGTCACACCGATCCGGCCGTCCAGACCGAGGAGCCGGCCGAGGCGCTCCGCGCTCAGCTCGAAGAAGCGCAGGCCGAAGCGCGGGAGAACTTCAGCAAGTATCAGCGCGCGTTGGCCGACTTCCAGAACTACAAGCGGCGCACGGAGGAGCAGCGGGCCGACTACCGACGCGATGCCAACGCGGCGCTCGTGATCAACATCCTGCCGGCGATCGATGACCTTGATCGGGCGCTCGCCAGCGTCGATGTGAAGCTGGCCGGGTTGCAGTGGATCGAGGGCATCCGCCAGATCCAGCGCAAGTTCCAGGGCGCACTGACAGCGCTCGACGTAACGGAGATCGAGGCCGACGGCGTCGATTTCGACCCACGCCTGCACGAGGCAGTCGGCCACATCCCCGGCGAAGAAGGCAAAGTCGTTCAGGTGCTGCAAAAGGGCTATACCGTCGGCGACCGCGTGGTACGCCCGGCGATGGTGATGGTCGGTAACGGGGAGACAGACGGGCAGTAAGCGAGGGCAGTGGGCAATAGGCAGTGGGCAGTCGGGGTTCGTCCCCATTGCCGATTGCCCACTGCCCACTGCCGGCGACGAGAGAAGCGAGGAGCAACACACCAATGGCAAAAGTAATTGGCATGGACCTGGGTACGACCAACAGCGTCGTCGCCGTGATGGAGGGTGGCGAGCCGACGGTGATTCCGAATGCCGAGGGCAACCGGATCACGCCGTCGGTCGTCGCCGTCTCTCGTTCGGGCGAGCGCATGGTCGGCCAGGTCGCAAAGCGCCAGGCGATCACCAACCCGGAGAACACGATCTACTCGATCAAGCGCCTGATGGGCCGCAAGTTCGACGACCCTGAGGTGCAGAAGATCATCTCGCTCGTGCCGTACAAGATCGTGCGGGCATCGAACGGCGATGCCCACGTCGAGCTGGGGGGCCGCGTCTATTCGCCGCCCGAGATCTCGGCGATGATCCTGCAGAAGCTGAAGTCGGACGCCGAGGCGTACCTGGGCGAGAAGGTGAACGAAGTCGTCGTCACCGTCCCCGCCTACTTCAACGACTCGCAGCGTCAGGCGACGAAGGACGCCGGCAAGATCGCCGGACTCGAAGTCCTGCGCATCATCAACGAGCCGACGGCGGCAGCACTGGCCTACGGCCTCGACAAGAAGGGTGATGAGGAGATCGCCGTCTACGACCTCGGCGGCGGCACCTTCGACATCTCGATCCTCGAGTTGGGCGAGGGCACCTTCCAGGTGAAGTCGACCAACGGCGACACGCTGCTGGGTGGCGACGACTTCGACCAACGGGTGATCGAGTGGATTCTGGACGAATTCAAGAAGAACGAGGGCGTTGACCTGCGCGCCGACCGCGCGGCGATGCAGCGGCTGAAGGAGGCGGCGGAGCGCGCCAAGATCGAGCTCTCCAGCGTCCAGCAGACGGAGGTCAACCTGCCATACGTCACGGCGGATGCCAGCGGTCCCAAGCACCTGCTGCTGACGCTGACGCGCAGCAAGCTGGAGCAACTCGTGATGGACCTCGTCGAGAAGACGATGGGACCCTGCCGCCAGGCGCTTCAGGATGCCGGCGTCACCGGCAGCCAGGTCGATGAGGTCGTCCTCGTCGGTGGTCAGACGCGGATGCCGCTCGTCCAGGAGAAGGTCAAGCAGTTCTTCGGCAAGGAGCCGCATAAGGGCGTCAATCCGGACGAGGTTGTTGCGATCGGGGCCGCGATCCAGGCGGGCGTGCTCAAGGGCGAGGTGAAGGATGTCCTGCTGCTCGATGTGACGCCGTTGACGCTCGGCATCGAGACGCTGGGTGGCGTGATGACACCGCTGATCCCGCGCAACACGACGATCCCGACCTCGAAGAGCCAGACCTTCAGCACGGCGACGGACAGCCAGCCGAGCGTCGAGATCCACGTCCTCCAGGGCGAGCGGACGATGGCGCCAGACAACAAGTCCCTCGGCCGCTTCATCCTGGACGGCATCCTGCCGGCGCCGCGCGGCGTTCCCCAGATCGAAGTGACCTTCGACCTGGACGCCAACGGCATCCTCAACGTCCAGGCGAAGGACAAGGCGACGGGCAAGGAGCAGAAGATCACGATCACCGCCTCTTCGGGTCTCTCGAAGGACGAGGTCGAGAAGCTGCAACGCGAGGCCGAGTCGCACGCCGCCGAGGACGCGAAGCGGCGCGAGGAGATCGAGCTGCGCAACCAGGCGGACACGCTCGCGTACAGCGCCGAGCGCACGCTGCGCGAGCACAGCGACAAGGTGCCCGCCGACCTGAAAAGCGAGGTGGAGAGCAACGTCGCCGAGGTCCGCTCCGCCCTGCAGGGGACGGACGTCGAGGCCGTCCGTCGCGGTGTCGACCGGCTGAACGAGTCAATGCAGAAGATCGGCCAGGCGGTCTACGCGGGCGCGACCCCGGGCACCGACGGCGACCAGGGCCAGCCCGGCCAGGACCGGCCGCAGGAGGAAGGCACCGTCGAGGGCGAGTTCCGCGAGGTGTAATGACCGCGCATCCTATGTGGATACGCAATCGCGGCCCTACTCTACTCACGAGTGGGGTCGCGTCTTTGTTTGCAGCAATCAGTTAGTAGTTTGGCAACCGAGCGTGATCGCTATGGCCGGATATTCCGCTGCCATTGGAAAAGTCGGGGGCAATAACGAAGCCGAGTGCATCGGCAATGGCACGAAGGTGATCACCATCAGCACCGGCAAATTGCGTTGCCTCGTGGTCCCCAGGTCCAGGGCGAGGATACCTTACCGTCCGCCGCCGCGTTTCGTTCGGGCCGGAATGGTAGCATACGGATTCACCAAGACAGGATATGATCGAGGGGCAATCGATGCAGGTGCCGAATGCCTCGGAAGCCTTCGTACCACCAGCGAAGCTCTACGCCTATCTCCTCTCCGAGGACCATCGCGAAGGCGGACCGAAGGCACGGCTACTGCGCTCCTTTGGCTTCGACGAGAGCAATGCAGAACTGCTGGAGGCACAGCTCTTGGAGATCGTGAGGTCGAATCCGGTCGAGCGAGCAGATCCAGCGCCGTTTGGGATGAAGTATGTCGTACACGGAGTCCTACAAGCTCCGATTGGGCGTGAGTTGGCCATTCGAACTGTCTGGATTGTGCGTCCTACTGACCCACGTCCCCGACTCGTAACGGCATACCCAACCCGCGATTAGCAAGGAACCGGTCATGATTCGAGAGCTCGATAGTGTTGTTCTAACCCATGATATTGACGAGCACGGATTAAAGCGTGGCGATCTCGGTGCGGTTGTTCATGTATATGGAGACAACATCGCATACGAGGTCGAGTTCGTTACCGCTGATGGATACACCGCTGCCCTGCTGACTCTCAAGCCGGCGGACGTTCGCCTGATGACCGGTCAAGAGATCCTCAATGCACGTCCTATGGCGAAGCCGGAGCGGGTCCGGTCACAATAGGTTGATCTCATCCGATTGGTCGGCTGAACGAGTCGATTCACGTGACCTGTGCCGTTCGTTCGGGCGCCCCCGACCCGAAGTCCTTTGCCATCCGGAGCCGCTGTTCGACCCGAGTCTTGCCGGCCGCGTTGACGCGTCTGCGGGTGTAGCAGTCGACGATCTGATAGCCCATCGAGTCGTAGAGCGAGCGGGCGACGACGTTCTCGGCATTCACGGCCAGTTGCATGCCGTGGATCGCCTCGTTTCGGTAGAACGCTTCGGCCTCCTCCATGAGCTGCCGTCCGAGACCGCGCCGCCTATGGGGAGCATCGACGAGCAGGTTATCGACACCTCCTCGGAGTGCACCGTTGGATGATCGCATGCGTCGCCCCAGGAGTGCGCCCACGAGCCGGCCAGCGTCTTCGGCCACCCAGAGATCGGCGGCACCCTCCGCGATGACCGCTCGGGCATGGGTGGCATCCCGCGAGTTCTCCTCGAACAGTCTGAACAGGCGTTCCGTGTTCTTGGTCGCGTCAACTTTTCGGATCGTCGCCATGGCAGTCCGACGGTATCAGGTATCGGCGTGAGGTATCAGGTGTTCGGTGTCAGGGAGACGATGCGCCTGACACCGAACACCTGATACCTCACCGCTGATGGAGATAGACTGCC
>JBFXAN010000106.1:0-22402 GCA_050184225.1 Dehalococcoidia bacterium | reverse complement strand
GTTCTCCGCCACCTGTGCGTCCTGTGGCAAGGAAGCGCGCGTGCCCTTCCAGCCGCGGGGAGACAAGCCGGTCTACTGCTCGGATTGCTTCCGCTCCCAGCAGGGTGGTTCCTACGGCGGCGGCGGCAGCCGCGGCAGCTACGGCGGCGGTAGTCGCGGCAGCCGCTGGTAGTCAGCCACATTTGCGTCTGATTCTTTGTTATGAGAGGCCGGCACAATTGCCGGCTTCTCGAACCTTTGTGATTCTTTGAAAGGAGCACATCATCGAAATTCGCGAAACCGATATACTCGTCCGCTACCGCACCGGCCAGCAACGTGTCCCACGGCCGGCAACCAGTTGCGCGCCCGCGCCATACATAAAGCAGGTGCGTCCTGCACGGGTCGATCACGCCCACGACCTGATGACCGAAGCCTCATCGTGATTCGTGACGACGCGCCCCTCTTCATGGTCCGCCACTCGGTTCGAGAACAACTCCTGAGCGCGGCCCAGATCCTCCTCGATGACCGGTTGAGCGATGTCGACGCGCTCGCACAGGTCGCGAACTCGATGGCCGCGGTGCTCATCATCGTCGAAAACCTGGAGCGGTTGCAGACGGCGGTCACCGACTAGGAGTCACGGCGGCGCGCCCGGAATCAGCGGTCTGCACGCTGCACCAGGTGATACGCCAGTCTGGAGGCACCGATGAGCGCCGATGATCTCATGCGTCAAGCCAGCACCGTGGCGGAAAAGCTGCGAAACGCCCGCGACGCCTCCCGTCATGGTCGTACGACCGATGCGCACGAAGTGGCAACCCTGGAAGCACGGCTTGCCGGGCTCTGGACGGCGATCCGCGCTGCCCGCGCCACCGGTAATCCATCTCCCGATGACCAGCCGGAACGACGCACGCGCCCAAAATGGGACATGCCTTCCCCGCGCGACCGCCGGCGATAGTTAGACATGACCCTCCGCCGGCCGGTTCCTGTCCAGACCCTCAAAGAATCGGCCGTGTCCACGCCTCACCGCGATCAGGTGACCGGGGTCAGCCTATCCCACGTGCCATAGGTCGCGCCGTGAGTCAGGTGCTTGATGCAGCCGGCGGTTCTCGTCGCTCTCGCTGCGCGTCAAGCTCCGCTTCCATCCGGCTTCTGGTATCCGCTTGCTCGTCTACCGTCTGACCGGTTTCTCGGCCCGCCATCATTTCACCCCGTGCTCGATCCTCCGCGCCGGCGGTCGAAGCGGCGCTTTTCTTCCCAAAGAGACGGCTGAGGAATCCCATGACAACGCCTCCGGTCGCAGTCGTGCGGTGAAACGTGGTGATGTCGCACGTACGTCACGGGACGGTCGTGCGCTACCCGTGGCGCATCAGAGCCTAGCACTCGCCACCACCATCAGCGAGGCACTCGATCACGCGGCCGGCAGCCGCCGGTATGCCGTGACAGCCGCTACACATCGAAGAAATCACGCAACTGTTTGCTGCGGCTGGGGTGCCGGAGCTTGCGCAACGCCTTCGCCTCGATCTGGCGGATGCGCTCGCGCGTCACGTCGAACTCGCGGCCCACCTCCTCCAGCGTGCGACTCCGGCCGTCTTCGAGCCCGAACCGCAGTTGCAGCACCCGCTGCTCCCTGTCTGTCAGCGACCTGAGCGATTGCGCCACCTGTTCCTTGAGCAACGATTGCGCGGCCATTTCCATCGGCGGCATCGCCCCATGGTCCTCGATGAAGTCACCGAGGTGCGCATCTGACTCTTCACCGATTGGCGTTTCCAACGAGATCGGATCCTGCGTCATTTTACGGATCTCTCGGACCCGCTCCGTCGTGATCCCCAGGTCATACGCGATCTCGACATCGGTCGGCTCACGGCCGTGCTCCTGCACCAGCCGCCGCGAGGAGCGCGTCACCTTGTTGATCAGTTCGACCATATGCACGGGGATACGGATCGTGCGGGACTGATCAGCCGTGGCCCGGGTGATCGCCTGGCGCACCCACCAGGTGGCGTAGGTGCTGAACTTGTAGCCCTTGCGGTAGTCGAACTTCTCCACCGCCCGAATCAGGCCGATGTTGCCCTCCTGGATCAGGTCGAGCAGCGACATCCCCCGGCCGATGTACTTCTTCGCCACGCTCACGACCAGCCGCAGGTTCGCCTCCGTCAGCTTCGTTTCCGCTGCATCGCCCTCGTCGGTCAGACGGTTGAAGTATGCCCGGCACGGCCATGCTGCCTGTCGCAGCCGGTCCGCGAAGTCAGCGGGCGGCGCTTCCAGGGACCCCTCGGGGCCGAGGGCATCTTTCGCCATCGCTACCAGGTCCGGAGTCAGGATATGCGTGATCACTGAGAGTCGCACGATCTGCTGTCGTGCCCGCTGGTAATCCTCGTCCGCCGGCGCCGGTCCCTCAGCCTGCAGCCGGGTGACGTATTCGAGCAGTCCCTCGTCTACTTCTCCGTCGACCGTCGCACGAAATACGGGGTCGACGATCGTCGAGGCAACGGGCCGCGACTCGAATCTCACGGTCGAGATGTCGGCTCCGCAAACCTCCCGTTCTCCCGCGATCACCTGCCGCGCGAAGACCGCCAACCGGAACGGTGGTAGGTCGGGATCGACCTCGCGGGCCGCGTTCACCCGCCGTTGCTCGTCCGCGCTCGCCGGCTCCAGGGCGGCCTTGAATGTGACATACCGCTCAGCCGCTGCCAACACCGCCCAGAGCTCGGCCAGTTCGTGGAAGAGCGAGGCGAGGAGTTCGGCCGGTTTTGCGTACCCGTCGATCGCCCCACCGGAGTTGACGCAGAGCCGGCGAAGGTGTGTTCGATTCTCGATCTGCCGCGCCAGGCGCTTCTCGTCACTGCCGCTGAGCAGAGGGACGGCACCGATCTCGCTGAGGTAGACGCGGACGGGGTCGTCCGTCGTTTCTTGCCCCACCGGATTGCGCCCCGCATCTCTCTCGCCCGGCCGTGTCCGAGTGGACGCTGCATGCGAGAACGGTTCATCGACTCCGCTCGCGGGCGCATCGATCAGGTGGCCGGGAGGCCGGGGCTGACCTGCGGTCATGCGTACCCTCCTTCTCGGCTGCAGGAGTGTTGCCGCCGGGTGGTCGTGCAACACCTCAGCCATCATCCTGCCGGATACCAAGGATTGCGGGTACCAGAAGGACAAGGAGGGAAGAGTTACACGATCACCCTATCACAGCGGCGTCGCCATCATGTCGTCCCATCGGCGCCGCCGCCATCCCGCTCTCCGGCCCGCTCGTCCCCGCCCACAGCTACACTTAGCGCGCACAATACTCCGAAAGGATGGTATGAGACAGGCGGACAGGTGTGACCCTACGGAGACGGGGCGCCGCTGCCGAAGCGGACCCTCAGAGGGCTACGGTTACACGTTGCCTACCGCTCGACCCGCGGCGAGGCTTCACGCCCGAAAGGCCGGACGGCGGCGGGCGAACGGTGGCCTGGAACCCTCGCCTGTCCCAAGAGGCATTCAGGAAGGAGCACATTAATGGTAACGATGACCGATCGCGCTGCCGAAATTCTGCAGCAGTTGCAAACGGAGCAGGGACTCGCCGATCCGCCGCGTCTCGTGAGTGAACAGGGCAGCATCGCCTTGACGACGACGCCACCCGAGCCTGAGGATCATATCCTCTACCGCGGCGAAACACCGATCCTACGGATGACGCCGGAGGTCGAGTCAGTGCTGGCAGACGCGACGATCACCACGGAGGAAACGCCGAGCGGAGTCCGCCTGGCGATCGTCTCGAACATGTCGCCGGATGGGACGGGCTGACGACCGCGAACCGGAAAGGTCACAGCGCCGGAGGTTGGGGTTGCGCACCCCGCCCTTTCGGCTATCCACCTGTTCAGCAATGAACGCGCATCAGACGCCGGTCCTGTCCGGGGCTGATGCGCGTTTCCATCGATGACACATTCACACTGTCGGTATTTGGCAGCGGAGCAAGAAATTCAAACGTGTCCGACATCTGTGACGAGTGTGGTGCACCGGTGCCCGATGGCGGCTCGTGCCGCGACAACTTCCACGCCTTGCTCGCGCTTGAGTTCCAGCTCCCCGGTGGCCCAGGTACAGTCCCGCACTTCCACGCCGTCGCCGCCTACGGCCTTCAGCATCCTGACACCATGAACTACACCGAAGCGACGCTCGCCGGCCTCCGCGATGCGCTCGCCGACGAGCTCGACGGCCGCGCGACGATTGAGACGATCCGTCGACGGATGCGATTCGAAGCAGAAGGGGCCACCCGCGTCACCCGCCGGCCAGGAGACGCGATCGTGCCATGGCGTCGTGGCTCCTGGCTGATGACGATTGCCGACGTCCTCATCGTCGACCCCACCGCGAACGCCTATACCGAGCGTGTGGCCGCATGGGCACGCTCCGTCCGCGCCGCCCTCAACGCGGGTGACTGAACCTCACCTGGGAAACAACCAACCGATACGGATTCAAAGCGGTGCACCGGTGAAAATTCAACATCAACCAGATCGAGCGCCGGTTGAACCACACCTGCACGGACGTGACTCCGGCCGGAAAGGAGAGCGTTCGGCGGATTCACTCGACGGATTACTTTCTTGTAGGTTCCGGGTGGGCTAGACTGCGCTCGCAACCCCGCATGTTCGCCCTGCTCGAAAGTACCCTATGCCCCGGCGGCGAAAGAGGTGACCGTCATGCCCAATACCAGCAAGCAGGAGTGGCTGGACGGGACCTACGCCAAGAGCGTGTCCCGCTTCAAAGAGCGCCGGCCCGAGTTCGACCTCACCTCTGGTACGGTCGTCGAACCGCTGTATACGTCAGATGACCTCAATGGCTGGAACGAGCAGGAGCAGCTCGGCTACCCCGGTGAGTTCCCCTTCACTCGTGGCGTCCAGCCCTCGATGTACCGCAGCCGCTTCTGGACGATGCGCCAGTATGCCGGCTTTGCCGATGCCGAGGAGTCCAACCTTCGCTACCGCTACCTGCTCGATCAGGGTCAGACCGGCCTCAGCGTCGCCTTCGACCTGCCCACCCAGATCGGCTACGACTCTGACGACCCGATGGCCACCGGAGAGGTCGGCAAGGTCGGCGTCGCGATCGACTCGCTGCTGGACATGGAGATCCTCTTCAACCAGATCCCGCTGGAGCAGGTCACGACCTCGATGACGATCAACGCGACCGCCAGCATCCTGCTGGCGATGTACGTTGCCGTCGCGAAGAAGCAGGGGGCAGACCTCGCCAAGATCGGCGGCACGATCCAGAACGACATCCTCAAGGAGTACATCGCCCGCGGCACCTACATCTTCCCGCCGAAGCCATCGATGCGCTTGATCACCGATGTCTTCGCCTGGTGCAAGGACGAGTTGCCCTCCTGGAACACGATCAGCATCTCCGGCTACCACATGCGCGAGGCGGGCTGCACCGCGCCGCAGGAGGTGGCCTTCACACTGGCCGACGCGATCGACTACGTGAATGCCGCCCTCTCCGCCGGCCTGCAGGTGGACGAGTTCGGACCGCGCCTCTCCTTCTTCTTCGCCTGTCACAACAACTTCCTCGAAGAGGTGGCGAAGTTCCGGGCGGCGCGGCGGCTATGGGCGCGGCTGATGGTCGAGCGCTTCGGCGCGACGGACCCGCGCTCGCAGATGTTGCGCTTCCACACCCAGACCGGCGGCGCGACGCTCACCGCCCAGCAGCCGGACAACAACATCATCCGGACCACCGTCCAGGCGCTCGCCGCCGTCCTCGGCGGTACCCAGTCGCTCCATACCAACTCGAAGGATGAGGCGCTGGCGCTGCCGAGCGAGCATGCCGTCCAGATCGCGCTGCGGACGCAGCAGGTGCTCGCCTACGAGAACGGCGTCGGCGACGTGATCGACCCGCTCGCCGGCTCCTACTTCATCGAGAAGCTGACCGACCAGATCGAGGCGGATGCCCGCACGCTGATCGAGCGGATCGACGCCCTCGGCGGTGCGATGGCCTCGATCGAGCAGGGCTTCCAGCAGCGCGAGATCCAGGAAAGCTCCTACCGGCTTCAGCAGGCGTTCGAGACGGGCGACCGCGTGATCGTCGGTGTCAACCGCTTCCAGTCGGAGGAGCCGCCGGTCGAGGGCCTGCTGCGGATCGATCCCCGCGTCGGCGAGAAGCAGCGGTCCAAGCTGGCGAAGATCCGGGCTGAGCGCGATCCACAGCGAACGGCGCAATTGATGGCGACGCTCGAAACGGCGGCGACCGGCGAGACCAACCTGATGCCGGTCTTCATCGAGTGCGTCGAGAACTACATCACGATCGGTGAGATCTGCGGCGTCCTGCGCCGTGTCTGGGGCGAGCAGCGCGAGTTTCACGTATTCTAGAGCCGTTAGCGGTTAGCCGTTAGCCGTTAGCGGTTAGAAGGAGCGGTTCCCTAGCGGCTAACCGCTAACCGCTAACGGCTAACACCTGGGAGGATTACATGGCCGGAGATGACAAGCAGGTTGTGGTCGAGAACATTCGCAGCGCGTACCAGGAGTACATGACCGCGGTCGATGGACTCAGTGATGAGCAGTTGACGAAGCCGTTTCTGGGAACGTGGAGCGTGCGCGAGATCACCGGGCATATCATCGGCTGGCAGGAGCAGATGACGATCGGCTTCGAACGGATGGCGAAGGGCGAGCGTCCGTCGCCGGACGGTGCGAACTGGGGTGATGTCCAGTCGTGGAACGACCGATTCGCCGCCGGGCTCGGGAACCAGACGGCGCGGCAGCTGATCGGGGAATTGGACGGCCGCGTGGCGACGATGATCACGGCGCTGCAGGCGCTGCCCGATGACCGATTCGGCGAGGGCAAGACCGCGAACCGCATGGCCGAGGCATCGGGCTTCGGTCACTTCCGCGAGCACGCGCCGGAGATTAAAGAAGCGCGGCAGTCGGGACAGATCTAGCCTTGCGCCGTAAGGCGGTGGGTTCGATCCGCATACAATCCTTGGCGCCTCTGCGCCTTGGTGATTGATTCACGATAGGGAGTGGGGATGCTCAAGAAGATTCATCATGTGGCGGTCGTGGTGCGTGATGCCGATCAGGCGCTCGGCTTCTATCGCGACGCACTCGGCCTGCACGTCACGGCGGACTCCGTGATCGAGGATCAGGGGGTGCGCGGTGTCCTGCTCGAATGCGGTGAGGGCGAGATCGAGCTGATCCAACCGGTGCGGGACGAGACGGGTGTCGCCCGGTTCCTCGAAACCAAGGGCGAGGGACTCCATCATGTCTGCTTCCAGACCGATGATGTTGCGAAAGAGCTCGAGGACACGAAGGCGCGCGGCATCCGCGTGATCGACCAGGCGCCGCGCAAGGGACTTGCCGGTATGATCTGCTTCCTGCACCCGGCTGCCAGCACCGGCGTCCTCGTCGAGTACGCGCAGCCGTAGACATTTCGTAATGCGAGTTGCGTAGTGCGTACTGCCGAACGGCGGCCCCGCTGCACTATGTACTACGCATGAGCGCCGGAGGCTCAGATGGCAATCACCAATCTGGATCATGTGGTCGTCGCGGTGAACGACCTCGACGCCGCGACCAAGATCTGGCAGGCAAACTTCAACCTACCGCTGGAACGCTCCGGCGCAAATGAGGCGCTGGGCATCAATCAGGCGATCCTGCCGATCGGGAGCGCGTTTATCGAGCTGATCTCGCCGCTCGGCGATGCCGGCCCGGTTGCCGACGCGCTGAAGAACAAGGGAGAGGGGCTGTATCTGATCTCGCTGGCCGTCGACGACCTCGACGCGACGCTCGCCGATCTGCGTGAGAAGGGCCTGCGCGTCAACGATCCGCCGGCCGGGAGCCGCACCACCTTCATCAGCCCGCGCGCTGCCAACGGCGTCCTCGTGCAGTTGACCGAGCGGAAGGGAGAAGGGAGCAACGTATGAACGAGCAACGCCCGATCCGCGTGCTGGTGGCGAAGCCGGGGCTGGACGGACATGATCGCGGCGCCAAGGTCGTCGCCCGGGCGCTGCGCGACGCCGGTATGGAAGTGATCTACACCGGTATCCGCCAGACACCGGAGATGATCGCCGAGGCCGCCCTTCAGGAAGATGTCGACGTCGTCGGCCTCTCGATCCTCTCCGGTGCCCATCTCGAGCTGTTCCCCCGTGTCGTCGAGGAACTGCGCAAGCGCGACATCTCGCCGGACGACGTGCTGCTGTTCGGCGGCGGCATCATCCCCGACGACGATATCGAGCAACTGAAGGCGGCCGGCTTCAAAGCGATCTTCGGCCCCGGCTCCTCGACCCAGGACATCATCGAGTATGTGCGGGCGAATGTCGGGGAGAAGGTGTGAGAGCTACCTAACCCCCCGACCCCCTTCCCTCGCAGGGAAGGGGGAGTCCTCTCCTGCGATGGTTGAGGTGAGATAGGCATGTCGCAGACAAACGTGATATTGGCAGCCTCGCTCGACGAGAACTCCCCCTTCCCTGCGAGGGAAGGGGGCCGGGGGGTTAGGTCCGGATGACTGACGAACTGGCCCAGCGGGTGCTGGCGGGGGAGCGGCGGGCGCTGGCGCGGGCGATGACGCTGGTGGAGAATGAGACGCCTGCCGGACGGGAGGCGCTGCGGTCGCTCTATCCGCACACCGGCCGGGCGCACACGATCGGGATCACCGGTTCCGGTGGGGCGGGCAAGAGTACGCTCACCGGGGCGCTGGCGAAGGAGTTTCGCCGGCGCGGTCAGACGGTTGGCATCGTCGCCGTCGACCCGTCGAGCCCATTCACGCGCGGGGCGATCCTCGGCGACCGCATCCGCATGCAGGAACTGACCGGCGACGCCGGCATCTTCATGCGCAGCATGGCGACGCGGGGGTCGCTCGGTGGTCTCTCCGCCACCGCCGCCGACGCCGTCGCCGTGCTCGACGCCGCCGGCAAGGATATCGTGCTGCTGGAGACGGTCGGCGCGGGACAGGATGAGGTCGAAGTGGCCTCCGCCGCGCAGACGACGCTCGTGATCAACACGCCTGGCACCGGCGACGATGTGCAGACGCTGAAGGCCGGCATCATGGAGATCGCCGATATCCTCGTCGTCAACAAGGCCGATCTACCCGGCGCCGACGCCTTGATCGCTCAGCTGAAGGCTCTCCTCAGCATCTCCGAGCACGGCGATTGGCTGATCCCGATCGTGAAGGTGGTCGCCTCGCGCGGCGAAGGAATCACGGATCTGGTTGAGGCGATCGACCGGCACCGCGCCTTTCTGGAGTCATCCGGGCAGCTGGAGAAGGACCGGCACGAGCGTGCCCGCCATCAGTTGATCGCGGCGGCGCAGGCGGAGTTGTGGCGGCGGGCGCTGCGACACGCGGGCGATGGTGGGCTGGATGACCTCGTCGCCGGCATCGCCGAGCGCCGGATAGACCCCCACACCGCCGCTGGTCAGTTGATCGACACGGTTGCCGAGTGACATGGGCAACGCCGTTCCTGACACCGGCCCGCTACACTGGTAGCACGGACCGGCGCGCGAGGTGAGCGATGGCGACGAGCGTTGTCACATACGAAGCCTATGAGGAACTGGCGCTGCGCGAGCTCGATCAGTTCTGGGAGTTGCACGACGGCGAACTCGTGCGTAAGCCGGGCGAGATCATGACGACCGGGCATAACCGGGTGATGGACCGGCTCAGCTGGCAACTGCATCGGCAATTGGATCCCGCGTTGTATGAGGTGCGGATCAACAACGCCCGCGCCCGGCGGCTTTCCCGGTCGGCCTACATTCCCGATGTGGTCGTCGTTCCCGTGGGCTTGGTCCGCCGCAACATCGAGGAGCAACCGACGCGGCTGGAGGCGTACCAGGAGCCGCTGCCGCTAGTGGTTGAGGTCTGGTCACCGTCGACGGGTGGCTACGATGTCAACTCCAAGCTGCCGGAGTATCAGCGCCGCGGCGATGCTGAGGTCTGGCGCATCCATCCGCTCCAGCGCACGGTGACGGCCTGGCGGCGACAGACAGACGGGAGCTATGCCGAGTTGCGCTTTGCCGGCGGTGTGGTCGAATTGCACGACCTAGCCGGCGTGGTGATCGACATTGACCTGCTTTTCGCGCCATGAAGGTCCAGCGACTCCGCGTCACCTTTGCTCGTGGTGATCTGCTCCGCTATATCACCCACCTGGATCTGATGCGCTCCTGGGAGCGGGCGATCAAGCGTGCCGCCCTGCCGATCGCGTATTCCGAGGGCTTTACCCGGCATCCGCAGCTGGCGCTGGCGGCGCCGCTGCCCGTCGGCGCCACCGCCGAAGGGGAGTTGATGGACGTATTCCTCGAGTCGGCGATCGATCCGCACCAGTTCCACGACCGCCTTTCCCTGCAGACGCCACCGGGACTTTCGATCGAGCGGGTTGACGAGGTGCCACTCAACCTGCCGTCGCTTCAATCCCTCGTGAAGGAATGGACGTGGCGCGCGCAGTTCCCGCCCGACGTAGACCCGGAGGTCGTGCGGGAACAGGTCGACCAATTCCTCGAACGCGACAGCTTCCCGTGGGAGCAGCGGCGTGAGAAGGAGGTCAAGCGCTTCGATCTGCGGGCGCTGGTGCTCGACATCGACGTTGAGTCGAGGCCAGAGGGACCCGCCTTCGTCGCGCGGTTCAAGGCGGAAGCCGGAGGACGGCCGGAGCAGCTCGCCGCGGCGATGGGCTATGATCCGCATCTGATCCGGATGCACCGGCTGTCGCTCGGCCTGGGCGTGCCCTCGCAGGCTGCCATCGGGTAGGAACGGGCAAGGGGCGGTGTCAGACGACGCTATCCGTCCGGCCCGGCCCGATCAACGTTGAACGTCAACAAACGCTATCTGGAGGCATTGCCGCGTGCGTCTGCTGCTCATCCGTCATGCGGAAACCGGACATAACCGCGACTCGCGGGTTCAGGGACAGGCGGACATTCCGCTCAGCGACCTCGGCGTGCGACAGGCGCAGGCGCTGGGCGACTACCTGCGCGGCCAGCCGGTCGCCGCTATCGTCAGCAGCCCGCTGGCGCGCGCGCGCGTCACGGCCGAGGCGGTCGCGGCGCCCCACGGCCGTGTCGTGCAGCTGGAACCGGACCTGATGGAGATGCACGTCGGCGAGATGGAGGGCCTCAGCACCACCGAGATGCGCGAGCAATTTCCCGACTTTCTCGCCGAGTGGGTGACAGAGCGTGGGCCATCGCTGCAAATGCCAGGTGGCGAGAGTCTGGAACAGGTGCAGCGGCGGGCGTGGACGGTGGTCGAGCGCCTCCGCGCGCTGTACGGCGATGAGACGGTCGCACTGGTGAGCCACAACTTCGTCCTCGGCTGCGTGATCACGCGGGCGCTGGGCATGCCGCTGTCTGACTTCCGCCGCTTCCGGCTCAGCGTATCCGGCGTGACGACGCTCCGATTCCGTGATGACCGGATCGTGCTCGTTCAGCTCAACGATACCTGCCACCTGGCCGAGGCCGGTCTCCCGACCACCGATCCATGGATGACCCGCGCTTCATGAGGCCCTTTATGAGAGCATCGCTGTCAACGTGTTATCGGGGAATGATGGTCAAGCGGTGGCTGGAGTCGTGATAAACTGCGCCTAGCAGCGGGTGGTGGTGAGGGGTCGATGGTGCAGACCGAGCAGGGAAGCGGATGGGGCACGGCCATCACCGCGCGCCGCGTGATGATCGTCGCCGCCCTCTTTATCATCGGATACTTCAGCCTGTCGATCGTGTCGAACGCCGTCACCCACTCACAGCTCACGAACCGCCGCGCCGCCCTGGAGCAGGAGATCGACACGCTGGAACGGCGCGAGGCACGGCTACAGGCGCTCCGGGCCTACACCGAAACCGATGCGTTCATCGAGGCCGTTGCCAGAGAGAACGGATACGCCAGACCGGACGAGGTCGCGGTCGTGACCGTCGCACCGGATGCGGAAGCGGGATCGATGACGCTGGGACCGGGCGACCCCTGGTGGTATCGCTACCTCCATCCCGACGATCGTCGCTAACGCAGGGCACACCATGCGATGAAACCGCAGGACCAACGCTTTGCTCGTCAGATTGAGCGACGGGTACAGCGTTTCATCGATGGGCATTCCCTCGTTTCGGCAGGCGACACCGTGGCAATCGCCGTTTCCGGCGGCCCCGATTCGCTCGCGCTCCTCCACACCACCGCCCGGCTCCGGCACCGATGGGGACTCAAGGTCGTTGCGGTCTACGTCGACCATGGGATCCGGCCGGCCGCGGCGATCGCCGATGAGTGTGCATTTGTCGCCGCAGAAGCGGGTCGATGCGGCGTTGCGTTTGCCGCGACGAGCTCGGACAGCGCCGGGAGCGGAGGGCGTGGATGGTCGCCGGAGGATGCGGCCCGCCGTGGCCGGTATGCAGCGCTCGCGCGGATTGCCGCCGAATCCGGCGCGACGGCCGTGGCGACCGGGCACACGCGGAGCGACCAGGCGGAGACGGTGCTGCTGCGCGTCCTGCGGGGCAGCGGGCTGCGCGGATTGGCAGCGATGGAAGCGTCTGCATCATGGCCGGTGCGATCGACGATCAGGCCGAGACTGATCCGGCCGTTGCTCGGATTGACACGGGCGGAGACGGAAGCGTATTGCGCGGCGCTGGGACTGACCCCGCGCCGCGACCCGGAGAACGCGAACGCCCGCTATCTGCGCAACCGGGTCCGGTCGGAGGTGATGCCGCTGCTGGCGTCTCTCAACCACCAGATTGAGCGTGTGCTTGCCGATCTCGCGAATGAGGCACGGACCTGGCGCGAGTACGTCGAGGGCGATGTGCCGCCGTTCGATGTACTGTGCGACGATCATGGCCGTCGCAGCGTGACGGTCGCCGTGGAACGGGTGAGACAGCTGGAGGGTCCGGCCCGCCTGGCCGCGCTCCGAGCGGCGTTGGAGGAGTTGCTGGATGGCGAACACAAACCGAGTCGAGCTCATCTCCAATCGCTCGATCGCCTCGTCCATGGACCACGCGGCCGCTCGGTGATGCTGCCGGCCGGCATCCGCGCCTGGCGGGAGGGCGGCGACCTGATGCTGGCGACGGCGGCGCCGCCGGACCCACCGGCGATCGACGGTGAGCAGGCGGTTCGGGTTCCTGGTGTGACCGAGTTGCCGGGCTGGTCAATCCGGGCAGCGCTCGTCGACGATGCAGCGACGGTCAGCCGCACGGACTGGGAGCAGTGCGTCAGCGCGGCATCGATCGAGGGGACGACGGTCGGGCCACGGCAGCTCGGCGACCGGATCGAGCTTGCGGGTATGAGCGGGCGGCGGCGGCTGCAGGATGTGTTTGTCGACCGGGGTGTACCGCGTGTGTGGCGGGACCGATGGCCGGTGTTGCGCGCTGGTGACCGGGTGTTGTGGGTACCGGGACTGACGCGGGCGGCGGCCTGGGCGGCGACGGGCAAGGGTCGCGCCGTTTGGCTGCAGGTAACACGGGTCGATCCACCGGCCATATGATCGCCGTGATTGTGAAGCCTATTGCAAGCTCTTGACACTGGCGCCGGCCGATTGCTACGGTGCGGAGGCGCGTCGCGAAATTGGCACGCGCCGCACCTTGACCAGCCCGACGATCGATCGTGCTTGTGCCGGGAACGGTGACACGGCATGATGCGAACAAACGAAAACACTTTGACAATGGTGTTGACAAGTTCGCGACGGACTGGTATGGTGTGAAAGCGCTTCGACAGGAGCGCGGCACCTTGACGAGTCGCTGGCAGGTTGAGAGTCATTCCGGGCCACGAGGTTGAGGAATGGGGTTGACAAGTCAGTAGGGCTCTGGATAGGATACTAAATGCGCCCCGGTGATTGGGCGCGGCACCTTCGCAGAACCGGGCAATGCGTCCGAGCAGCGAGCATCGTTGGACGGGCGCGATTTTTTGCGCGGCGGCTGTGTGGGGCGGCACGTTCACAACTGAAGAGTGGAAGGAACAAGCAAAGGTTCCCTGTCAATGAACCTTTTGCTCGAGTCCGGGCCTCGGTCTGGATGAGAGTATCTATTGCTTGGTCAGCGACCGAGCAGCAGAATCAAACGAGAGTTTGATCCTGGCTCAGGATAAACGCTGGCGGCGTGCCTTACGCATGCAAGTCGAACGAGCACTTCGGTGCGAGTGGCGGACGGGTGAGTAACACGTATGTGATCTGTCCCGAACTGGGGGATAACCGCCCGAAAGGGTGGCTAATACCGCATGTGGTCTTTGGGTTGCGGCCCAGAGAGTAAAGCTCCGGCGGTTCGGGGGGAGCGTGCGGCCGATTAGCTAGTTGGTGGGGTAAAGGCCTACCAAGGCGACGATCGGTAGCTGGTCTGAGAGGACGATCAGCCACACGGGGACTGAGACACGGCCCCGACTCCTACGGGAGGCAGCAGCGAGGAATCTTGGTCAATGGGCGCAAGCCTGAACCAGCGACGCCGCGTGGAGGATGAAGGCCCTCGGGTTGTAAACTCCTTTTGGGTGGGAAGAAGCTCTGACGGTACCACCCGAATAAGCCCCGGCTAACTACGTGCCAGCAGCCGCGGTAATACGTAGGGGGCGAGCGTTGTCCGGATTTATTGGGCGTAAAGCGCGTGCAGGCGGTTCGTTAAGTCCGATGTGAAAGCTCCCGGCTCAACTGGGAGAGGTCTTCGGATACTGGCGAACTCGAGGGAGGCAGAGGAAGGTGGAATTCCGGGTGTAGTGGTGAAATGCGTAGAGATCCGGAGGAACACCAGTGGCGAAGGCGGCCTTCTGGGCCTTTCCTGACGCTGAGACGCGAAAGCGTGGGGAGCGAACCGGATTAGATACCCGGGTAGTCCACGCCGTAAACGATGCTCACTAGATGTGGGGGGTATCGACCCCCTCCGCGTCGAAGCTAACGCATTAAGTGAGCCGCCTGGGGAGTACGGCCGCAAGGCTAAAACTCAAAGGAATTGACGGGGGCCCGCACAAGCAGCGGAGCGTGTGGTTTAATTCGATGCAACGCGAAGAACCTTACCTGGGCTTGAACGTGCAGTGACAGCCGGTGAAAGCTGGTCTCCCTTCGGGGCATTGTGCGAGGTGATGCACGGCTGTCGTCAGCTCGTGCCGTGAGGTGTTGGGTTAAGTCCCGCAACGAGCGCAACCCCTGTCGCTAGTTGTATTTCTCTAGCGAGACTGCCCGTAGCAAACGGGAGGAAGGCGGGGATGACGTCAAGTCAGCGTGTCCCTTACGTCCAGGGCTACACACACGCTACAATGGCCGGTACAACGGGTCGCGACATGGCGACATGAAGCTAATCCCTGAAAGCCGGCCTCAGTTCAGATTGCAGGCTGAAACCCGCCTGCATGAAGGCGGAGTTGCTAGTAACCGTGGGTCAGCATACCGCGGTGAATACGTTCCCGGGCCTTGTACACACCGCCCGTCACGTCATGGAAGGTGGTAACACCTAAAGTCGCTGCGCCAACCCTTCGGGGAGGCAGGTGCCTAGGGTGGGATCGCTGACTGGGACGAAGTCGTAACAAGGTAGCCGTAGCGGAAGCTGCGGCTGGATCACCTCCTTTCTAGGGAGTGCATTCCTCCGACCTCCAAAACCCGTACTCGGTGTCGCGGGTGGTCGATGGATGCTCCTAGGTCGATCGGACCCCACTTTTATGCGTTCAGGTTTACGCCTGGATGAGGATTGAAGCGGTGGCCCGTCAAACCTACAGTGAACCCAAGCAAGTTCCTTCCACTCTTCACTTGTGAACGTGGGTCGGTTCGCAATTATTGAACGGGCCGGGCTCGCATCCGGGGGCATTAGCTCAGCAGGTTAGAGCGCAGTCCTGATAAGACTGAGGTCTCTGGTTCGAGTCCAGAATGCCCCACCAGGTCCAGCCGGGGCCGTAGCTCAGTTGGGAGAGCGCCGCCTTTGCAAGGCGGATGTCAGGGGTTCGAGTCCCCTCGGCTCCACCAACAACGGCGGCGACAAGTGTCAGGAGTGCAGCAGCATGATCCAGGTGCCACGCTAGACAACGACCACGCGGGCCTGGTATGATGCTTTGGCGGCCTGCGAGCGGGCCGCCTTTGTTTGGCCTTCGGCTTCGGCGCTTCACGGAGCATCGAAGCCGGCGACCAAGCCGGAACCGCCGGGCAACCGGCACAGAACCTTAACAACTAAAGAGTGAAAGCGAAGAGGCAAGTACAGCCATTAGCCTCTAGCAGTTAGCCTTTAGCCATTAGTGGCTTCGACCCGAACTGACTGGTGTAGACCGGCCAATTCGTCGCGAATCACTGACGGCTAACAGCTAATGACTAAGAGCTAACGGCTGACTTCAATGTGCGTCTCATGTACGGCGGGTCCGAGCACGGGCCAAGCTAGTAAGGGCGCGCGGTGGATGCCTAGGCGATGGGAGCCGATGAAGGGCGTGGCAAGGCGACGAAACGCCGCGGGGAGCTGTCGAGCGAGCTGATCCGCGGGTACCCGAATGGGGCAACCCAGTCCGTGTAATGACGGGCTACGCCGGACTGAACACATAGGTCCGGACGAGGTAACCGGGGGAACTGAAACATCTAAGTACCCCGAGGAAGAGAGATTATTCCCTGAGTAGCGGCGAGCGAAAGGGGAGCAGCCCAAACCTTTCCAGCTGAGTGGACGGCAGTCCTATGCTGGCTTGGTGTTGTAGGGCCACACTGGCCGGCCTGCCGGACCGGTCACGCAGTTACCAATCACATCTCCAGTCGAACGCTCCTGGAACGGACGGCCAGAGCGGGTGACAGCCCCGTAGACGAACGAGGTGTGACTGCGGTGTGGTACCTGAGTACGGCCCGACACGTGAAACCGGGTCGGAATCTGGGAAGACCACTTTCCAAGGCTAAATACTCCCATCGACCGATAGTGAACTAGTACCGTGAGGGAAAGGTGAAAAGCACCCCGGGAGGGGAGTGAAAGAGTCCCTGAAACCGCGTGCCTACAAGCAGTCAAAGTCCTCCTTGAGGGGATGATGGCGTGCCTATTGAAGAATGAGCCGGCGAGTTACTCCTCTGTGGCAAGGCTAAGCATGGAGACATGTGGAGCCGGAGCGAAAGCGAGTCTGAATAGGGCGAATGAGTCGCAGGGGGTAGACGCGAAACCGAGTGATCTACCCTTGGGCAGGCTGAAGGTCCGGTAACACGGACTGGAGGGCCGAACCTGCGTGCGTTGCAAAGCATTGGGATGACCTGAGGGTAGCGGAGAAATTCCAAGCGAACTCGGAGATAGCTCGTTCTCCCCGAAATGCCTTTAGGGGCAGCCTCGGAAATTACCTGCGCTGGAGGTAGAGCTCTGTTTGGGCTAGGGGGCTAACCGCTTACCAAACCCATGCAAACTGCGAATGCCAGCGCGGCACGTTCCGGGAGTGAGACAGTGGGGGCTAAGCTTCATTGTCGAAAGGGAAACAGCCCAGACCGCCGGTTAAGGTCCCAAAGTCATGGCTAAGTGTCAAAGGATGTCGTGTTGCTCAGACAGCCAGGAGGTTGGCTTAGAAGCAGCCACCCTTTAAAGAGTGCGTAATAGCTCACTGGTCGAGTGGCGCGGCGCCGACAATGTACCGGGGCTCAAGCCATGCACCGAAGCCGCGGACGCGCGCAAGCGCGTGGTAGGGGAGCGTTCCCACAGCTGTGAAGTCGTCTCGTAAGGGACGGTGGAGTGGTGGGAAGTGCGAATGCCGGCATGAGTAGCGTAAAGGCCGATGAGAAATCGGCCCACCGAAAACCCGAGGTTTCCTACGGTAGGGTCATCCGCGTAGGGTTAGGCGGGCCTAAGCCGAGGCCGAAAGGCGTAGGCGATGGACAGACGGTTAGTATTCCGTCCCTACCCACGTTCCTGTGAAGCCACAAGGACCCAGAGCGGCAACCTCAGCGTGCCTATTGGACATGGTGCGTTCCTGCCCTATTCAAAGGGGGCGGGAGGAGTAGAGACTACGGTCAAAGCAACTGGGGCGGGCCTGAGCTGGCTAGAAAAGCCTGTGGTGGAGGGCGTGTGGTATCCGTACCGCAAACCGACACTGGTGGGTGGGTGCAAGTGCACCAAGGTGGGCGAGAGAACCTTCGTCAAGGAACTCGGCAATCTCACCCCGTAACTTCGGGAGAAGGGGTGCCCGTGTCCGTGTACCGACTCGCTCGGGAAGCGGGCTGCGGGCCGCAGTGAGCAGGCCCAGGCGACTGTTTAACAAAAACACAGGTCTCCGCAAACCCGTAAGGGGACGTATGGGGGCTGACGCCTGCCCAGTGCCGGAAGGTTAAGGGGAGAGCTTCACGGCTTGAACCGAAGCCCCGGTGAACGGCGGCCGTAACTATAGGCTGGACCGCTGTAGTTCTCAAATCTGGCTATATGCTGGAAACCCCGGTTGAAGCACCGGTACTCGCCGCTAGGTCGCATGGCCGAAGAAGGCGGCAGTGACAATCTGGTGTGGACGGGCAATCAGCAGGAAAGGCCCGAACAATGCTCAAGGTCAACGGAATCCCTTCGGAAATCGGCTGGTATCTGGCCGGCTTCACGGATGGGGAAGGAAGCTTCAATGTGAGCTTCCGACCACGAGCCGATTATGGTTCTCCATGGAAGGTTTCCCTCTGCTTCAACATCTCGCAGCGTGATCCCGTAATCCTGTCGCTGTTCAAGCGACATCTGGAGTGCGGCACGATGCGACAACGACGCGACGGCGTCTGGTACTACGAGGTGAACAATCTCGTTGCCATCGTTGAGAACGTCATTCCCTTCTTCGAGCGGTTTCATTTTCTGTCCGCGAAGAAGAAGCGAGACTTTGCCAAGTTCAAGGAACTGGCGGAGTTTCTGAAGCAGAGAAGGAGCCTCAGTCGCGCTGAGGTCGAGCATGTGCTCGAAATCAGACGTGACATGAATGATGGAGGCAAACGTCGATACACGGACGAGATCATTCTCGGCCGGTTCGGGAATCCTCAGAGACTGCACGCCAGACCGCTCCAATTCGAGGAGCGGATGATACAGTCCGACCTGCATGGCAACATGCAGAGCGTGGCAGAAATGGTCACGCCCGCACGTCGAGGAAGGCTCGACGGCGAGTAACAATCGTGAACGGTCCTAAGGTAGCGAAATTCCTTGTCGGGTAAGTTCCGACCCGCACGAATGGCGTAACGATCTGGGCGCTGTCTCGACGAAGGACTCGGCGAAATTGAAGTACCCGTGAAGATGCGGGTTACCCGCGACAGGACAAAAAGACCCCGTGGAGCTTTACTGCAACTTGACGCTGGTAGCGAGCCGAGGATGCGTAGGATAGGTGGGAGCCAGTGAAGCCCTCGTTCCGGCGAGGGTGGAGGCAACGGTGAAATACCACTCTTTCTCGGTTTGCTATCTAACGGCTGAGCAAGCAGCCGGACCGCGTCTGGTGGGCAGTTTGACTGGGGCGGTCGCCTCCCAAAAGGTAACGGAGGCGCCCAAAGGTCACCTCAGGGCGGATGGAAATCGCCCGCGTGAGTGCATTGGCAGAAGGTGGCTTGACTGCGAGGCCAACGCGCCGAGCAGGGACGAAAGTCGGGCAAAGTGATCCTACAGTTCCGAGTGGAAGGGCTGTGGCTTAACGGATACAAGCTACCCCGGGGATAACAGGCTTATCTTCCCCAAGCGTCCACAGCGACGGGAAGGTTTGGCACCTCGATGTCGGCTCGTCGCATCCTGGGGCTGGAGTAGGTCCCAAGGGTTGGGCTGTTCGCCCATTAAAGCGGTACGCGAGCTGGGTTCAGAACGTCGTGAGACAGTTCGGTCTCTATCCGTCGTGGGCGCAGGAAACTTGAGAGGAGCTTCCCCTAGTACGAGAGGACCGGGGAGGACGATCCGCTGGTGTGTCGGTTGTTCCGCCAGGAGCAGCGCCGAGTAGCCAGGATCGGAACGGATAAGCGCTGAAAGCATCTAAGCGCGAAGCCGGCCTCAAGATGAGGTTTCCCACCGGGTAAACCGGGTAAGACCGCTCGAAGACTACGAGCTGGATAGGCCGCAGGTGGAAGCGCAGCAATGCGTGCAGCTAAGCGGTACTAATGGTCGAGGGCTTGACCCGTGCTCAGGCCCGCCGTGCCTGAGGCGCACATTGAAGAGCCGTTAGCTGTTAGCCATGAGCCGTTAGTGACAGTGCGACCGGATGACCGGGCAGCACTGGTTCGACTGACGCGAGACTCTAACGGCTAAGAGCTAATGGCTCATGACTAACGGCTTCTCCGCTTTCACTCTTTGGTCATCGTCGCGGGGTAGAGCAGTGGCAGCTCGTCGGGCTCATAACCCGGAGGTCGAGGGTTCGAATCCCTCCCCCGCTACCGCGATCTGGTGATCCGAGCGGCGTGGTCCCACCCGTTCCCATCCCGAACACGGCAGTGAAACGCGCCAGCACCGACGATACTGCCTGCGCAAGCAGGTGCGGAAAATAGGCCATCGCCAGGTCACTCAACGCCCTCCGGGGAAATCCGGAGGGCGTTGCCATGTCAGCCGTTAGCCGATAGCCGTTAGCCGTTGGGGCGGATGCATCGGTCTGACGGCGCTGCGTCGGTCGGACTGGTGCGAGCTTCTAACGGCTAATCACTAACGGCTAACGGCTCTCCCGCCCTTTCCTTGCCCTCCGGCCCTATGATAGACTTGCATGGTGGCGGACTGTCCTCAGCGGCAGGCCGTTCTACCCGATTCTCTCCTGGAGTACCCGCTTTGACGACCGGGCGTGGTGGTAGCGCCGGCTCTTACGATGACGGCCCGATGGAGGACATGGAAGCCCTCCTTGATGAGGACATGGAGTTCCGCTCCTTGCGGCGCGGTGATGTCCTCGATGGCATCGTCATGGAAACCAGCCGGGAAGGTGTCCTCGTCGACATTGGCTCGAAGTCCGAAGGGATTATTCCCCTCAATGAGATGCACTCACTCGGCGCTGACCCGCTTTCCAAGGTCAAGCGCGGCGATGAGTTGCTGGTGTATGTTCTCCAGCCGGAGAGCCAAGAGGGGCAGGTGATCCTGTCGTTGGACCGCGCCCGCGGCGAACAGGGCTGGCGCACGCTGCAGAAGCGCTTCGAAGACGGCGACAGCTTCGAGGGCGAGGTCACCGGTTTCAACAAGGGCGGTCTGCTGGTGAACGTCGAGGGCGTCAACGCCTTCGTCCCTCTCTCGCAGGTCGTCGGCGTCCGGCCCGACCGCGACGAGGGTGGTGACGGCGGGCTGCAGGGCAGCGTCGGCCGCACCCTCCGCCTCAAGGTGATCGAGATCAACCGCCGCCGCAACCGGGTGATCCTGTCTGAGCGGGCGGCGATGCAGGAGTATCGCAGCCAGCAGAAGGATCGCCTGCTCTCCGAGCTGCGCGAGGGCGAGATCCGGCGTGGCCGGATCACCAGCGTGCGGCCGTTCGGCGTGTTCGTCGACCTCGGCGGCGCCGACGGCCTGGCGCACCTCTCCGAGCTGACGTGGGAACGCGGCCGCACGCCCGAGGAGGTCTATCGGGTTGGCGATGAGGTCGACGTCTACGTGATGAAGGTCGACCCCGAGACGAAGAAGATCGCGCTCTCGCTGCGACGGGCGCAGCCGGAACGCTGGGACGAGATCGTCGACAACTACCGCATCGGCCAAATTGTGCCGGGACGTGTCACCAAACTGGTCACGTTCGGCGCGTTTGCCCGCGTCGACGGTCCGGTCGAAGGTCTGATTCATGTCTCCGAACTGTCCGATCGGCGGATTCAACATCCGCGTGAGGTCGTGCGTGAGGGCGACATCGTCCCGCTCAAGATCCTCCGGATTGAACGAGACAAGCACCGGATCGCGTTATCGCTCCGACAGGCGCGTGATGACTCCGAGCGACTTGGCTGGGAGTTCGATGGCAACGGCAGCGTGATCTCCTTCCCCGAGTCCCTTCGTCCGGAGATCGAGAGCAAACTGGGCGCCGCCCCGGAACGTACTGTCGGCGAGGAGGATTCGGCCGACCAGGGGTTGTCGGATCAGGCGCCCAGCCCGGTGGCGCAACCGCCGGAAGCGCGTGAGCCACGGACGCCACCGCCGTCTCCTGCGCCGGTTCAGCAGCGTGAAGAACCACCGGTGGTAAGTAGCCCGTTCGAGGCGCTCCGTGGCTTCCGCAGCGAAGCGGACGAGCGACGAGCGGCGGAGGAGGCGGCGTCAGCGGAAGCAGCTGAAACGACGACCGACGAAGCGGCAACAGATGTGCCGAACGGGCGTATCGACGCCTCCGAAAGTTCGAGCGCCGATGTGTCAAAAGCGCCGGAGGAGTCTGCCGAGGATACGTCTGAGGATTCTGGTCCGGAGCGTGAGACAATCGAGGCATCAGAAGAAAGTCCCGAGCGGCCGGATGGAGAATCCGAACCGCCACCGAATGATGATGAAACCCGGCCGGAAGCCTCGGCGCCGCGCGAGGAGAAGGCCGAACGGAGTTAGTAGGGCGTCATGCCCGCCAACCGGGGCCGAAAGGCCCCGGAGTTGTCCCACCCAAGCGCGAAACGTTTGTGTGGGATTGGGAACCAGAAGCACGGAGACGACCCATGGCTGATAGATTCGACAAATTTACCGAGCGCGCACGGCGGGTCCTCACCCTGGCG
>JBFXAN010000105.1:0-22416 GCA_050184225.1 Dehalococcoidia bacterium | reverse complement strand
CGATCGCGCAGAACAGTACAATGAGCAAGTCCTCGGTCGTCATGGTCGTTGCCTCGCAACAACCACCATCCGACCGAGGATTCACTCTGCCAACTCATCTCACTAACCCACATCAGTCGCCTCAGACCGTTGCCCTTGACTCCTGAAGCTGCTCGAACTCCTCAATTGTACGCACGCCATCATCAAGCACAGCTTCGTACACCTGCTTGCCAGTGAATCTCTTTGGGCCATACTTTGCAGCTAAGCCGAACTTGAGCCTCAAGATTGCAGCTCGCAGTTCGGGATTGTTGGTGATGGCACGCTCAACTCTCAGTGTCAGCGCCATCACACGTTCGGCCTCCTCAGGGGTAGCAATGGCGATGCCGACAGACCAGCGATCATCATCCGGGACGCGGGTGTCATAAAAGCCGTACCACGCCTCACAGATGATGTGACGCGGATCTTCGGGCCATCCATTCTCGAGGTTGTCGAACAGCCAGTAGTTGTTGAATCCACGCTCGCGCAGCCGCGTCACAAGATCGAGGACGAGCGTAAAGCTGGGCCGCGGCGTACGGAGCGCCACATCAATGTCGTTTCGGGTCATCAGGCCAAATCGATAGCTGCCTGTGAACTCAGGTTCGCCAAACCGGCGCAACAGGGGAGGAGTTGAACACTTTCCAGGAATGCCGAAGCACGCTCACGGAGACGAGCAGCTGCATGCACGACCTCGGCATCATCTGCGGCACTTGGTTCACGGACCGTCATAGCCCGATTGTACGGCCTTCCGGACGCGCCGGACGGGAAATTCTAATCCCGCCCGGCGTCCGATAGATCAACCCGATTGTTGGATGCTGCTACACGCCCACAGCCGTCATGCGGATGCTTTCCAGATGACGGTAGACGACGGTCTGCGGGCCTTCTTCGGTGAGCGCGAGGTGCGGCGCGACCTTCCAGAAGAGGGGCAGGTTGTGCTCCCAGCGGGCGAGGATCGCCTTGGCGCGGGGGCTACCCGTCGTCTCGGCGTGGCGCTCGACCAGCGCCCGCAGCAGGTCCGCGTCGGCGGCGCGCGTCACCTGCTCCAGGCCAACCAGTTCCTCGTTGACGTTCTTCGGGAACTCCCGCTTCTCGTCGAAGACGTAGGCGACGCCGTTGCTCATGCCCGCGCCGAAGTTGCGGCCGGTCTCGCCGAGGATGACGACGACGCCCTCGGTCATGTACTCACAGCCGTGGTCGCCGACGCCTTCCACCACGGCGCGGCCGCCGGAATTGCGCACGGCGAAGCGCTCGCCGGCGCGGCCCGCCGCGAAGAGGGTGCCGCCGGTGGCGCCGTACATGCAGGTGTTGCCGATGATCACGTTCTTGTGACCGTCGAACGACGCCGATTCCGGCGGCCGGACGACGACCTCGCCGCCAGACATACCTTTGGCAACGTAGTCGTTGGCCTCGCCGGTGAGGGCGAGCTGCACGCCTTTGATGTTGAAGGCGCCGAAGGACTGCCCGGCGCTGCCGGCGAAGCCGATCTCGATCGTGCCGTGTGGCAGACCAGCGTCGCCGTAACGGTGGGCGATCTCGCCCGACAAGCGGGCACCGACCGTTCGATTCTGGTTGCCGATCAGGTAGCGTAACTGCACCGGACGGCCATCCTCCAGCGCCGGTTCGGCGTCGCGAAGGAGTGTGTCGTCCAGCGGTGAATCGTCGCGGTCATTGCGTGGCTGCATCCGCCGGCGGGGCAGTTTGCCCTCCGGGTCCGGATCGGCCAACAGATACGAGAGGTCGAGCATGTAGGTGCGGGAATCTTCACCAAGGCGCACCTGCTCCAGCAGGTCGGTGCGGCCGACGATCTCGTCCAGGCTGCGCGCGCCGAGCGAGGCGAGGATCTCCCGCACCTCCGCCGCGACGAAGCCGAAGAAGTTGACGACGTGCTCCGGCGTGCCCGTGAACTTGGCGCGGAGATCCTCCCGTTGGGTGGCGACACCAACCGGGCAGGTGTTGAGGTGACACTGACGCGCCATCTTGCACCCCACCGCGACCGCCGCCGCCGTGCCGAAACCGTATTCCTCGGCGCCCATCAGCGCCGCGAAGACGACATCGCGGCCCGTCTTGACGCCGCCGTCGGCGCGCACCTTGACCCGCCCGCGCAGGTCGTTCATGACGAGCACCTGCTGGACCTCGGCGAGGCCAAGCTCCATCGGGGCGCCGGCGTTCTTGATGCTGGACCAGGGCGAGGCACCGGTGCCGCCGTCGTGGCCGGAGATATGGATCACGTCGGCGTAGCCCTTCGCCACGCCGGCGGCGATCGTGCCGACCCCTTCCTCGGCCACCAGCTTGACCGCGACTCTTGCCCGCGGGTTGACCATCTTCAGGTCGTAGATCAGCTGGGCAAGGTCTTCGATCGAGTAGATGTCATGGTGCGGCGGCGGCGAGATCAAGGGAGTACCCGGCAGCGTGTGCCGCAGCGCCGCGATCGTCGCCGACACCTTGAAGGCGGGTAACTGGCCACCCTCACCTGGCTTGGAACCCTGCGCCATCTTGATCTCGATCTCTTCGGCGGAGGCGAGATAGGCGGGGGTGACGCCGAAGCGGGCCGAAGCCACCTGCTTGATCCGCGAGTTGGCGGTGTCGCCGTTCGGCATCATCTGGAAGCGACGCGAATCCTCACCGCCCTCGCCGGTGTTGGACTTGCCGCCGATCCGGTTGATGCCGATCGCCATCGTCTCGTGCGCCTCGGGGCTGAGCGCGCCGAGCGACATCGCCGAGGTGGCGAACCGCCGCATGATGTTCTCTTCCGGCTCGACCTCCGCGACATCGACCGCCGGGCCGAGCGGCTTGAACCGGACGAGGTCGCGCAGGGTCGTCGGCGGCCGGCCATGGACCAACTCGGCGAATTCACGGTAATCGGCGAACACACCGGTATCGACCGCTTTGTGCATCGCCTTGATGACATCGGGATTGTAGGCGTGGTATTCACCATCCCGCCGGTAGCGATAGAATGCGCCGTCGTCGAGTTTGGTGTTGACTACTTCGAAGGCGTGAGCGTGGCGGCCAAGCGTCTCCTTCGCGATCTCGGTCAGGCCGATGCCGCCGATGCGCGAGGTCAGTCCGCTGAAGCAGCGGTCGAGCACGTCCTGCGAGAGGCCGATCGCCTCGAAGATCTGGGCGGCGTGGTAGCCGGTGATCGTCGAGATGCCCATCTTCGAGATGATCTTGAGCAGTCCCGCATCGACAGCGGTTTCATAATTGAAGAACGCCTTCTCGCGAACGCGCTGCTGGAACTCACCGCTTGCCTTGAGCGCCTCGACATTCTCCTCGCCAACCTCGCGGGTGATGACGGCGTTCAGTTCCTTCAGGTCGCCCCGCTCGGCCGCGTCGGCCAGGGTGGCGAAGAGGAGATAGGGATTGACCGCGCTCGCACCAAAGCCGATCAGGCAGGCAAGCTGATGCACATCACGGGCTTCGGCGGTCTCGGCGATGATGCTGCAGCGCATCCGCCGACCCTCGCGGATCAGATGATGATGCACGGCGCCGACGGCCAGCAGCATCGGCACCGGCGCCCGCTGCGCGTCGACACCGCGGTCCGAGAGCACAATGATCGTCGCACCCTGGTCCACCGCCTTGACCGCGGTCTCGCAGATGTGGGTGAGGGCCGCCTCAAGGCCATCCGGGCCGCACTCGGCATTGAAGAGCGCCGGGATCGTGAAGGCGTGGAAGCCGGTTTCGCCGATCCGGCGGAGCGCCTCCATCTCCTCGTCGATCATCAACGGGCTTTTCAAGTGCAGCAGCCGCGCGTGTGACTCGGTCTCGCCGAGCAGATTGCGCCGCCAGCCGAGATAGGTGTCGAGCGACATCACCAACTCTTCCCGGATCGGATCGATCGGCGGATTGGTGACCTGGGCAAACTTCTGCTTGAAGTAGGCGTACATTAGCCGGGGCGTCGACGAGAGCACGGCAAGCGCCGTGTCATCTCCCATCGAACCGACCGGCTCCTTGCCCTCCCCCGCCATCGGCTTGAGGATGAACTGCAACTCCTCCTGTGTGTAATTGAAGGTGCGTTCGAGGCGCTCGAGGTCGAGCGGTGTCTCGGGCGGCGCATCCAGCGGCCGGCGCTGGAGATGTCCGTCGAGCGGCAGCAACTGCTGTTGCACCCACTGGCGATAGGGACGGCGGTGGGCGATCTCGTCTTTGATCTCGTCGTTCTTCAGCAACACCCGGTGCTGCGTATCGACAGCAATCATCTGGCCCGGTCCCAACCGGCCCTTCTCGACCACCGTCTCGTCGTCGATCGCCACCATGCCCACTTCCGAGCCGGCGACGACGCGGCCGTCCTCCGTGACGATGTAGCGTGACGGGCGCAGTCCGTTCCGGTCCAGGCAGGCGCCGACCGTGATGCCGTCGGTGAAGGCGAGCGAGGCAGGACCGTCCCACGGCTCGGTGATGCAGGCGTGATACTCGTAGAACGCCCGACGCGCCTCGGACATGTTGGGCATGTTTTCCCAGGCTTCCGGCACGAGCATCATCAGCGCGTGGCGGACATCGCGGCCGGACAGCGTCAATGTCTCCAGGACGTTGTCCAGGTCCGACGTGTCACTGCCATGCGGCTGGATCACCGGCAGCAATTGCCCGATCCGGTCACTCCAGATGTCGGCGGCTGCCAGTTCGGGCCGGCGTGCTTCCATCCAGTTCTGATTGGCCGCGCGCGTGTTGATCTCGCCGTTGTGCGCCAGCATCCGAAACGGCTGCGACAACTCCCACGACGGCATCGTGTTGGTGCTATACCGCTGATGGAAGACGGCCAGCGCTGTGTCGTAGCGCGGGTCGTTCAAGTCCGCGTAGTAGAGCGGCAACTGGTGCGCGACCAGCAGACCCTTGTAGACAAGCGTCCGATGCGACATAGAGGGAACATACAGCCGAAGCTGCTGCACCAGTGACTCGCGTTCGATCTCCTTGCGGGCGAGGAAGAGGCGCCGCTCGTATTCATCATCGGTGCCCCGCTCCGGCCGGCCGATCAGCACCTGCACGATCGCCGGTTCCGTGGCGCCGGCGTTGCGGCCGAGCACGGAGGAATCGACCGGTACCTGGCGCCAGCCAAACAGCTTCAGCCCCTGCCGAACGATCGCCTGTTCGACGATCGCCTTCCCTGCCGCCTGCCCTTCCGCATCCTTCGGCAGAAAGATCATACCGACGCCGAGGTCCGAGTCTCGGGTCAGCGTGTGACCGGACTCTGCCACCGCGCTCCGCAGCATCGCCGCCGGTACCTGGGTGAGCAGACCGGCGCCGTCGCCGGTTTCAGCATCGAGCAGCGCGCCTCGATGGGTCAGGTTGCGCACGCAGGCGAGCGCGGTCAGCAGCACATCGTGCTCGCGTGTGCCGTTGATATTGGCGACGAAGCCGGTGCCGCAGGCGTCGTGTTCATGCGCCGGCGAGTAGAGCGTGCGCGTCCGGCGCTGGGCGGACACGGAATCGAGGGGATGCGGATCGTGGGCGCGCTGCGTCATGGGGTCCGCCTCTTCGCTGAAGGGTGACTTGCCAATACGTTTCAGCCTCCGTCAGAGCAACAGCCCGGATGCGACGGGAATAGGAAAGAGACCCCAGAGACGCAGAACCCCGTATCGAACAGGGACTCCAGGGACTACTGCCGTCACGCAACTGTGCACGTAGGGTACGGAGTACCACGCTACGATACGTTATTGATACGTGGAAGGCAAGATCAGCCCCACATTCGTGGCGCCGGGGCGCCTGGGAGTGCGTCGGTTCGGTTAGTCGAGCCGCTCGGCCTGCTGGCTTTCCAGCGCCTGCTCGGCTTCGGCAAGCGTCAGCTTCGACGTCTGATGCAACACCAGATGAAGGACACCGGCCAATCCGGCGCCGACCAACGGCGCGACGATGAACAGCCAGAGCTGCTCCAACGCCCACCCACCGACGAAGATCGCCGGACCGATGCTCCGGGCCGGGTTGACCGAAGTATTCGTGATCGGGATGCCAACCAGGTGAATCAGCGTCAGCACCAGCCCGATCGCCAGCCCGGCAAAGCCGACCGGCGCCTCTTCGTCGGTCGCTCCCAGCACGGTGAAGACCAGGAACGCGGTCAGCAGGACTTCGGCGAGAAAGGCGGCGCCGAGCGCATAGCCATCAGGGGAGTGCGTGTCATAACCATTCGCGCCGAGTCCCGCCGTCCCCGCGTCGTATCCACCCGGAATCCCCTTGGCGATGATCAGAATGATCCCCGCCGCCACAATCGCGCCGATCACCTGCGCCACCACGTAGCCCAGCACATCGCGGGGAGGGATCCGGCGGCAGATCAGCGCCCCAAACGTGACCGCCGGATTGATGTGACATCCCGAAATCGGCCCGATCGCATACACCATCGCCAGCAGCGCCAGGCCGAACGCGAGCGACACCCCCACGAACCCCACCTGTGGCCCGGCGATCACCGCACAGCCAACTCCACCCGCGACGAGCACAAAGGTACCGGTCAGTTCCGCGCCGTACTTGATGAACGCTTGACGGTCCACGATCGCCCTCCGCGCCGGCGCCGCCTTCCGCGACGTCGAAAGGAACCTTGCCTGACCAACCATGATCGAGCTGCCAGCGCCAGTGTAGATCCGAATCAACGCCTGTAGCGGGGAACCAGACCCATTATTGTGCGTCGCTCACATCTGGCCGCGCCACCACCGTCACGGTGTGGCTACCGGCCGCCGGTAAACGGCGCCTCACCCTCCTTCAGCGGACGAAACCGCAGCGCCGACCACACACCGTCCACGGCCACCTGCCCGATCGGGCGCAGGCCGTACTCACCGACGATCGGCCAGACGCTGTCGCGGTTGATGTCGGCCCGGTTCGCCTTGGGATAGGCCACCCAGATCGTCGCCGGCAGGGTCAGCTGCTCCCGGTGTGCGGTCAGGATCGCACGGAGCGAGGCGGCATCGTCGGCGAAGATCAGGGCCGTTTCCGCCTGGTCCAGTCCCTCGACGCTGCGCACGTGTAGGGGAAGCGGCTGGATCAGATCGATGCGAGAGGCATCCGACGCCCAGACCGTGGTGTTTGGCTTGATCAGCAGCTTTTCCGCGACCGTCTTGGTTGCCATCGATGTTCCTTTCGATTCCTTCGGTGATGCCGGATGCGCCGGCATCAGGCGCCCGCGGCGGCAGCCGGCTGATAGGTGAGATACAAGACACCCGTGCTGAAGATCTTTGCATCCACGAGCTTCAGCGGTGTCTGCTCCGTACCCTCCGGAAAGAGGTGCGTGCCCTGCCCGACGACGATCGGATGCACCAGCAGCCGCAGCTCGTCGAGGAGATTATCCCGCAGCAGCGAGCGGACGAGGGTGGCACTGCCGACGACGGCGATATCTTTCCCCGGCTCCTGCTTCAGCCTGGTCAATTCCTCAACCGGGTTGCCTCGGATCACGGTCGTGTTCTGCCACGCCGCCGACTCCAGGCTCGTGGAGACGACGAACTTGGGTGTACTGTTCATCTGGTCCGCCATCTCCACCTCACTGCCCTGCTGCGACCAGTACCCGGCGAACTCCTCATAGGTCACCCGCCCCAGCAGCATCGCGTCTGAAGCAGCCATCTGCGACGTGACCGCCTCGCCCATCTCTTCGTTGAAGTAGGGAAAGTGCCACTGATCCGGCGCTTCGACGACACCGTCTAACGACACGAACAGCCCCGCAACAATCTTCCGCATAGCGTCAGGTCTCCTTGTCCGTCTGTGTTCGAAGCCGGCGCCCGGACGGTCCCGTCACGATGGCAGCCCTGGCTCTATCAACACGACGAACGAGGAGACGCCGGATCGACACGCCGCCGAGCTTTTTCTCCAGGCGATTCGAGAAAGACATAACGCCGAGGAACCCAGTGGATTCCTCGGCGTCTGTGTCAGGCGGCGTGGCGTCCCTCGCCTGCATGCATCGGAGATTCCCACGTCACGCATCACCCGCCCTGGCCCAGCCGAGACGGTCATCCACCTGGCGCTCCATCTGCATCGTCAGCGGTTGAAAGCCGCTCCCGAGCCAGAAGCGGGCGCCGGTGATGTTGGCCGAGAGGAAGTGGAGCGTGCAGCGCTCGTACCCCTCCTCGCGCGCCCATTTCATTGCATGCCGCAGGATGGCGGTACCAAGTCCGCCGCCGCGCGCCTCCGGCGCGGTCACGCCGAAGAAGAGGTAGACAGAACGATCCGGCCGCGCCATCTCGGCGAAGTCCTGCTCGTGGAACGTCTGCATCCCCGCCGGCCGGCCGTCGCGATAGGCGACCCAGTGCGCGTTCTCCGGCTTTTGCAGAAGTTCGAGCTCGTAGCCGCGGAAGCCTCCATTGGTTTCCTCGGGAATGTAGGGCAGGAAGATCGGCGCGGTGTTGTGATGCCGGGCGAGGTCATCCCCCAGCTTCATGATGATGTCGATATCCTCCGGTCCCGCCCGATCGATCTCGATGTCGACGGATGCAGCGCCGTCGAGCGGTGTGGTATCGCGCGCGGCCAGGGTCAGGGTCTGTCCGAACCCAAGCGACACCCAGGCCCGCAGCGCCGCGTCGTCGGCGGCGTTGATCTCGATCTCGTGGAGGAAGGCGCCGTGGTCGATGAAGAAGAGCGCCAGCGCCGCATACAGCTGCCGGTACGTCTCCGTCGCCGCCGGCCCGATCGCGGCATAGCCGGCATAGACGACCGTCCCGGCGCGCCGCGGCCGGTATCCTCCGTGCCACGCGGTCGAGGGCAGCGACACCTTCCCGATCAAGAATCCGACCACGGCATCGCCCCGGATCGCGACGACGCCGCGGGCGAGCGGATCGGCAAGGCCGGCCTCGATCTGGCTCCGGGCAGCCCCGGAATCTTCGAATCGCGGCGACAGCGCCGGCGTGCGGGTCCGATCGATGCGATGGCGTTCGGCCAGCAGCCGCGCGGCGGCGGCGATGTGTTCGGCCATCAGTGGCCGGGTTTCGGTATTCATTGGTTGAAGGGTCCTCTTTCTCGGGATCACGCAACGGCGACGCCGTCGTGGTGGTCGAGCCGCCGCGCGTGTGCAGAGCGCGGCGATGTGGTCGTGGACAATCCGGTTGTTTCCCGCGCGCCGGACGGCACGCGGTCTGCCATGGCGTTCAACCGGGGGATTCGGGCTCGATCATGAATATCTCGGGGTGTCCGGCTCAGAAGCACCAGCGGGCCGCATCGAGCGGCGACTCTGGGTCGAAGCCGATCACCGCCGTGGGCGTCGCTTCGTAGACCTCGTATGGCAGGACGCCGGCGCCCTCGTCGCCAAAGCCGCCCGCCCGCGGCGAAACCGGCCAGCCGTACCGGACACGGTATTCGGCCGCCACCCGGCGCAGCGTCGCGCCATCGCGCACCGGCGTCGCGCCACCTTCAACGATCAGGTCGGGCGCGTCCCTGCCGACCGAGATCACGTAGCACGAGGCGTCCGCTCGCGGCGCGGTGTCGCTGGCGAAATGTCCTGCACTCACGTACAACGCGCCGTCCAGCCAAACCTCCAGCACCGGCAGGATGTGCGGCCGGCCATCGGGCTGCACCGTCGCCAACCAATAGGAGTCAGATCCCGCCCCACGCCCGCGCGCATCAACCGGGCGCGTCACCAACACGGAATGGTCGCTCGAAATCTGCGGCCGCTCAGCCATCAACACACTCGTGGTCATCGTCGTCTTCCTCACTCAATCGGCCTTCGCGGAGGGCAGGGTGTCTGCGAATCCTCCCAGTATCCATGATCCATCAGAACATGCGTTCGTGGCTAGCTAGATCAAGAGCTAGTAAACTGCTTATCCATATATGCAGGATGACAGAAGGAATGAACGCGCGGTGCGGTGGCGGCTCCGTGATAGTGTCAGGCGCTAGAACGGCAGACCGGGCAGCCCCCAGAGCGTGCGGGCCAGCCCCACCCGCCCCAGGTGGCCGTTGCCGTGGGAGATGAACCCCCAGCCGATCGCCTCGCTCCGCCGGACCTCGCCCCACGGCTTGATCGTCACCTCATCCGCCAGATACGCCTCCGGCATCGCCGCGATCCGGGGCACCACCGCTTCCGCAACGGCGCGGATGTAGCGCTTGAATTCCTCCGGTTCCGGGAACACCAGCGCATAGGCGTCCACGCTCGGCTGGCCGGTCCCCTGGACCACCTTCGGCAGGTTCCACTGCTCGTCGAACCGCTGTTGCAGCCAGACCGGCTGCTCCCGCTCGAAGACGAAGTGGACGATGTTATCGACCGTCCGCACGATATGCCAGACATCAAAACCGACCGAGTTCGTTGAGCTACTACACCAGAGTCGAGCACGTGATCGCGGCCGCGTGACAGAACGGTTGTGCGATGATCGCGGGGTTGTCGGACAATGAAGGTAAGGAAAGCCGCCTCGACGTTCGCACCGTCAGGCGGCATGGCAGCCGGCCGATGGAGGGCCGCCCGCATGGACAGCGTACCACCCATGAGCTTTACGGCGATCCGCTATCGCAGGCGCTCCGGGGCTGGATCGCACGGTGATCGCCTGTGGCAGCACCCCGGCGCCTGCCCGGACTGTCGTGCGCCGTTGGAGATCGCGCGTGGTTCACCACCGCCGACCGGCGGCGTCGGTGCTCTTTGGTACTGCCCGAACTGCACCGAGTTGGCGGCGCCTATCACGACGACGTATCCCGGCACGGCGATGCCAGACGACGGCCTTGATGTTCGCGTCAAGGAAGCGGCCCGACTTCGACGCGCCGGTCGAACCGTCCCCCAGATCGCGAAGCAGATGGATGTACCGGAGCCAACGGTCTGGAGTTGGTTCACTCGGCTGTATAAGACGCGCCCCGATCTCCTCCCGCCGAAAAAACGCGGCAACTCATAGGTCGTCATAGGTCCCGTAGATATTCAGTCACAGGTCACCTCCTCGACGATCGTCGAGGAGGTACGGCCCTATGCCACTGATCACGGTCCGCGTTGAGCTCGACGAGCAAGAATACCGGGCGCTCCTGCGCCTCGGTGAGCAAGAGTATCGCCCGCTCGTGTTGCAGGCTCGCGCGCTCATCTGCGCCGATCTGCGCCGGCGCGGGCTACTCATGCACGAGGAGGCGCAGATCGATGCCGTCACCGCGTAGCGGACGCCATCAGGCGGCGATCACCCGCACCTACACGCCCGACCCCGCCCGCATGACAGCGGCGCTGATGAAGGTGCTGAGTTACCAGCCGGGAAATGGAGAGGCCGCCGGGGACGAACCGGCGGCTTCAGTGAAGGACGGAGAACGCGATGGACGGACGCAATTCTCAGAACCACGATAACACAGGCGCCACGATCACGGCCGAGGATTACGGCAACACTCGCATCCTCACGATCGACTGTAAGCACGCGACAACGACGATTGCCCTGATCGCCGCTGCCGGCGTCGTCGATGACGTGACCGGCGTCCGGCTGGGGCTGATCAAGCACTATGCGGAAGAGGGCTGCCGCTGCACACGCCACCTCCGCCGGCGGTACGGCGTGGCGGTGGCGTGATGAGCGCCCCGGCCGCCCGCCACACAACCGCCGCGCTCGCCTTGTGGCGCCGGATCTTCGACGGCGAGCGCGGTTACGTCCGCATCTTCTCCGGCGTGCGGGCCGCGCCCGGCGTGAAGATGCTCACCGACCCGAAGGACAAGTACTATCCCTACCCGCACAGCGCCGGGAACGCCGAACAGCAGATCCGTGAGTGGGCGGCCGCCGGCCGCGAGGTCTATCACGGCGCGCACTTGTTCACCGAGCGCGGCCCATTCGGGGAGGGCCGCGCGAAGCAGAAGGCGGCCAAGCTTCGCGCCTGCTACGTCGATGGCGACGGGGCGACGGTCCCACCGGGCATCCCGCCGTCCACAATCAGCGTGGAGAGCAGCCCCGGCCGCACCCAGGAATATTGGCTGCTCTCCTGTGCGGTGGCGCCGGCCATCGGCGAGGAGATCAACCGCCGGCTCGCCTACGCGATCGGCGCCGATACGAGCGGATGGGATCTGACCCAACTTCTTCGGCCGCCGACCTTCCCCAACCACAAGTACGCCGGTTCACCGATCGTCACGATCATCCGCGATGACGGGCCGGTGTACGACCCCGATGATCTCCTCGCCGCACTGCCGGAGGCACCGGCCCGCACCGCGCGAACGACTTCAGGTGAAGCAATTGACGGCGACGGCGACGAGCCGCCGGTCCGCCTGGACGGTGACGCGCTTCGCGTCTGGCGGGGCGAACTCGTTGTCTATCGGAAGGACGAGCCGGGTGTCATCGACCGCTCCGCATCGCTCTACCGGCTCGGCTGCATCCTCGAAGAGCACGGCATGACGGCCAGCGGCATCGCTGCGGCGCTCACCGAGCGAGATCAGTCCCTGGGCTGGAACAAGTTCACGGACCGGCGCGAGTACTACGAGATCACGGCGCGGGCCGTGATCGACCGCGAGCGGGAGCCGGTCGCGATCCTCTGCACGAAGCGGACCGGCACGAGCGGATCGAACGATGTGCAGCAGGTCGCCATCCTGCAAGGACGGTTGCTCCACATCGCCGCGCGTATCCGGCAGAATGGCGCCCTCAAGCACGAGGCGAACACCGGGATCGCCCTCGCCGTCGAAGCGGTGTCCGCCGAAGAACGCGGCCGGTTGCAGCCAGACGGCTCGTTCGTCGCCTGGATCGGCGATGTGATCGCGCCCATGACGGGCGTCTCGCGGCAAAGCGTCAGCAACCACCTGAAGCGATTCGAGGCGTGGGGACTGCTCACGCTGGGCTACTGCTTTGCCCGGCAGCCGATCATCGACACCACGACCGGCGAGATCATCGGCGAGCGCGAGGTGGTACGCGGTCGCACCGTCAAACTCAGCAGCGGCGTGTTCACGTTTCTGGAGGCGCTGGCGACGTTCGTCCCGCCGAAGGGTGCCGCGCGGCCACACCAGCACTGTCACCCCGACCTGAGCCGCTGCCGTCGCCCCTGCTGCCGCGACTCGGATGTCAACCCGGCCGGCGATTCTGAACCTGATGTAAAGAGCGTTAACACTAAGGATCTAGGCGACATGGGCGGCGCTCGTGGGAAAACCTTGATGTCAAACACCTTTACATCAGGTTCAAAAGAGCCGCGCGACGGCTTTACGTCCTGCGCGTTGTGCCGGGCCAGCAGCCGGTATCCGGTCTGCGGCGATTGCGCGGTGCGGCTCGGCGGTCAGTCGTTCTGGCGAACGATCTACGGGGGTGCGTCGTGAACGCCGCCGCCCCAACCCGCCCCTGTAGCGTCTGCGGCTCACGTACCGGCTGGCGCCAGCGTCACGACCTCCTCGGCGGCTGGCAGTGCTGTCAACCCGACGACGCCGATCGCGCCTGGCGTGTGCGCCGGCATGATTGCACGGCGCTGGGGTGCGGCGAGATCCGCGTCGATGACGACGATGAGGATGAAGACGAGGCGGTGAGCGTATGAGCACGGCAACCGAGCATCGCGATTACGCGCCCTTGGAGCGCCTGCGGCGCCGATCCGGTTGGTTCCTCCGCTGCCCCGGCTGCCATCGCTTCGTCCGATCGCTGTTCGGCCTCGGCGATGGGCGGATCGTCTGCGGCCGGTGTCGGGACACGCAGCGATACGCAAAGGTTAGCCTTCACCGGCGCTATTTTCGTCAGGCTGGTAGTCCGAGGGTCGTGTGGGACGGTGGTTCGCGACGATAGGGCTGATGATGGTGACGGCGAGGCTGGCGAGGTCGAGCAGTTGGTCGAATGACACGACGAGATCCTCCGTAGGAAGGACCTCGCTGGGTCTCGCAGACTTTCAGACTTGGCGATCCAGCCGGCTGGATCTAGACGGACTGCCAGATAATCTCTGGCTGTGGCCGCATGACGCGGAGAAGGAGATCGCGGCCGGCGGCGATTGAGCGGACATTCTCGTTGTCATCCTCAACCGTGAGTGCCCAGCCGAGCGCGATGTTAGAGTTGGACTTGATCGCAACGCTCACGAACGCCAGCGCCTCGCCTTCGGAATCGAAGTCGCCGACAAGGTTGGCCGATTGTTGGTCCCAAATTGCGTAGGTCATGGCGTTACTCGCTTGGGTCTCCTACCGGTGAAACCCACTGTACCGTATCCAGGATATCACTGGGCCTCCCCCAGAGTGTGTAATGTCCTTTCCTTTTCGTCGTTTTCGCGCCTCGAATCGGCCCGTCGGTTGAGAACTCAAGTTGAGCGATGAACGATCCGGTGAGTGGGATCTGCTGGGCCATCTTGCGGGCGAGATCATCCCGGTCGTAGACCGAAACGCCGAGGTACAAGAGCACGCCGAATGGGTCGCGTTCGGGGTAGGTGTCAGGAGTGGGTGGCCGAGTCCGTCGCGCCAGCGAAAAGAAGTCGGCGTGTGTAGGCGGGTCCGACTTGACGATACGGTAGAACGTGGCGATGGCTGATCCTCCAAAGCCTGCGAGGCTCATCTGGAAGCCGATTCTACCCTCGCTTCGCCGCGTGTCGATAGACGGGGCGGTCCCGCACGCGGTATCCTGGAATGTAGTGTTGTCTATTCAACACAACAAGGAGGCATCCATGGTCGCCGCGAACCCCGAACTGCTCAGCACAGCGGAGGCGGCGCGCGTCCTGGGTGTCACGCCGGACCGCGTGCGCCAGATGGCCGCGAACGGTGATCTGATCCCGATCGAGGTGACGAGCATCGGCCGGCTGTTCGCCCGCCGGAGCGTCGAGCGCCTGGCCCGACAGCGGGCCGAGGCGAAGGCACGCGCGGCCGTCCATCAGCGCGAGCGGTAGCAGCCGGCGCCGGGTCCACCCTCCGGCGCCTTCCTCCGGGGATGGGTGGCCCGGTCGTGGTCACGGGCCGGGTCACCCAGACAGCAAGAAGGATAACCACATGCTGACGACGACCGACACCGACGAGCGGGTGCGCATCCGGCGCTTGTCCGATGTCGAAGTCCCCTTCGAGTCCGAGAGCCGCGCCCTCCAGCACACGCGGCACCGCGTCAGGCAAACCAACGTCCCCATTTCATTGGACTGGTGGGGTGACGCCACCGTCGAACGCCGCTCCGACGAATACGCACCGGCCTCGGGCTTGGCCTGGACCGAACGCGGTTCGCCGGTCGTCAACTTGATCCCGGACGCCATCAGCCGCTCTCCCTACACCATCGAGCGCATCCTCGATCACGAACTCGGCCACCTCGCCGAATACATCTTCGCCGGCGCCGGTGTGCCGGTGCTCACCGCACCATCAACGAAGGCACTGGTGTTCTTGGATAGTCGCCGCGGCCGGTGTACCGAATTCGGCGCGATGATGACGAAGGAGCGGCCCGGCGATGGCTGGTGGAGGGATATCGGTGCCCTGCTGGCTGAGGTGGCGCCTGATCCAGGCGCGGCGATCAAGGCGCTCGGCCGCACTCGGTGCAAGGAGGCGGGCTGCACCTGTCACACAATTGAGGGCGAAGAGCAGCGCGGGTGGTTTCACAAGCAGGTTCAGATCGCCAACGGCTACCAACGCGCGACCTGCAACCCGGCGAGGGCCGGTCTGTCCATCTGTAAATTCAAAGCGCCGGACGGGGCGGACTGCCTCACCTGTGCGTTAACGAAGACAGCGGGGCGTGAAGCATTCGCCATCGCCCGCGGCGGCCCGGTGTTGATGCGGGATGGTGCGTGATGCTGCCGGATGCTGCCTGCCAAGCGCCACGCAAAGACGGTGCTCCGTGCAAGGCGGTGATCGTGCTGACAAGCGGCTATTGCGCCCTGCATGACCCCGATCGACAGGCCGAGGTCCAGGCGGCACGGGTCCGGGGCGGGCACGGCAAAGCGAAGACGGCACGGGCCGCACGCCTCGTGCCGTCCATGCTCCGGCCCGTGCTGGCAACCGTGCTCGATGCCCTCGGCGAGGTGCACCGCGGCGAGTTGGAGCCGAAGCAGGCCCAGGCGATGGCGGCCCTCGCCGGCGCGGCGGTCCGCCTCTACACCGCCGGTGTCGTTGAGCAACGGATCGTGGATCTCGAAGCGCAGTTAGAGCGCCTCACCCGGCGGCCAGCATGACCACCATCACCCGCCTCTCGTCGCTGGAGGCACGCGCATCAGCGGCACTGGCCGCGGCGGACGCACCACCGTTGAACCCTGTCGAACTGGCGGAAGCGGCCGGCCTCGACCCAGATCCGTGGCAGCGAAACGCGCTCACGAGCACGGCGAGCCGGTTGCTCTTCAATTGCAGCCGTCAGTCGGGCAAGAGCACCGTCAGCGCCGTCCTCGCCGTCCACACGGCCCTCACCACGCCGGGCGCCCTCGTGCTCTTGCTCAGTCCAACACTGCGTCAGTCGGGCGAGTTGTTCAAGAAGTGTCTCCAGGTGTACCGGAGTGCCGGCCGGCCGGTGTCGCCCGAGTCCGAGACGGCGCTCAGCCTCACCCTCGATACGGGATCGCGGATCGTCAGCCTGCCGGGCAGGGAGGGCACGGTTCGCGGCTACAGCGGCGTCAGCCTCCTGATCATCGACGAGGCGGCCCGTGTGCCGTTGGACCTCTACGTCTCCGCACGGCCCATGCTCGCCGTCTCCGGCGGCCGCCTGCTGGCGCTCTCAACCCCATTCGGCAACCGGGGATGGTGGTACGAAGCCTGGCGGAGTGATGAACCCTGGCAGCGGTTCGAAGTACCGGCGACGATGTGTCCCCGCATCCCGGCCAGCTTCCTCGAGGAGGAGCGGCGCAGCATGGGCGAGTGGTGGTACCGGCAGGAATACCAGTGCGAGTTCATGGACGCGCAGAGTCAGGCGTTCACCCGCGCGGACGTCGAGCGGGCCTTTGCAGAAGAGGTGGAGGCGTGGGATCTCTCACGATTGGCGTAGACATCGGGCAGAAGGTCGACCCGACGGCAATCTGCGTTGCCGAGCAAGACGAGCGGACGGAACGCGATCAGGCGCCGCCCGCCATGCATCACCTGATCCGGCACATGGAGCGCCTGCCCCTCGGCACGCCCTACCCGGCGGTGTCGCACCGGATCGCCGTGATCTGTCGCGGGGTGTTCGAGCGCACCGGGACGCGGCCGGATCTACACCTGGATGCCACCGGCGTCGGGCAGCCAGTGGTCGACGAGCTCGTGGCGCTCCGCCCGGCGGTGCAGCGCGTGATCGCCTGCTACTTTACGCACGGCGACCGCCGCACCGAGGAACGCAGCCGCGTCACGATCGGGAAGGCGTGGCTGGTCAGCCGATTGCAGGCATTGTTGCAGGGCGGCCGCGTCCATCTCCCGCGGCAACTGGCCGAGGCCGAGGCGCTCACCCGCGAGTTGCTCGACTACGAGATCCGGGTGAGTGAGGACGCCAACGACAAGTACGGCGCCTTCAAGGTGGGCACCCATGACGACCTGGTGACGGCGCTCGGCTTGGCGACGCAGACCGACCGGCGGCCGATGCGGCTGACGCTGATCTAGGGTCGTCGCGCCCGCACCTGAAAACCCGGCCCACATTCTGGGCCAACCATCGAGTGAGCCCCACTCACGTAGGGGCTCATCATGGCCGAACGACTCAGCGTACTCATAGACGCCAACAATAGGGCTGCTCCGGCCTTTGCGGCGCTGCGTGGCGACCTTCAGAAGCTTGGCACGACGGGAACGCAGTCCGGCGCGGCGATCGGCTCCGCCTTCAACGGTATCCCCGCGCAGATGCGCTCGTCAGCGTCCAGTGTGCAAAGCCTCGGGCGGTCGTTTGGCCAGGTCACGCCCACCGTCGAAAACGCCGCCAGCGCCACCAACAAACTGACCCAGGCAAGCAGCAAACTCGACACGATGTTCGCCGGCCTGGGCAAGTCCGCGCTCGGCTTCGGTACCGGGATGCTGGCGGCAGCGACCGCCCAGCAGGGATTGATGGCGGCGTTCCAGGGCACGGTCGGCGCGGCCGCCACCTTCCAGCAACCCTGGCCGATACCCGTGCCGCAACCGGCGCCACCACTGAGCAGATGGAGGCGATGCGGGAGGCTGCCCTGTCGATCGGCGCCGATACGACCAAGTCGGCGACCGAGGCCGCGGCCGCGATGGGCGAGTTGGTCAAAGCCGGGGTCAGTGTGTCCGATACCGTCGGCGGGGTTGCTCGGAGCACGGTGCAACTGGCCGAGGCGACCGGCGCCAGCGTCGGGAACATGGCGACGCTGATGGCCGATGCGATGAACACCTTTGGGCTCACCGCCGCCGACGCCACACGGATGGCCGACACCTTTGTCAAGAACGCGAACGCCTCGTCGATCAGCGTCGAACAGCTTCAGCAAGCGATGTCCCAGGTCGGACCGGTCGCACGGCAGGCGGGGTTGTCGCTCGAAGAGACGGCCGCCGCGATCGGGTTGCTTGGCCTCAACGGCTTGAAGGGTTCGGACTCCGGCAGCAGCCTCAAGACGATGCTGCTGTCGCTGGCCGCGCCATCGGCAACGGCCCGCGCCGAACTAGAACGGCTCAATATCTCCCTGTTCACGGCGTCCGGTGCGGCACTCCCCTTCGAGAACGTCCTCGGGCAGCTCGAACGGGCACTTGGGAACGCAACCGAGGCGCAGAAGGCGCAGAGTCTCGCTACCATCTTCGGCAGCGATGCCGTCCGCGCCGGGTCGATTTTCTTACGCAACGGGGTTGATGGCTGGCAGGCGTACAACCAGAGCGTCGCCGAGACGGCTGGCGCGTCGGAAACGTCCGCCGCCCGGATGGAGACGCTGAACGGCAAGATCGAGGAGCTCCGGGGCAATCTCGAAACCCTGGGCATCGCGATCGGCACCCAGGCGATTCCGGCGCTGACGGAGTTGACGGAGAAGACAACGGCGGTGATCGGCGCCCTCGACAACCCGGTGTTCAAGACGATCGGCCAAGGGCTCCTCAAGCAAGTCACCCTCCCCTTCCGCGTGGCAGGCACCGCCATCGATGCGACGAAGAAGGCGCTCGATGGCATCCCGCCGTCGGTCGAGAACATGACCGAGGCGCAATCCCAGAGCACGAAACAGTTCGAAGCGCACGGCGCGGCGATGGTGGAGGTGAACCGGATCGCCGCGGAGAATGCCCGCGCCAACGCCGCCGCCGGACTCGCCGCACAGGAGGCCGGTACCGCAGCAGCGACCGCTGGCGAACAGATGGGCGGCTCTGTTACGAATGTCGGACTGCTCGCGCAGGCGCTTGGCAAGACGGCGGAGCAAGCGGAGAAGATCGCTGACCCGCTTGGGGAGGCGGTGAAGCGGATCGATGAGCTTTCCGGCCGCGCCACCGCCGCCGAGATGACGTGGAACCGGCAGGTGACGGCGCTCGATAGCGTCGCCTCCAGCGCCAAGGCGATGACCTCGGCGCTGAATCCCGAAGACTTGCAACGGTGGGCGGACCGGGCGCATGACATGGTGAACCAGTCCGAGGCGGCGGCGCCCGCAATCGAGAAGATGCACCGCGAGATCGACATCATCGCCAAGGGTGGCCCCGGCGCCGCTGATGCCCTCGACCGGATCAACAAGGTCGTCGATGAGGCCAAGGCGCCATACGAGAACGCGACAGCAGCGACGCGCGACTATGCCGAGGCGCAGGGCGCAGCGGCGAAGGAAACGCTCGGTATCCAGGGTTCGATCGATGATCTCAAGGGCGTACTGACTGGCTTCGTCGAGGCGTTCAAGGTGGCGATCGGTCAGGTACCCGACAGCGCCAAGGAGGCGATGCGACTCACCAAAGAGGCGGTGATCGTCGATCTCGATGCCCCCGGCGCGGAGTCGGCGCTGTCATGGGCAGGCGGCTTTGAAGGCAAGAAGACGATCATTATCCAGAAGGCGGCGGACGCGGCGGGGGCAGCCAAGGAGGAACTGTCGTTCGACGCCTCCTCCTTCGGCGCCAACGCGGCGGCGTCGTTCGCTGCCGGTCTGGAAGCCGGGATCTCACGGGTGCGGGTGGCCGCCGCGATGCTCGCATCGGCGGCCAAGGATTCGACCCAGCAATCGATTCACGCCGGCAGTCCTTCGAAGGACTTCATTCGGTACGGCGGATGGGGTTCTGAGGGCTTCGCCATTGGCTTGGAGCGCGGCATCCCCGCTGTGGTCAGCGCCAGCCGTCGATTGGGGCAGGCACCACTCGACGCGCTCACGCGCACCCTGCAGCTTGGCTCACCGTCGAAGCTGACGATCCGCTACGGCGAGATGACGACCGAGGGCTACGTTATCGGCCTGTTGGGCGGCACCGGCGAGGTCGTCGGCGCGATTCGGATGATCACCGAGGCGGGCCTCGCCGAACTCGAGGCCGGGGTCGCCCGGTTCAATGCCCTGCTCGACTCGGGTGCAATCGACCCCGGCCTCTACGCCGCCGGCCTCGCTGATATGCGGTCGGAGTACGAACGGCTGAGTACGCCGATCGCGACGGCAACGGATACGCTCAGCGCCTTCGACCAGGTGGCGCGGATCCCGTTCGTGTCGATGCGCCAGTCCGCGATCGACACCGCCAACCTCGACGCCGAGATCGCCCGGCTGAACCAGGATCTCCTGTATCTGGACCCCTACTCGGAGCGGGCCGCCGCGATCAACGCCGATATCCAAGTGCTGGAAGCCTGGAAGGCGAAGGTCGAATCGAACATCACCGTCCTGCAAGCGGAACAAGCCGCCCTCGAAGCCAACAAGACCGCCTGGGACGGCGTACTGGAGGCACGGGAGAAGATTCTTACCACGAAGGCAGCCGCCGACCGGCTCGGCCCGGGTGGCGCCGATGTCAGCGCTCTGCTCGACGCGGCCATGGGACCAGAGGCGACGGCACAGATGGGCCGCGATGCCGTCGCTGGCCTCGATGCGTTCGTTGACGACCTGCTGGCGAAGGGTGGACCGGCGCTCCAGGCGACGGCCGACAACCTCCGCTTCCTCTTCTGGGCCAGCTTCAACCTCGACACCCCGGAGGCGCGAGCGAACGCCAAGGGACAGTTCGACAATGTGCTGGCCGGACTCAATACCGACGCCATCGCCAGCGCGACGCTCACCGCCGACACCTATGCCAACGCCTACGCCCAGGCGACCGAGGCGGCGAACCTCGCCGAGCGGGTCGGACCGACGTTTGGCAAACTCTTCGATCTACTCGAACACCAGGCGGCGGACGGTAGCGCGGCGACGATCGCCAAGATCGCCGAGATGAGCGTGGATATCGAACGCGAGATCGGGAAGCTGCCGGAGCAACTCCGGGGGCCGCTGCTCGCCGATTGGAAGGCGGCATGGGATCAGTTCCTCGCGACCGGTGATATCAATCAACTCGTCGACGTCGCCACGCGGGCGAACCGGGCGCTGGAACTCATTCCGGAGGGGTTCCTCAAGATGTCGCCCGCGCTGCAGGCGGAGATCCTTTCGATCATCGCGTCGATGGATGACCTTGGGCTCAGCGCCGAGGAGACGGCCGCCCGGATCACGGACGCGACGCAGGCGGCGGCGGACGGTGCGGCGCTGGCAGCGCAGCGGATGAAAGAGGTTGCCGCTGCTGCTGCCGCAACCGCCGCCGAAGTCTCGATGACGACGGCACAACGCGCTCTTGGCCCCGGCAAGATCGCCGACACGGGCCTGCCACCATCCGGCTTCTCGTTCACCGGCCCGTCAGCGTCGAAGGCGAACCTCTGGGCCTTGGTGGGGATCTACGGACCCGCAACGCCGCAGCTCGCGGCGGCGCTGGCGGAGGGCTTGGAGCAGATTGGCAAGTACTACGTCGATCAGGCGCTCGCATTGGTCGGGCAACCGATGGGCGGCGAAGGCTTCGGCGGTAACGCGATGACGGCGGCGCTGGCGTTCCAGGGGATCAACCCCTTCGCCAGCGGTGAGGGCTTCACCGGCCACACGCCGCCGATGGGCGGCTCGGCCGGTGCGCAGTTCGCGGGTGAGGCACAACTCAGCCAGCTCTACGCGCGGGCGCAGTCGATGGGCCTCGGCGCCGAGGCGACGGCGATCATGCAACGGTATGGCGCTGGAAGCATCTCACTTGGGCAGGCGATCCAGCAGATGCAGGCGTTGATCAGCAGCGGCGGGCGGCTGAAGTCGTTTGCTGCCGGGGTGGGTAGCGCGGCCGAGACGCTCCGGGCTGGTGGCGGCTTCAGTCCGAACCTTCCCGGTGGCGGCGCCGGTGGCGGCGCCGGTGGGAGCAGCGGGAGCGGCGTCGCGCCGATCGTCAGCGGCCTGCACCGGATCGAGCAGGAGTTGAGCGCCCTCCGCCGCGTTGAGCAGGAACTTATCAGCCTGCGCCGTGACCTGCACGACGATGGCATCACCGCGCATGTATCACAGCGGGAAGTGGGACAGGCGAGCCACGATTTCATGACCGAGTATCTGCGGAGTCGATTCTAGGGAGGCGTCGCCGTGGCCGGTGGCTTCCCGGTTGGGTTTCCCGTCACATCGTCAGAATCGCGCCTGAGCGTGCACACGCGAGATCGCGCAGTGATTCGCCTACGTGGACGGAGGTGGGAAACCTGTGTGGACTCCGCACAGGTTTCAGCGTTGCAATCCTCCCCCTCGCCGGCCCTCGATGTACCAGGGTCGAGCGAGGTATCCGCAGACGAGCAAAGG
>JBFXAN010000104.1:0-22496 GCA_050184225.1 Dehalococcoidia bacterium | reverse complement strand
CACATTCCAGCGACGCTCCGATCTGGATGGTTCTGCCGATGCAGCAGTGGCGAGCCGGTCCCTAGCATCGTCGTGCGTCCTATCCAAGAGCCGGTTTCCTACGTGACAGGGAGGTGCTCGATGACGATCGAGAGCAGGCAGAGTACCGCAATTCGTTCTGAGTTGCCGGGAGGTGACACCATGACCATGACCAGCTCAGCTCAGCAGATCCACGCGCTGCTTCCGCAAATTCGCGGGCGGCGCGAGGAGATCGAGCGCGCGCGAGAGCTACCGCGCGACCTCGTTCAGGAACTGCAAGCGACCGGGATCTTTCGATTGGGTGTTCCAAGGGCACTCGGCGGTGATGAGGGGGAGCCGCTCGACGCGATGCGGGCGATCGAGACCGTCGCTACGGCGGACGGCTCGACCGGTTGGTGCATAATGCTCGGCATCGGCAGCGGCGTGGTCGCGGGTTACATGCCCGATGCCGGTGCACGGGAGATCTTCGCCGATCCCTGTGTTCCGCACGCGCTGGTCGCGGAGCCGGCCGGAGCGGCGGTTCCGGTCGATGGCGGGTTCCGCGTGAGCGGCCGGTGGAAGTTCGCCAGCGGCATCACCTACGCGACGTGGGTCGTCGCGGGCTGCGTCGTCATCGAAGACGGCCAGCCGCGCATGACCCCGACCGGGATGCCGGAGGTGGTCCACGTTGTGCTGCCGGTGAGCGAGGTACAGATTCACGACACGTGGTACGTGAGCGGCCTCTGCGGCACGGGCAGCAACGACCTCAGTTGCGCGGACGTTTTCGTACCTGAACGACGAACCTTCTCCCTCTTCGATTCATCCGGATACCGGCCCGAGCCACAATACCAGATGCCGGTGCTCACGCTGGTGGCACCGGCGATCGCGTCGGTGAGCCTGGGCATCGCACGAGCCGCGCTCGACGAGCTATGCGAGTTGGCAGTGTCAAAAGTGCCGACGATGAGCATGTCGCGGCTGGCGGAGAAGCCGGTGACGCAGGTTGAGATCGCACGCGCGGAGGGCGCGCTCGGCGCGGCACGCTCGTATCTCTACGACACGCTTGACGGCATCTGGGAGACGGTGGTGGCCGGTGGACAGCCGACGATGCGCCAGCGTTCACTTTGCCGGATCGCCTCGATCCAGGCGGTGGAGACGGCGTCGCGGGTCGCGCACACGGCGAGCACGCTGGCAGGCGGAACCTCGGTCTACAACATGTCATCGCTCCAGCGGCACGCGCGCGACGCCGACGTGATCACCCACCACATCACCCAATCACGGCAGGTCTGGGAGGATACCGGCCGGGTATTGCTGGGCTTCGACCCGCTGTTCCCGCTGTTCTAGCCGCAAGTACTGACACCATTCGAGCCGGTAGAGTGTCAGCGACTTGTCAGGGTCTTGGAATCGTCCGGGCGGCGAATCTCGGCAATGCTGGACGTGGCACTTTCGCGAACCTGATAGCCGGTCGAGGATAGTGGGGGCTGTTCCTTTGCCAGCAACTCAGGTGGGAGTCGATGGCGCCGGCCGCCGATCAGCGGCCGGCGCCGGGCTCGACCAGACCGCTCTCGTAGGCGATGACGACGAGCTGGGCGCGGTCGCGGGCATCCAGCTTCCCCATCACCCGGCTGACGTGGGTCTTCGCCGTCGCCGGGCTGACGACGAGTGACTCGGCGATCTCGTCGTTGTTCATTCCTCGGGCGATCAGGACCAGCACTTCGCGCTCGCGCTCGGTCAGGGCGGAGAGGTCATCGTGGCCCGCGCGCCGGGGATCGGGGCGCTTGGCGAATTCCGCGATCAGGCGGCGGGTGACGCCGGGGGCGAGCAGGGCATCACCACGGGCGACGACGCGGACGGCCTCCAGCAGTTCGGGCGGGTCGGTGTCCTTCAGTAGGAAGCCGCTGGCGCCGGCGCGGAGCGCCTCGTAGACGTAGTCGTCGAGGTCGAAGGTGGTGAGGATGAGGATGTGGACGCCGCTCGTTTCCTCGGCGCGGGCGATGCGGCGGGTGGCCTCAATGCCGTCCATCACGGGCATGCGCACGTCCATGAGGACGACGTCCGGCCGGTGGGTGCGGGCCAGTTCGACCGCCTCGGCGCCGTTGGCCGCCTCGCCCGCCACCTCGATATCCGGTGCGGAGTCGAGCAGTACATGGAATCCGGCGCGGACAAGCGCCTGATCGTCGGCGATCACCACCCGGATGCTCATCCACTTCCTCCCGGCACCGGCAGCGTCACATGGACACGGAAGCCGCCGTCGGCGGTAGGACCAGCTTCGAGCGATCCACCGAGCGCTGCCGCCCGCTCGCGCATGCCGTTGATACCCTGGCCGGAGCCGTCGGTGCGCATGATCGGCGCCATGCCGCCGCGGTCGGTGACGTCCAGCTCGAGCGCGGGGCCATCCTGGTGCACCGATACCTGCACCGACGCGCGGCCCGCGTGCTTGATCGTGTTGGTCAGCGCCTCCTGAAGGATGCGATAGGCGGTGACATCGACCGTGGCGGGCAGCGGTCCGTTGTGCCGCGCCACCTGCAGGTCGACGGTCAGGCCGGCGTCGCGCACAGAGTCGACGAGGTCGTCGAGCGCGTCGAGTCCCGGTGTCGGCGCGAGGGGAATCGGCTCGTCGCCGGCGCGCAGCACGCCGACGAGGGCGCGCAGTTCCTGCAACGTCGCACGGCTGGCGGTCTTGATGTGGGTGAGCGCCTCGCGGGCCTGCTCCGGCTGCTGATCGAGCACGTGGGCGGCGACACCGGCCTGGACGTTGATCAGCGCCAGGGAGTGGGCGAGGATGTCGTGCAGGTCGCGGGCGATGCGCAGCCGTTCCTCGACGACGCGCCGCTGCGCCTCCTCGTGGCGGGTGCGCTCGGCTTCGAGGGCGCGCAGTTCGGCCTCGTGGGCGAGGGCGTGGCGGCTGCGCATCGCTTCGCCCAGCAGCAGCGCGATCAGCATCCAGCCGCTGTCGAGCAGGAGGCCGGTCACCGATCGCGACAGGTCGAAGTCGCTCGTCAGCCGGATCAGGTTGAGGAGGGCGGCGACGCCGATCGCGGCGGTCCATACCTGCCAGCGCGGGCGGCGACTGAGGGCGACAGCGCTGTAGAGCGAGATCAGCACGGCCGGCAGGATCGGAAACAGGTCGGGAGCGGCGATCAGGTAGAGCGCACCGAAGCCACCGACGGCGAGCAGCGACCCAATCGGCCAGCGGCTGCGTCCTAACAGTGACGCCGCACACAGCGCCGCCAGTGCGAACGCCCAGGTATCGTCTTCCGCCGGTCCATGGTTCCGCGTGACGAGGAGATGGAGCGTGGCGTACGTCGCCGCCACCAGCGTGAGCAGCGTATCGCCGGCGATCGGCGGCAGCGCCATAACGCGACGACGGCCGGATTCCATCCTTCGCACCCAGATTGCCTGCGTGCCTTCAGTATAGTTCCTGGCGGCGATCGACCGGCTCTCACTCACCGGGCACCATCCATTCGGAGATCCACCGTCCCATCCGGCGCACTAACCGGGCGCCGTGCTCGGAAACGATGCCGGCAAGGGCGTCGGTCCGCTTCACCGGCGAACGCACCAACACGACGGCGCCGCCCCGCGCGCACCGCTCGGCGAGCTGGGCGAGGATCTCATTCTCGCTGCCTAGCACGCTCCGCAGCCGTTCGAGGGCGCCGCGTCCGGCGAATGCCTCGCGGAGCGCGGCGGCGCCTGCCGTGCCCGTCACGATCCAGACCCCGTCCGCTGTCACGCCGGCGCGGCGGAGGGGTTCGAGGATGTCAAACGCCGCGCCCGGATCGTCAAAGACCGCGAGCACACTACCGATCGGCAGCGGCCACGGCCACCGCGTTGTCTGCCCACCGGCCTCAACCGTGCCGGCGACCCGTGAGCCGCTCCACGCGTCGAACATCCCGGCGATCATCGGGAATTGGGTGATGCTGTTCAGCGCCATGGTGGACCTCCATGCTGTCCGCGTTCACTCGTGTCTGGGTTGTGTCCCTACCGTAGCGGCGGCCTGGGAGCCGGGTCGTCCGGCTGGGGAAGACACTTGAGTGGCATCCCCTCGGTGTACGCCGTGACCGACGTCATCCCCGGGGAGTACGTCGAAGTGTCATCCCTGGCCGGACGACCCGCTCCTCGTGCGCTCGCTACGGTGGTGACAGGACGGCAAACGACACAGACGTGGGCCGAGATGCCGACCGAGGAGGAACGAAATGTCCAAAGGCAAGATGAAGTGGTTGATCGGCGGCGCGGTTGCGGCCGTCGCGGTCGCCGCCCTGGCTGGCGCGGCGCTGTACTACACGCTGGGCTCGGACGACGCCCCGGCGCAGGCGAACATCACCAGCGCAGTATCGACTTTGAACGCTACGCAGAGCGCGACGAGCGGCAGCACCCAAGGCACGACCCCAACCGAAGCGGCAGCGACGAGTGCGACGGCGGACGACCTCGCGGGTACATGGGTGCTCGCGGCCGACGGTGAGTCGTTTGTGGGTTATCGGGTCCAGGAAGAACTGGCGGGGTTCGGCACCTTCACCGCGGTCGGCCGGACGCAGGGCGTCGAGGCGACGATGGCGTTCGACGGCAGCACGATCACCGATGTCCAGGTGACCGCCGACCTGACCGGGCTCACCAGCGACAACAGCATGCGCGACGGTCAACTGAAGCGGCAGGGATTGGAGACGGACACCTATCCGACCGCCACGTTTGTCCTGACCGAGCCGATCGAGCTGGACGGGGTGCCTACAGACGGCGAAACGGTCGAGGCGACGGCGATCGGCGACCTCACGCTCCACGGCGTCACCCGTTCGATCAGCATCCCCCTCGAGGGACAGTTCACGAACGGCTACGCGGTGATCGTCGGCTCGCTCGACATCACCTTCGCCGACTACGAAATCCCCACGCCATCATCGGCACGGGTGCTGTCGATTGAGGACCGCGGTGTGATGGAACTGCAGATGGTCTTCGAGCAGGCGACAACGACCAACGGATAGCACTCCTGAAGCAATTGCAGTCGACGACGAGAGAATGAGTGCGATCGGACCGCGAATGGCCCCATCGCACTCGGCCAGGACGAGGAGCCAACCACCATGGAATCACGAAGAATGTCGAAGGGAACGAACCAGTCGCCGTTGCGCGGCGCCACCAGCCGGCGCACGATCCTCCGCACCGGACTGGCGGTATCGGCGGTCACGCTGGTCGGCGTCTGGGGCGGGCGGGCCGCGACCAACGCGATCCGAGGCACGACCGAAACGGCAGGCGCCGCACCGGCGACGCAGATGCCGGCCTGCGTGGTGACGCCGCAGCTGACCGAGGGACCGTACTTCGTCGACGAGCTGCTCTTCCGCTCCGACATCCGTTCCGACCCGGCGACCGGCGAGGTGCGGGAGGGCGTGCCGCTCCGTCTCTCCTTCCGCATCGTCCAGGTCGGCAGCGAAGCGGCCTGCTCCCCGCTCGCGGGCGCGGTCGTCGATCTCTGGCAGTGCGACGCCCTCGGCGTCTACTCCGACGTGGATGACCCGGGCTTCAGCACGCTCGGTCAGAAGTTCCTGCGCGGCTCGCAGTCCACGGATGACGCCGGCGCGGCCGAGTTCATGACGATCTACCCCGGCTGGTACCGGGGGCGGACGGTCCACATCCACTTCAAGGTGCGCACCGATCCGGACTCGGAGTCAGGGTATGAGTTCACATCGCAGCTCTTCTTCGACGATGCCCTCACCGATCAGGTCTTCACAAACGAACCCTACGCCTCCAAAGGAGCGCGTGATACGCGCAACGACAACGACGGCATCTTCCAGGGCGGCGGTGACGAACTCCTCCTCGAAATCTTCGAGGAGGGCGACGGCTACGCGGCAACGATTGATGTCGGCATCGATCTGAGCGCACCGGCGCCAACAAACCAGGGTGGCGGCCCGCCGCCGAAGGACGGACGGTAGTCCTTCCCGAAGCGTAAGAGCCATCACTGCCGCCGAGCACTATGCGATGACTCGGCGGCAGTGATATTTGCGCTCACCGCCAGCCATCCGGTTTGCCGCGCGAGCGAATGCCTCTGCCTGCGGTGGTGGTATACAGTACGACGATGGAACTCCCCCGCCGTGGAGGCCGGATCATCGATGCCCGCCCTCCCGGCCTGCGGTCACCTCTGTAAAGCGGGCGATAGTGAAGAAGTTCATCAACCAGCCGGACGCCATTGTCCGCGAGTCACTCACCGGCTTCGGCGCCGCCCACCCGGATCTGGTGCGCGTCGACCTGGAGCAGCAGATTGTCCTTCGTGCAGATGCGCCGGTACCGGGCAAGGTTGCTCTCCTCTCCGGTGGCGGCTCCGGACACGAGCCGCTACACGGCGGCTTTGTCGGACGGGGCATGCTCGATGCCGCCTGTCCAGGGGCTGTCTTCACCGCACCTGTCCCCGATCAGATGCTCGCGGCGGCGAAGGCGATCGATGGCGGCACCGGCGTGCTTTTCATCGTCAAGAACTACACCGGCGATGTACTCAACTTTCGGTTTGCGGCCGAGCTGGCGACGGACGAACAGCTTCAGGTGGAGTCGGTCCTGATCGACGACGATGTCGCGGTCGAGGACAGCCTCTTCACGGCCGGACGGCGCGGCACCGGGCTGACGCTCCTCGCCGAGAAGATCGCGGGGGCCAGGGCCGAGGCAGGCGGCTCCCTTGCCGATGTGACCGCGATCGCCCGCACGGTGAACGAGCGGGGCCGCAGCATTGGCGTCGCGCTGACTGCCTGCGTGAACCCCGCCGCCGGCCGGCCCACGTTCGAGATTGGTCCCGACGAGATGGAGTTCGGCGTCGGTATCCACGGCGAGCCGGGGCGGCGGCGGACGACGCTCCAGCCGGCCGCCGCGATCGTCGAGCAGATGTGCGACGCGATCCTCGGCGACCTCTCGCCCCCTGCCGGTTCGCGTCTGTTGGCGTTCGTCAATGGTCTGGGCGCCACGCCCCTGATCGAGCTCTACCTGCTCTACGGCGAGCTAGCGGCGCAACTGGAGAAGCGCGGCCTCGTGCCGGAGCGGAGTCTGGTCGGCAGTTATGTCACCAGCCTGGACATGGCGGGTGTATCGATCACCCTGCTGATGCTGGACGATGAGTTGACGGCGTTGTGGGATGCGCCCGTGCACACGGCCGCGCTGCGCTGGCGTTGTTGAGCGAGGGCGACCATGAGGACGCGGGTGGACGCTGAGACACTCCGGCGCTGGTTCGCGTATGCATCGGCATCGCTCCATGAACAACGCGAGCACCTCACCCAGCTCGACGCCGCGATCGGCGATGCCGATCAGGGCACGAACATGGACCGGGGCTTCACCGTTGTCGTCGCCAAGCTGCACGCGCTGGAGGCCGCGACGCCGCGCGAGATTCTCATCGTGGCGGGTACGACATTGATGTCGTCGGTCGGCGGAACGAGCGGTGCGCTCTGGGGCACGGCGCTGCGTCGGGCCGGTGCAGCGCTCGGCGACGCCGGCGAGATCGATACGAGTGCACTGGCAAGGACGTTCGAGGCGGCGCTGGCGTCAGTGATCGAGCTGGGCGGCGCCGAAGAGGGCGACAAGACGATGGTGGACGCCCTCGCGCCGGCGACACGGGCGCTGCGCGAGCAGGCCGAGCGCGGTGCGACGCCGGCGGTGGCGCTCGCCGCGGCCCGCGCCGCCGCCGAGGAGGGGATGCACGCGACGACGCCCTTGCAGGCACGAAAGGGTCGCGCTTCGTACCTGGGTGAGCGAAGCATCGGTCATCAGGATCCTGGAGCAACTGCTACCGTGCTGATCGTGGCCGCGCTGGAGCGGGCCGTCTCCGATACCGTCGATCATGTGTGATCCGGGCAGACGCCATCCCCTCCTCAACGAACGTGTATGGCGTACGGGGCGGCGAGCGGATGGACATTGCTCCTTGAGCCACGGGTGAGGGGGATGCACACTTAATCCCGCAATACACGACAACAACAGGGGATGAGCATCGATGAGTGAACCCAAGGTCAACCCGAACGGCGCGCTGGCCGGGCGCGTCGCCGTCGTCACCGGCGCGAGCCGGGGCATCGGCGAGGCGATCGCGCGACGGCTGGCGATGGAAGGGGCGAAGGTCGTTGTCTCGGCGCGCACGGTCGAGCAGAGCGAGCACCCGCTGCCCGGCACGATCACGGACACGGTCGCCCGCATCCGTGCCGCCGGTGGTGAGGCGCACGCGGTTAAGTGCGATGTCTCCAGGCCGGAGGAGCGGGCGCATCTGATCGACGAGGCGGTCGCCACCTATGGCCCGGTCGACATCCTCGTGAACAACGCCGCCGTGACGTACTACACGCCGATCGCCGAGTTCCCCGAGAAGCGGCTGCATCTGATGTTCGAGGTACAGGTCTTCGGGCCGATGGAGCTGGCGCAGAAGGTTTATCCCAGCATGAAGGAGCGGGGCGGCGGTCACATCATCTACATCTCCTCCGGCGCGGCGCGGCATCCGCAGCAGCCCTATCCGGCGGGCGGCGGCCGCGGCGGCACGGTCTACGGCATGTGCAAGGCCGCGATGGAGCGCTTCTCGACCGGTTTCGCCTCGGAGGTCTACGAGGACAACGTCGCCGTCAACGCGATCTCGCCGGGGTTGGTGGCGACGCCGGGCACGGTGCTGCACAAGCTGGTGAACGAGCAGAACAAGGACATGCAGTCGCCGGTCGAAGCGATCGCCGAGGCGGTCTGCTTCATCTCGCGGAGCGACCCCAAGTCGGTCACGGGGCGGATCGATCACATCCAGGAGTTCATGAACGAGTTCAAGCTGGAGCCGGTGGTGCTGATCTGAGGTTTGCCTTACCTAACCCCCGACCCCCTTCCCTCGCAGGGAAGGGGGAGTCCTCTCCGGCGAGGGTTGATCGTGTGTCGTTGGTATCGCCAGACGAGCTCCTGGCACCCTCGGTAGAATAAGGCACCCCCTTCCCTGCGAGGGAAGGGGGCCGGGGGGTTAGGTACCGGTGGCCTACCGTCCGTTGCCGCCCATTGTCGCTTTGAGATATTCCTTCAGCATTTCGTCGAGGTCGCCGTCCAGGATCGCGTTCGGGTCGCTGGACTCGAAGGCGCTGCGCTGGTCCTTCACCAGCTTGTAGGGGTGGAGGACGTAGGAGCGGACGGCGTTGCCGAAGCCGGCAGAGACGTTTTCGCCCTTGAGCTTCGCCTGTTCCTCAGCACGGCGCTGGAGGTCGATCTCCAGGAGCTTGCCGTAAAGAACCTTCATCGCCGATTCGCGGTTGCGGTGCTGCGAGCGTTCGTTCTGGCAGGTGACGACGATGCCGGTGGGCAGGTGGGTGATCCGGATCGCGGTCGAGTTCTTCTGCACGTTCTGGCCGCCGTGGCCGCTCGCCCGGAAGACGTCGACGCGCAGGTCGTCCTCGTCGATCTCGATCTCACCCGCCTCGTCCGCCTCCGGCAGCACTTCGACCTTGGCGAACGACGTGTGGCGGCGTGCAGACGAGTCGAACGGTGAGATGCGCACGAGCCGGTGGACGCCTGCCTCGCCCTTGAGGTAGCCGTAGGCGTGGGAGCCGCTGATCTCGACGGTCGCGCTCTTGATGCCGGCCTCCTCGCCGGGGGTCACATCGAAGATCTCCCAGGGATAGCCGTGCCGCTCCGCCCAGCGCGTGTACATCCGCAGCAGCATCTCCGCCCAGTCCTGCGACTCGGTGCCGCCTTCGCCGGCGTGGACCGCGAGGATCGCCGTGCGGTCGTCGTAGGGACCGGAGAAAGTGAGGTCGAACTCGAGGTCTTCGATCTCCCGCGTGAGCGTACGCACCTCCCGCTGCAGGTCGCCGGCCAGCGCCTCGTCCTCTTCGTCGAGCGAGATCTCGATTAGTTCGAGCAGGTCGCGGGCGCGCTGCTCGATACCACGCCAGGTTTCGGCCGTTTTGCGCACATCGGCCAGCCGGCGCATGGTCGCCTGCGCCTCGCGCTGGTCGTCCCAGAAGCCGGGCCGCAGCGACTGTGCTTCCAGCCGTTCAGCCTCCCCTTCAAGCCCGACGATGTCAAAGGCGCACCAGGATATGGGTGATGCGGTCGAGCAGAGTCTCGACCTCGCCGCGTAATTCGTGCATGATCCGGTTCCTTTTTGTGGTGTTGGTTAAGGTTGTTCATGACTCGGAGGCGCAATGGCCGCACCTGCTGCCGCCTGATGGGCCAGCCGCGTCGGCTCCGGTAGGCGGTACTTGGTCGTGAGGCGAAGCACCCACTCCACAGCCGCCTCCGCGCCGATGCGGTGACCGGGAGAGATATACAACGGCTTCACGCCGTTCCGCGACCGCACCTCGTAACCGACGCACGAGCCGCGATCGATCAACGGCACGCGGGCGCCTTTCTCCGCGCCGAGATCTCCCTCTGGACGGCCGGTGAGCCGTGACTTCGCGCACCCGATCGTGGGGAGGTCAAGCAGCACACCGAGGTGAGCCGCGATGCCGAACCGGCGCGGATGGGCGATGCCTTGCCCGTCAACGACGACCAGGTCGGGCGTTCGGCTCAGCCGGGTGAACGCGGGCAGGATCAGCGGCAGTTCCCGGAACGAAAGCAGCCCCGGAATATAGGGAAAGCGGACCTCGGCCAATTCGATCGACTGTTCGACGGCGCGTAACGACGGCCATTCCAGCACCACCACCGCCGCACGGCCGGCGTTCGAGCCGCGCGCGCCGACGGAGATATCGACCCCCGCCACATACTGCACGTCGGTCACATCCCCCCCAACGACCACATGTCCGGCCAGTTGCTGCTGAAGGGCTCGCGCCTCGGGCGGAGAGTAGTCCCAGGCGTGGGAAGTGGAGGAGGTCACGGGGATAGTATATCGCAACGGACCCCTCCCCCGGCCCCTCCCCCCGCTGACGCGCGGAGTGGGGAGTCCTGGGCTGACGGCGGTACCAGTATCGGCTTCGCGTCGCTTTGGACATGGGGTGTGTTTCGTGGCCGACGGCCGTACGATCCGGCATCCAGTCGCGGCACATTGCGGGCGACAGGCAATACTGGATACCCTCGGTTGAGCTAGGCACCCCGCTCCGCGCGTTAGCGAGGGGAGGGGTCGGGGGAGGGGTTCGCCCTGCAGCACGCGACCGGCATTGATGTTGTGGAGCTCGACCGTATCGAGAAGGTATTACGACGGCATCCGGAGCGGTTCCTTGCGCGGGTCTATACGCCGGCCGAGGTCGCCTTCTGTCGGGGGCGGGTGCCGGAGCTGGCGGCGCGGTTCGCGGCCAAGGAAGCGACGATGAAGGCGCTCGGGACCGGCATCCGCGGCGTCGGTTGGCGCGACATCGAAGTCTTGCCCAACCGGCGGGGCAAGCCGCTGCTGTTGCTCCACGGCCGCGCCGCCCACCGCGGCGAAACCCTGGGCCTGACCGACCTCGACGTGAGCCTGACGACGGCCCGCGATTTTGCGGCAGCAGTGGTCGTCGGACATGTCAGTTCCCTGCCGGAAAACGAGCGGGAGCCGAGGATGCGGCGGGGGATGACCTAACCCCCCGGCCCCCTTCCCTCGCAGGGAAGGGGGAGTCCTCGTCGACCATGGTCTGCCAGTATTTCGTTGGCGTCTGGCAAGGACATCTCAATTCAACCATCGCCAGATATGACTCCCCCTTCCCTGCGAGGGAAGGGGGCCGGGGGGTTAGGTATGAAACTCGTCACTGTAGCCCAAATGCGCGACCTCGAACGGCGTTCGGAGGAGAGCGGCGTCAGCACGGCGACGTTGATGGAAAATGCGGGGTTGGCCGTGGCGCAGGAGGTGTGGATGCTCCTCGGGTCGCTGGAGGAGCGGCGCATTCTCGCGCTCTGCGGTCCCGGCAACAACGGCGGCGATGGGCTGGTGGCCGCGCGGCATCTGTTCGAGTGGGGCGCGCAGGTCGCGGTCTATCTGCTGGCGCCGCGCGACCCATCCGATCCCAATCTGGCCGAGCTCGTCGAGCGGGAGATCCCGGTGACGGTGGCGACGGAGGATGCCAATTACGAGACACTGGAGGGGCTGCTCGGCGCGGCGGAGTGCATCATCGACGCGTTGCTCGGCACCGGCCACGCCCGTCCGATCGAGGGACCGCTGGCGGCGGTAATGCGACGGCTCAGCGCGGCGCGGGAGCGGACCGTGCGGCCGCGGCTGGTGGCGGTCGATCTACCCACCGGCATCGACGCCGACAGCGGTACTGCCGACCCCCTGGCGGTCCGCGCCGACCTGACGGTGGCGCTGGCGCTGCCGAAGGTGGGACTCTACGGCAGCGCGGGCGCGGACTACACGGGCCGGATCCAGGAAGTCGATATCGGTATCCCGGCGGCACTGCTGCGCGATCTGCCGCTGGAGATGCTGGACCGGGCCTGGACCAAGAAGCACCTCCCCGCGCGGCCCGCCGACGCCAATAAGGGCACATTCGGCCGGGTGCTGGCGGTCTGCGGTTCGCGGCAATTCGTCGGGGCGAGCGTGCTCGCGGCGTCGGGCGCGTATCGCGCCGGTGCTGGGTATGTCACCCTGGCGACGCCGGAATCGATCTATCCGATCGTCGCCGGACGGCTGGTTGAGGCGACCTTTCTGCCGCTGCCGGAGGACCACGGCGCCGTTGTCGAGGCGGCGGTTGCCGATGTCGTTGACAGTTTGGTTGAGGGCAACACGCTCCTCGTTGGTTCCGGCTTAAGCGAAGCGGCTGATGCATTCGTCCGCTCGCTGCTGGGGGCTGCGCTGCCGCCGTTGCGTGGCGTCGTGCTGGACGGCGACGCCTTGAACGCGCTCAGCCGGTGGGACCGCTGGTATGAGCGGATCCAATTGCCGCTGGTGCTGACACCGCATCCCGGCGAGATGGCGCGACTCGCCGGCGCCGATGTGGCCACGGTCCAGGCGAAACGGATGACGCTGGCCGTCGAGCAGGCACAGCGGTGGAATGCGGTCGTGGTGCTCAAGGGTGCCGGTACGGTGATCGCCGCGCCGGACGGCCGCTCCTGGCTGGCCCCCTTCGCCAATCCGGCGTTGGCCACGGCAGGCAGCGGTGATGTGTTGGCCGGTGTGATCGCCGGGTTGCTGGCCCAGGGCCTGGAACCAGCGATCGCCGCCGCCTGCGGTGTCTACCTCCACGGCATGGCCGGTGATGCCGCTCGCAAGGAATTGGGACCGGCAGGCGTGATCGCCGGCGACCTGCTCGGTGAACTTCCACGCGCGATCAAGTCGATGGTCGAGCCGTCCGCTGCCCCGGCATCGGGCGGTCTGTTCGGCGGGATGATGGGTCAGGGCGGACTGGGTGGTATGGACCCGGGCGGCATGGGCGGCATGGGCGGTTTGGGCGGTGCTGGTGGCCTGCCGGGCGGCTTGGCCGGGCTGGCGGGCCTGGGCGGCGCAACCGGTCCCTGACTGGCCGGACGGTCGGTTTGGCCGGCGCGACGATAGGGCGATCGGGATGACGAAGCAGCACGCCGCCACTCCCGCGGACGCACCGATGATCCGCAGGGCGACGCCCGCCGATGGACCGGCGGTGCGGGCCATTGTCTTTGGCACGCTGCGCTCCTATGGCATCGAGCCCGACCCCGACGGTCTGGATGCAGACGTGATCGCCTTCGGCGCGCATGGCGACGGTCCGATCGACGAGTTCGTGGCCGTGGTCGATGGGCATGTTGTCGGGTCGGTGGCGGTCAGTCCGGCAGACGACCGGAACGGGCATCTCTCAAAGTTCTTCGTCGATGGCGCCTATCGTGGCCGCGGGATCGGCCGGCTGTTGCTGGCGCGGGCGGTGGCGGAGGCGCGCCGGCGTGGCTACGGGCACGTCGATCTGGAGACGCGGACGGCATTCCAGGAGGCGGTGCATCTCTACGAAGCGACCGGCTGGCGACGGGGACCGGATCGGCCGCCGGGACATGGGCCGGACCGGACCTATCGACTCGACCTCGATGCCGAAAGAACGCCGGAGTTTCGATAGCAATTGCTATCTCAATTCGTCCTCTTGACATGATATACTCAACCCTGTATGTGTCTTGGGACACACAACCACGCGCTCCGCGCTAGCACGGTTCTGTCTGAGCCGGCGGAAGGAACCAATCATCGACACCGACGCTCGCATGCAGCAAGGTGACCTGATCCTCGGCCTGCTCAACCTGCTCGATCGCAACCGCCTGGCGTTGGTCGTGCTCGCTGCCTCGTTGACCTCCGGCGCCCGTCTGCGCGCGCGGGGAGCGTATACCGATTCCACCGCCGCACGCTGGCTGGCGCGCAACGCCCGGCTGGTACGGCATTTCCTCCACTCGCTCTCGCTGCTGCGCCGCTGCGCCGGCAAGGCCGGCTATCGCGCGCTCGGCCGCGCTCAGCCAATTCGGCGGCTCTATGCATCGCCGCGCCTGCTCCTCTCCGCCTCCTTCGCGCGTGGACTTCAGACCGCGCCTGTCACCCGAAGGGTGGGCCGTATACAACCAGCGGCACTTCCAGCCCGCTGTTGAACCGCGGTCCCGTCGTATCCAATTCCCTTCGCAACCACGGACGCTTCGTCAAGGAGTCAGATCATGGCAACCACCAAGCGTGTGATGCTCGTTCAACCACGCTCGACCGGCGGCAACTTTGAGTACGTCGCGATTCCCCGCCAGGGAATGCTCTTTCTCTCCGGCGCGCTCGCGCAATGGTCCGAGCGGGAGGAGGCTCCCTTCCGCTACGAGCGCGTCATCTGGTTCGAGGACCGCAGCGGCAAGATCGATCCGGTCCAGGATCTGGCCGGCTACGATGTCCTGTTGATGACGGCGCTGGTCAACGAGACACCGCGCGCCTATGAGATCGCCAGCGCGGTGCGGGCCGCCTACCCGAAGATGGTGATCCTCGGTGGTGGCCCGCAGATGGGTCCCCTACCCGAAGAGGCGATGCACCACGGCAAGATCGATGTCGTCGTCCAGCGCGAGGCCGAGGACGTGATCGGTCCACTGCTCGACCTGCTGCTCAGCACCAGGCGCGACGATTGGGCGAACGAGCTACGCAAGCTCGACGGCATCGCCTTCAAGGACGATCTCGGTACCGTCGTCCAGCGGCCGTTCCGGCGGATGATTCCCTCTGATTATGTCGAGCTGCCCGACTATCGTTCGATGAAAGACCTGACGCCGTCGAACCCGATGGCGGCGGGCGTGCTCGAGACGGCGCGTGGCTGCACTGAATCCTGCACCTATTGCGAGGTGATCCAGCAGTTCGTCGGCTATCGGATGATCAAGCCGGAGGTCGAGCTGAAGCGAATCCAGCAGCTTCAGCAGCTGGCCGCCGATGGGCTGATCTACCGGTCGCCGCGTGACGGACGCTTCGCCACCTTCGTCTCTGACGATCTGCACGCGCCGCCGAGCCGGGCGCGGAAGTTTCGCGACAACCGGCTGGAGCGTGCCCGCGCCTGGAAGGGGCACACCGAGGGGATGTTCTTCATCTCCCAGAACCGCGCCGAGCTTGGCTCCGACCCGGAGCTTGCCGACGCCTTCCTCGAAGCCGGGATGGGGATGCTCTACATCGGTGTCGAGTCCTCCAGCGCCGAGAACCTGGCGGCGGTGAAGAAGCGGCAGGAGCCGGGCCAGATGCATCAGGACCTCGAGTCGCTGCAGCGGATGGGCTTCGACGTTGTCGCGATGACAATCATCGGGCTTCCCCACGACGACGAAGAGGAAGTGCTGAAGCTGGCGGATTGGGTGCGCGGCGTCAGCAAGTTCCAGACGGCCAACCTGCTCACGCCGCTGCCGGCGACGATCAACTGGCCGAACGCGGCGGCGGGCACCGGCCTGAAGCTGCTCAACCGCGAGGGCGAGTTGCTCAACGGCGACGGCTCCTACAACCCGTACGGTGAGCTGCCGCCGTATGAGCTGTACACCGGCCGCCAGTTCGTGCACCAGGATGAGGATGTCGTCAAGGGCACGGCACGCAACTGGACGCTGCAGCGGAGCCGCGAGGTATACAAGATGTACACGGATCGCCTGCGGCCAGTGGACAAGCTCTACGAGCGCATCTTCCAGATGATGAAGCGCCGCGCCGACAAGATCGAGCAGGCGACGAAGGAAAAGGTCGCGATCCCGGTCCGGGTGTAACGGCGAATAGGAACCCAGAGACGCAGACAACGCGAGGGTCGCAAAGGGCTGGATGCTTCTTTGCGGCCTTCGTGTTTGGCCGGATCACTCTTCGGTGATACCGTGCTTCTCGGCACCGTATCGCTTTCGTTCCTCACGCAATCCGGCAAACATCTCTTCCATCGTGATGCCGGCACCGGCGAGCGCGACCTCGATTTCGAGTGCCAAGTCGGTTATATCGAGTCTCGACAGGGCGAGCACAAGCGCACCGTCCATCTCCAGCAGTTCGAGCGTGTCTCCAGGTTTGATCCGATATCGCTCCAAGACTTCCGAGGGGAGTGTCAGTGTCCCTGTTTCACTAATTCGGACTCTTGTTCCCATCGTTCGCCTCATCGAAGAGCCGTGAGTAGCTCTCTTCATGGGACCATCCTATGGACAGCGGGCACAGGTGTCGATGACGGAGTAGCTATTCGCCACATGCAATGGGTGATCCAGAAGCGAATCCCAATAGACCGTATCCGCCTGCACGGGTTCCAAACCGGAACCGTCATGTACTGGCCCGAATCCGGAGAAAGACGCGCAAGAAGAGGCTGAATGCCGTCGTGGATTCGACGGTCGACATGGCGGCAGACATCGCGGCTATCAACCGTGGCGAAGGGGCTCGTTCGGGCGAACGCCGGACCGTACACCATCGGACGTATCATGTTGATGCAATGGGGCACGCCTGGCCGGTGTCTGGTGCAGGCGTGCATGTGCTCAATCGGGCGGCGTACCTCGCGCTCGGCATCTACAATGAGTACGGGGTGAGCGATGTCGCAGAGTCCTTGCTTGACCTGGAGCAGGTTGACGAGGCGGCCCGTTCTGAGGCGCGTGAGGTTTGGCAGGCTGGGAGGAGCGTTGAGTGATGTGGACGGACCTCATGCTCGATCGAGTCGTCAACGATCAGTCGATCGTCGAAGGCATAGCGCGCGTACTCGGTGTGCGCTCAGGGGACATCGCACTGGTCGACGAGATCGGAGAGCAGTTCGGGGTGATGAGTCAGAATCCGCCCATCATCATCGAACGCGCCCAACTGGCCGGGAGCTTCCCGCTCCAACTCAGCATTTCCCTCCGACGGTCAGACCTCGAGCAACGTATCTGCGATCCGGCGGATGAGCAGGCGGTGATCGCCCGCTTGTGCGCCGGATGGGAGTGCAGCGCCCTGTTCAGCGATGATGCCTTAAATCCGTATAGTTGGTTCCTGATGACGCCGACCGGCCGCCTGGAGGAAGTGACCGTTGATGCCGGCCGTCTCGACGACCAGGATGCGTTCGTCATCACACGAGTAAACCGCATCGTGCGACAGGTTCCTGTTGTTGCATGAACGGCATGGACGATCGGTCGCATGAATTAATCCCAGAGGGATATCTGTGAAAGAACACCGCGTGGTTGTGACCGGGTTGGGGATGGTCAGTCCGGTTGGGTTGAGTGCGTCGGCGACGTGGGAGGCCGTGCTCAAGGGGACGAACGGGGTCGGGCCGATCACACTCTTTGATCCAGCAGGACAAGAAACCACCTTCGCCGCCGAGGTGAAGGACTTCGACCCCGGCCGGTATATGGACCGGAAGGAGATCCGGCGCAATGACCGCTTCGTCCAGTTCGCGATGGCATCGTCGATGGAAGCGGTCGAGCACGCCAAGCTCGCGATCAACGGGCACAACGCCGAGGACGTCGGCGTGATCATGGGCTCCGGCATCGGCGGCATCACGACGCTAAGCGAGCAGATGCTGGTGCTCAAGGAGAAGGGGCCGCGGCGGGTAAGCCCGTTCCTCGTGCCGATGATGATCGTCGACATGGCCTCCGGCGCGGTCAGCATCGCCCTCGGCGCGAAGGGTCCCAACTTCTGCACCGTCTCCGCCTGCGCCACCGGGGCGGATGCGATCGGCGTCTCCTATGAGTTGATCCGGCGGGGAGACATCAAGGCGATGGTCGCCGGTGGGACGGAGGCGGCGATCACGCCGATCGGCATCGCCGGCTTCGCCTCCGCGCGGGCGCTCTCGACCCGCAACGACGATCCGGCGCACGCCTCACGGCCCTTCGACAGGGACCGCGACGGTTTCGTCATGGGCGAGGGCGCGGCGACACTCGTGATCGAGTCCCTGGAGAGCGCGACCGAACGGGGCGCGACGATCCTGGCCGAGGTGGCCGGTTACGCGGCGACGGCGGACGCGCACCACATCACCCAGCCGGCGCCGGGCGGCGAAGGTGGCGTCCGCGCGATGCGCCTCGCGCTGCAACGCGCGGGCCTGCGGCCGGAGGACGTCGACTACATCAACGCCCACGGCACCTCCACACCGATGAACGATGAGTACGAAACCCAGGCGATCAAGACCGTCTTCGGCGAGCACGCCTACAAGGTGCCGATCTCTTCGACCAAGAGCATGATCGGGCACCTGCTCGGCGCGGCGGGCGCGATCGAGGCCGCCTTCTGCGTCCAGGCGATCGGCGAGCATCTGATCCCGCCGACGATCAACTACGAGACGCCGGACCCGGCCTGCGACCTGGACTATACGCCGAACACGGCGCGTGAAGTCGATGTCAGGATCGCATTGACCAACTCGCTCGGCTTCGGCGGACACAACGCCACGCTTGTCTTCAAGCGATTCGCGGAGTGACCCGCCTGCTACAAGACCAGGCATTGGATTACAACGCCGTGATGCAATGGTGATCGATGAGGACATGGCCCACCGGTTCAAACGGGGCCGAGACGAACGAGCCTACCGGGATAGGCGCTATCCCGAGCTATTGGCACGATATCCGGACGAGTGGGTTGCCGTCCACGAAGGGTCGCTCATCGCCCACGCCAAACATGTTCGGGATCTCTTGCAAGAGTTAGAGATTCAAGAAATAGATCCGAGAGATTCCCGGATCACCTTCCTCACTGCAACGTCACGCGCGATCAGTCCATGACACGAAGTCTGATATTCTCAGCGCTGCGTCATGCCTGCCGCCCGAGCTGGTACAGCTGCACGAGGTTGCCTTCCGGATCTTCGAACGTGGCGAGCCAAAAGCCGCCGCCCTGGTCGTTCGGCTCCTCGATGAACCGGACGCCGGCAGCCTTGAACCGCGCCGTGTCTCCCGTGATGTCGTCTGTCAGCAACCCGACCATGTGCCGGGCCGGCTCCACGGTTCTGCCGTGCACCTCGCTGTGCGTGCCGATCGCGAGCGCCGGCTGTGTCTGATCGCCGAACACGACAAAGCCGGGAGTCTCGACGCCGACCGACAACCCGACCACATCCCGATAGAACGGCAGCAGGTTGTTCAGATCCTCGCTCCAGATCGTGGCACCGCCCAACCCCGTGATCATCGCGATACTCCTTTGCGTAGCCGGAGCCGGCCTCAATCCTGGGGATGAAAAGCACCGAAGCGGCGGTTGTGATGCAACAGCGGCGGCTTGTCCTGGGTGCTGGCCGAGAGCACCTCGCCGATCAGGATCGTGTGATCGCCGCCGGGCAGCCGGTCGTGCATCCGGCATTCCAGGTGGACCATCGCGCCAGGGATGAGCGGTAATCCGGTGGCATCGCCGACGATCACGTCGAAGCTGCCGAACTTGTCGGTACCTCGGGCGGCGAAGCGCATCGCCTCATCCCGCTGACCCTCGGCGAGGATGCTGACGGTGAACTTGTCGGTGCTATGAAATGCCGCGTGCGATTCCGCCTTCTTCTCCAGACAGACCAGGACCAGCGGTGGGTCCAGTGAGAGGCTGCTGAAGGCGCTGGCCGTAAAGCCCCAGGGTATTCCGTCGTCGTCCGTGGTGGTGACAACCGTCACTCCTGAAGCAAACTGCGCCATCGCGTTCCGAAACGCTGTCGTGTCCACCGTCGTCATGTGTATCTCCCAGCGATGAGGGAATCGAGACGCGGGAACCCGCCTCCGAAACCGACCACGATCGCGGTATGCCATCCGCCGCTCGCTTGCATCTCGCGTCGGTTCCCTGTTCCCTAGTCTCTGGTCACTCCACACTGGCAGGTAACGCGAATGGTTGCAAGTCCTGAGCCCCTGGCGATTACCCATATCACGCTGCTCGACGGCACCGGCGCGCCGCCGCTGCCGGATGCAACGGTGCTGGTCCGCGACGGGCGGATTGAATTTGCCGGCCCATCGGCCCGGATCGACGGCGCCGGCGGCCGGACCGAGATCGACGGCCGTCGCCGCTGGCTGCTCCCCGGCCTCGTCGACATGCACGTCCACGTCGACAACTGCGGCGCGGAGTCGCTGCCACTGTGGCTGGCAAACGGCATCACCACGATCCGCGACATCGGCGGCAACGTCGACGCACAGGTCGCCCTGCGCGCGGACCTTGCGGCGGGCACGCGGGTTGGCCCACGGTTGTTTACTCACGGACCGATGATCGACGGCGCCCCCTCCGGATTTGGCCTGGCCCCGGCCTCCGGCTTCGACCGGCTGTGGACCGAGGTCGACGGACCCGCCGCCGGCGCCGCCGAAGTGGATCGCCTGCTCGCCGCCGGCGTCGATGGGTTGAAGCTGTACCAGGGGCTGCCGGTCGAGACGCTGCGGGCGATGCTCGTGCGGGTGGACGGCCGCGTGCCCGTCACCGGGCATCTGACGCGCACACGCGCCTCCGACGCCGTCGCCGCCGGCATCAACTGCCTGGAGCACAATTTCGTCACGCCCTATAACGACATCTGCCGGCCGGAGGACAGAACGCCGGAGGGCTGGGGATGGCACAATCCCGCCTTCATCCCGAAGGTGCATGAGGGTTGGTCGCGGGCCGACCTGAATTCAGCCCCGGTGCAGACTTTCGTCGAGTCGCTCGTGGCCAGCGGCGTCTACTACGATCCGACGATGACCTGGGGCACGGCAGCGCTGGCGCTGGAGGAGACCGAGGAGGAGGGCGGCGAGCGCTACGTTCCGCCAACGATGCGCCGCCGGCGGGAGATGCAGGCACAGCGCATGCGGGCGGCAGCCGAGCGTCCCGGCGGACCGCCGCCGGCGCCCGACCCGGCGTTGCTGCGGGCCTCTGCCGAGCGCCAGGTGGAGTTCGTCGGACGCCTGATCGAGGCGGGGGCGGCAGTCCTGGCCGGGACGGACACCGGTGCCCTCCAAGGAATTCCCGGGTTCACGCTGCATCGCGAGTTGCGCTGGCTGGTACGTGCCGGGATGTCGCCGAAGGCGGCACTCGAAACGGCGACGCACCGCGCGGCCGAGGCACTGCGCCGCGCCGACGACCAGGGGACGATCCGCCCCGGCCAACGCGCCGACCTGCTCGTGCTCGACGCCGACCCCACCGCCGACATTCGCAATACACGCCGGATCTATCGGGTCGTCAAGGATGGGGAAGTCTACGACCCCGCGGCCCTACTTGCGCAATACGAGCAGGACACCGCCGCGCATGGGAATGGGTGAGCGTCGCCGCACTCCCAGGTGGCGTCATGCCGCTGACCGTTGCCACCAGATGGGGAAGCAAGGGGCGATTGCTGCCTCTGGAGCCGGCCTGGATCGATGCGTTCCATCGTGACTATCCTGATCTGACGAGTGTCCTCGAGTCGGATGGCTCGGCGATGCGGCCGTTCAAGGCGCCGAACAATCGTGAGCCGATGATTCCGGCGACTGCCACCATCGTTGTCTGAATCGTGGGGATGACGTGGCCGGGACGCCGCCGAGCCGTAACCGAATGTGACGGCCGCCCCGGGGCGCGTGCGTCCGATATCTCCGGTTCTTGATAGCACGCTGTTATGTGTAAGGCTGGATTGTACGGAGTCTTCGCGCAGATAATGGAACGTGCAAATAGCTGCACCGATGTCACTGTCACCCACATCCGCGCATAACCATGCGCTACACGGCGGCGCCGGCGGACCCGCGACGGGCGCCTGATAGACCGGAGGCAACGATCGGATGAATTCTCTCGACATGTATCAAGCATGGGTGGCCATCGGCCAGGCCGCAATCTCGCTTGAACGTGCGGTCGACGTGCGACTGCGCCCCTGGAGCCTCAATCAATCGCAGGGTAGCGCGCTCCTCGTCCTCGCCCAGCACGGACCACAGCGAATGTCGCACCTCGCCCGCTTTCTCTTGCAACAGACGCAGACGACGACCGACCTCGTCGATCGGTTGGAACGCCGCAAGCTCGTACGACGCATCCGTCACGAAACCGACCGCCGGGTCGTGCTCGTCGAAATTACCGACGACGGACGCGCCCTGATCGATGACATCAGCAACGCGGTCTGGTCGGTAGGGCACGACGCCTTTCGCACGGTCAACGGCTCCGATCTCCGCCGCTTCACCGAAGCGGTTCGCAACGTCCGTGATGCGGCAGCGGAGGTGGGCGGCGTTCCCGCCGATCACCTGACCTATGCGGAAGAACGGCTGAACATCGCACCGCTTCAACTCCAAGGCAATACCGACGCGGCGGGCTGAGATACCTAACCCCCCGGCCCCCTTCCCTCGCAGGGAAGGGGGAGTCCTGGCGGGGCATGGTTGATGAGGGATAGTCTTGCCGCAACCAAGCGAGCTACTGGCAC
>JBFXAN010000103.1:0-22826 GCA_050184225.1 Dehalococcoidia bacterium | reverse complement strand
TTCATCAGCGGCCCAGAAGTTGAAGCCGGCTGCACCGCGCATGACCGAGTGCAACATCGAGATGTGAGCGCTCCCAGGGAGGCGCGATCCATCGGGCTGGGCAGCGTCCAGTCGTTGTCGCCGGGGAGCGATGCTGCAATCGCGGGCAGGTGTCGGTAGGCTAGGGGTATGCCAAACGGACACGACGCCAACGACATTGCCCGCTGGACCGCCAACTACCGCGACGAGCGGGAAGGCGAGGCCCTCTATCTGGCGCTGGCGGACGCGGCGAAGGATCCGCGCCGTGCGGACATCCTGCGGAAGATGGCGGCGATTGAAGGTCGCCATGCCGCCCGGTGGGAGGAAAAGCTGCGCGCCGCCGGTGTCGAGCCGCCGGTCGGTCGGCCGGGTATGCAGATCCGCGCCATCCGGACGCTGGCCGGGTGGTTCGGCGTCGATGCGGTCTTACCCCTCGTTCGCGGCATGGAGTTACGTGCCGCCGGCGCCTACTCCGATCAGCCGGATGCCGCCGACTTCGTCCCTGAAGAACGGGGTCACGCGCGCATGCTGGCGGCGATGACGGAAGGCAGCGCCATCGTTCCGCCCGAGCCCGCGACAACCTTCACCAGTGAAGACGCCACCTCGGCGATCCTCGGCCGCGAGCGCTGGCATCGGCGGGACCGCGGCGGCTCGCTGCGGGCCGCGGTCTTCGGCGTGAACGATGGCCTCGTCTCCAACCTGTCGCTGGTGATCGGCGTCGCGGGCGCCAATCCGGAGCCGCGCTTTATCCTCCTCGCCGGGGTCGCCGGGCTGCTCGCCGGATCGTTCTCGATGGCGGCCGGCGAGTACGTCTCGATGTCGGCACAGCGGGAGATGTTCGAACGTCAGATCGCGCTCGAACGCCAGGAACTGGCGATGGACCCGGAACAGGAGCGGGAGGAACTGTCACTCCTCTATCAGGCGAAGGGTGTGCCCGAACGTGAGGCCGATCTCATGGCCCGGCGCTTGATCGCCGACCCGACGGCCGCGCTGGACACGATGGCGCGGGAGGAGCTTGGCCTCGATCCTGACGCCCTCGGGTCACCCTTTGGCGCGGCCGCCAGTTCCCTGATCGCGTTTGCCGCGGGCGCGGTTCTGCCCGTGCTTCCCTATATGGTTGGTAGCGGAACCGGGGCGTTCGTGATGAGTGTCGTCCTCAGTGCGATCGGCATCGCCCTCGTTGGGTCGGCGATTACCCTTTTCACCGGACGAAGCCCCGTGGTCGGGGCATTGCGGATGGTCGCGATCGGCGCGATTGCCGCCGGCGTCACCTATGTCGTCGGCCGATTGATCGGCGTGGGTGTGGCCGGCTGAGGCGCGGCCCTTGACGTCTCCACGGGTGGATAGCCTCAACCTGATGGACGTGACCGTGATCGGAAAGAGCGTCACTGCCCTCGGAGTCCGGGGAAGCATCATGCATGCTTGTGCCGGTCAGAGGGCAGCGCGTACATCGAACGTTGAACGTGGCGCGGTGGTATTATCGCAGCTCGCGGATCGTGATCGTCTTTTGTCCGGCGGGCGCGTGGACTGTCACAGTGTCGCCGGGAGCGGCGCCGAGCAGCGCCTTTCCAACCGGTGACTCGTCGCTCACCTTGCCCTGAGACGGGTCCGTTTCGGCGCTGTCAACGATCTGATAGGTGAGCGACTTGCCGCGGGCATCCTCGACGACGACGGTGCTGCCCAGGGCAACACGTCCCGCCCGCCGGCCGGCCTCTTCGTCGATCACCTGGGCGCTTGCCAGCATCTGCTCGAGCTCGAGGATACGGCCCTCGACGAACGCCTGCTCGTCCCTGGCCGGGTCATAGGGAGCATCGGCTTCGATGCTGTAGTCGTTTTCGCGGCTATCCCGCAGCATATCCGCGATCTCGCGGCGACGGGTAATCCGGAGATAGTCAAGTTCATCCTTGAGCGCCTTGATCCCCTCACTCGTCAGGAACAGCGTCTCATGAATTTGCATCGTTCGTTCTCCTTCAGGGCGGCGACCGCCCGGTGACATGTAGCGTAGTAAGCGGCTGGTGGCTGAGAATGCTCCGAACAGGCGATATCCAATTGCTCAGTGAGTGATCCTCGCCCCAGGAGATCCACCGTACCTCACTTGCAGGAGGATTATTGTGACGGAACTCACAAACCATTGTGCCCGGCGCTCGGCAAAAGTGCAAGCCTTCACAAACGAGTGCCGCTCCCGCCGTCACCGAAGATACGCTGACCGATGGCCGCGCGGATCACCCAACAGTACAACGCCCGTATGACAGCGGCTGTTTCATCAGACCCCGTTAGGATAGTGCCGCCCGAGCCGGTCGGCGGGATCTCTTACGTCTGGCACGATCCACCCTGGTCTGGGTCTATCGAAACCAACCGGACGAACGCATGGTCACCTCGAACTCGCTACCATAGACTCACGGCGCTCACGCCGCCGGATTGCGAAACATGCCTGCCACGTATTGTCTGAATTGCGGCGCGCGGTTGGTACAGCGGCTCGCCTTCGGTCGAGAGCGGCCCGTCTGCCCGGACTGCGGTCACGTGCACTTCGACGATCCGAAGGTCGCGGTTGGCGTCGTCGCCGAGCGAGACGGCTCGATCCTGCTGACGCGACGCAACCACGAGCCAAAGATGGGCGCCTGGTCATTTCCCTCCGGGTTTGTCGACGCATTTGAGGATGTCTATGCCGCCGCCGTGCGCGAGGCACGGGAGGAAACCGGGCTGACCGTTCGGATCGAACACCTGCTCGGGGTCTACCAGGAGCCGGAGAGCCGTGTCATCTTTCTGGCCTTCGCTGCCGCGGCCGGCGACGGTGAACCGGTCGCCGGTGACGAAGCGTACGAAGTACGCTTCTTTCCCATCGACGCCTTGCCACCGCCGGCGTTTCACCACGACCCCGCGATTATGCGCGCCTGGCTCGAGTGGCGGCGAAGCGGCGCCGCGCGCCGATGTCCATAACGACAGAGGGCCGTATCCGAGCGATGCGATCGTTCGGTATCGTATCGAGGTCTAAAGGTGGCGGCGCTGTCGAGATGCGGAACAATCCTCGCACGCGGGCTGACGGACGCTGGTCTCCCCGACTCTACATCCTCGGGGTGATCGGTCTACTGCTCATCCCGCTCGCCCTCACAGCCATGAGTGTCTGGCAGGGCGCAGACGCGTCGGAGGCGCGCGTCCGATCGGAACGCCTGGCACGGGCACAGCTGTCCGCGCAATCCCTTTCGTCTTTCGTCGATGCCCGGCTGGCGACCGTGCAGGCGCTGGCGCGAAGCCCCGACATCCGGGACCTCGGAAACCGGCCCGACCTGCGCGGCTTCCTCGATCAGGCGCTCGCCGATACCCCCGATTGGGAGAGCCTGGCCGTCTTCGAGTCCGCTGGCACGAACATCATCGGTACCGGCCCAGATCTTTCGGACAGCCATATCGCTGACCGGTCCTTCCTTCAAGACGTGATCTCCACGAACCGTCCGGTCATCGGTCCGCCCGCCATCGGAGAAGGTGGCCAATTCCCCACCGTTCCCCTGGCCGCCCCGATCGAGTTTGTCAATGGGTCGAAGGGCGTCCTCATCGCCTGGCTCTCGACCGGAAAGTTGAACGCCGCGCTGGCTGCCGCGGATCACGAGGACGGTATCGAGAGCACGGTGATCGATGCTCTCGGGAATGTGATCGCGCACTCCGACCCCGAAGCACTGCCTGCCCGCGACCTTGTCGACCGGCGTTGGGATGTCGAGGCGATTCACGCGGGAGGGAGCGGTGTGACGGTGACCGGCGATGACAGCCCCGCCACGCTGATCGCCTACGCACCCGTCCCGGCGGCGCCGTGGTCGGTGGTCATTTCTCAACCGGCCGGCGCCGCCTTCAGCACGATTCGCAACGATCTTCGAACCCAGTTGATCCTGATCGGCATTACAGCCGTCGTGATCTCGGTGCTGGCCTACCGGCTGGTCAACCGGCTCTCTCGGGCGTATGACCGTCAGCTCAACGCGATCGGCCAGGTCGACGCATTTATATCCGCCGCATCGCACGATCTCAAGACGCCGCTGACCGCGATCAAGTCGCTTGCCCAGCTCCTCCAGCGACGCGTCATCCGGCTCGGCAGAAATGATGCGCCATGGCTGCTGGACAGCCTGGCCGAAATTGATGCGGCGGCGAATCGCATGACCCGCCAGATCAACGACTTGCTCGACGTCGCCCGCTTCCAGCGCGGCGCCGTGCTGGAACTCCAGCGCCGCCCGACCGACATCGTTGCCCTCACGCGACGGGTCGCCGCCGAACAGCAGAAGACGACCGACCGCCATGCGATCCGGGTCAACGCTACCCTCGAATCGATCACCGGTCTCTGGGACGGAGAACGGCTCGAACGGGTCGTCGCCAACCTTCTCGGCAATGCGATCAAGTACAGCCCCGCCGGCGGTGACATCACGGTTCAACTGTGCCGTGAAGTGCGGGGGGCACCACATGTCGGCGCAAACGGCTTTCAAGCAGCAGCGGAGTGGGCCGTGCTCAGCGTCGAAGACCACGGCATGGGCATTCCCCAAAAGGACCTGCCCTACGTCTTCGACCATTATCATCGCGGTGAGAACGTTGCCGAGATCATCTCCGGCACCGGGATCGGACTCTCCGGCGCCAGGCAGATCGTCGAGCAGCACGGCGGCGCCCTCTCCGTGGTCAGCTCTGAGGGCGATGGTTCCACCTTCACCGTCCGGTTGCCCCTTGCCATCGTCGGTGGCCCAACCTCCTAGGCCAGTGTCTGCACGAACTGAGATGCCGCCCTGGGAGCGCGGGCTGCCAGCCCGCCGATGGCACAAACCCAATAGACTGACCAGCGGGCTGGCAACCCGCGCTCCCAGGCAGACACACATATTCCGGCTATTTCGTAGGGGTGTTCAAGACCAAGCCGCCGGACGCCACACACGCGCCACCGGCAGGCACCGGCCGGTCTGGTACACTCGTCGTGGTATCGGTACGAATCGCCCCTCCCGGTCCCTGGGTAGGACGTTCGGAATTCCCACCCGGAGCGCAGCGTGACGCAACAACTTTCGCCCACCATGCCGTTGCAGGGGGTCTTGCCTTCGACTGCCACCGTCAACGAGCGCGGCCATCTCGCGATCGGTGGCTGTGACACGGTCGAGCTCGCCCGCGAGTACGGCACGCCCCTCTACGTCTTTGACGAGCAACTTCTACGCGATCAGGCCCGTGCGTTCGTCGGATCGTTCACGCGCCACAATCCCGACACGATGGTGGCCTACGCATCGAAGGCGTATATCGGCCTCGCCGTCCTCAAGGTCATGCAGGAAGAAGGGCTGGGCCTCGACGTTGTTTCTGGTGGCGAGCTTGCGATCGCGCTTGCCGCCGGCTTTCCTCCCGAGCGCATCCATCTCCACGGCAACAACAAGACCCCGCAGGAGCTACGCGAGGCCGTGGCGGCCGGTATTGGCCGTGTCGTTGTCGACAACTTCTACGAGATCGAAGTGCTGGACCGGATCGCCGGCGAGGCCGGCCGCAATCAATCCGTCCTCCTTCGTCTCGCGCCCGGTATCGATCCGCACACGCATGCCAAGATCAGCACCGGTCAGATCGATACCAAGTTCGGTTTCACGATCGAGAACGGCGACGCCGCCGAGGCGGTGAACCGGACACTCGCCGCCAACCACCTGACGCTGCTCGGCTACCACTGTCACATCGGCTCGCAGATCTTCGAGATCGAGTCGTATGAGCAGGTCGCCGACGTGATGCTTGGCTTCGCCGCGGCGCAACGCGACCGTACCGGGTACATCCCTACGGAGTTCAGTCCGGGTGGCGGCTTCGCCGTGCAATATCTCGCCGATGCGCCGCCGCCCGAACCCGATGCCTACGCCGCGATCGTGGTCAACGCCGTCAGCGCCGCCCGCGAACGGTATGGACTGCCGCCGCTGCGGCTCTTTGTCGAGCCGGGTCGGTCGATGGTGGCCCGCGCGGGTGTCGCCCTCTATACGGTCGGGTCGATCAAGGACATTCCTGGTGTCCGCCGCTACGTCTCGATCGATGGCGGCATGGCCGACAACATTCGTCCGGCGATGTACGACGCCCGCTACGAAGCGATCATCGCCAACCGTCCCCAGGAGTCCCCGGACGCGACGGTCACGATCGCCGGCAAGTACTGCGAGTCCGGCGACATTCTGATCCGTGATATCGACCTGCCTGAACTGCGCTCCGGTGATGTTCTCGCCGTCCCCGCCAGTGGCGCCTATGCGCCGGCGATGGCGAGCAACTACAACGGCGCGCTGCGGCCCGCCGTCGTCTTCGTCCGCGACGGCGCCGCCCGTCTCGTCCGCCGGCGGGAGACCTATGAGGACCTGCTGAGAACGGAGCTTGCGTGACTTCCTGCGACTGTCCCTCGGAGAGCCGGCCATGATTCGATCGATCATCGGCCATGTCGAAGCGGTCGCCGCGATCAACCGCTCGATCGCCGAAGGGCGCCTGGCGCACGCCTACCTGTTCTGCGGTCCGTCCGGCATCGGCAAGGGCGCCCTGGCGCTTGAGCTCGCCAAGGCCGTCAGTTGCCCGTCGGCGGACCCTCCTTGTCGCGAATGTTCCGTCTGCCGCCGGATTGATGCGGGCAAACATCCCGATGTTGAGGTAATCGCGCCGGGCGGCATCTGTGATGAAGCGGAGCACGATCACGCCACCGACGCCGGCCGAGATATCCGCATCTGCCAGGTGCGCCGCATCGAGCGCGTGCTCGGGCTGGCGCCATTCGAGGGACAGCGGCGCGTGATCATCGTCGATCCGGCCGATGCGATGAACGCGCAGGCCGCCGACGCGTTCCTGAAGACCCTTGAAGAACCGCCGGACCGTGCCGTGATCCTGCTCGTCACCGCAACCGAAGAGGGCCTGAGCGAAACCGTGCGTTCCCGCTGCCGACGGGTTGCCTTGCGCGCACTCCGCCCCTCCGAGACGGAACATGCATTGGTCGAGCGGTTCGGCGCCACACCCGATCACGCCGCCCGGCTCAGCCGGATCTTCGGTGGCCGGATCGGCCGCGCCGTCGACGCGCTCCGTGATCCCGACTTCGATGTACGTCGGGCGGCCGCGCTCGACCTCGCCTCGCGTGTGGCCTCATCCGGCGTCGAGCCGCGCTTTGCCGAGGCGCAACGACTGGCGGATGCCTTTGCCCGCCGCGAACGAGCGAAGGGTGAGGCGGGTGGCGAACAATCCGAGGCGGCGCCGCCCAAGGACGGCAAGGCGCGCACCCGCACCGAAGTCTTCATCGTTCTCGATACCTGGGTCGAGTGGTGGCGCGATCTGTTGCTGGTAGCGGGCGGCGCCGACGCCGCGATCGTCAACGCCGAACGGGCGTCGGACCTGCGGGTTCAGGCGGACCGGCTCGGTGTCGAGTCTGCCGCTGCCGGCGTGCGCGCGATCCGCCAGGCCCGCCGCGACCTCGAACAAAATGTCAACCCCAGGCTTGCGCTCGAGGCGCTGATGCTGCGGCTTCCGAGTGCGATTGAGCCACCGGAAGTCATACGTGCCGGAGGGCGCCGGGCAGTCGTGGCCGCATCGGCCGCCGGCGCCTCCGAGCGCACGCCGTAGGAGTCCATCATGCAAAACGTTGTCGGCGTCCGCTTTCAGGAAGCAGGCAAGATCTACTACTTCTCTCCCGCCGGGTTCGAGGACATCGAGGTCGGCGAATACGTCGTCGTCGAGACCAGCCGCGGTCTCGAGATCTGTCGCGTGATCATCGCGCCCCGTCAGGTGGTCAACGCGGAACTGAGCGAGACGCTGAAGCCGATCGTCCGGATGGCATATCAAGAGGATCTGGAGCGGATGCAGATCTTGAAGGCGCGGGCCGAGGAGGACGTGTCCCGCGCCCGTGCTGTAGTCGCGCGGATGGATGTGCCGATCAAGGTCGTGTCGGGAGCCTACAATCTCGACGGCTCCCGGCTCACCATTTATTTCAATCCCGCGAACGAGAACCGCGTCGATCTGCGCGACCTCCTCAAAGAACTTCAGTCCGAGCTGCAATCACAGGTGCAGCTTCGACAAGTGGGTCCCCGCGACCAGGCCAAGGCGGTAGGCGGATACGGCGTTTGTGGCCGCCGGCTCTGTTGCTCGTCCTGGCTGACGGCGTTTCCGGCGATCTCGATCCGGATGGCGAAGGAGCAGAATCAACCGCTCAATCCGAGCAAGATCTCGGGACAGTGCGGCCGCCTGCTCTGCTGCCTCTCCTACGAGAACGACATGTACAAGCAGCTCAAGGCTGAGCTGCCGCGGGTCGGAACGGCGGTGAGCACGCCCGCCGGTGATGCACGGGTCGTCGGTGTCAACGCGCTGCGTCAGGTCGTCACCCTGCAGATGGCCGACTTCCAGGTGGTCGAGATGCCATCCTCGGCGCTGGCGATGGAGCGCGGCGTCGTCCGCATCATCGCAGCGCCAACCGAGCTGGATGAGTTGCCGCCCGCGTTCGCGGAACCTTCCAATCCCATGCCGCCACCGCGTGAGGAACGCCGTCGCGAGCGACGGCCCCCGGAGCGCCGGCCACGCCCGGCACCGGCAACGGGAGTCGCCGCGGTCGAGCAGCAGCGCGAGTCGGTCGTCGCCAATGAGCCAGGGATGCCGGCCACCGACCCCACACCAAAGCGCCGCCGCCGGCGTCGCCGCGGTCCAGGCAACCGCGGCGGTGAGGACCGCCCGGAATCCTGAGCCCATGGTTGACCCCGCGATCGCCTACCTACTCCATGTCGTCCCTGGGTTGGAGCGCATCACCGCCCGCGAGATCGGGCTGAGCGTTCCCAAAGCCTCCGACGTTCGTGGTCTGTCCGGCTTTGACGAACGCACCAGCCTGCTCGCGCTCTCCTATCGTGGCGACCCCGGACACCTCTTGGCGCTGCGAACCGTCGAGGATGTCTTTGTCCTGGCCGTCGACCAGACCGAGATCTCGGGAGGCTACGCCGGACTTCGGGTTGCGCGAGAGGCGGTCGAGCAGTGCGACGCGCTCGATGCGGCCATCGCGCTCGGACTCCAGATTCACGGGCGGCGCGCGCGCCGCCCGACCTTTCGGGTGATCGCGCGTGCGGCCGGCGAACACGCTTTTCGACGTGTTGACCTTCGTCAGGCGATCGAACGGGCGATCGAGAAGCGGGTTCCCGCACTCCGACTTGTCGCCGACGATGCCCACCTGGAGTTTTGGGTTCATCTCGTCCGGGACCACCTGGTGATCGGCATCAGACTTTCGAGTGCTGACCTGCGGTATCGAACCTATAAACAGGCGAATGTGCCCGCATCGCTGAAACCGACGATCGCCGCCGCGATGGTGCTCGTATCCCAGCCGCGACCGGACGATGTCGTCCTCGACCCGATGTGCGGCGCCGGCACGCTCCTGATCGAACGCGGCGAAGCCTCCCGCTATCGTCGTCTGCTCGGCGGCGACGGCGATCCCGAAGCGGTCACGGCGACCCGCGCCAACATCGGGCCGCGCTATCAGCCGATTGAGCTTCGCCAATGGAACGCGCAATCGCTGCCGGTCGCCGACCGTTCGGTCGACGCTATCCTCTGCAACCTTCCCTTCGGGCGTCAGATCGGCAGCGAGCAGGGGAATCGTGTGCTCTATCCGGCCGTGATCGCCGAGTGGTCGCGCGTCCTTGCCCCCGGCGGCCGCTTGGTGCTCCTCACAGCCGATAGCCGGTTGCTGACCACTGTGATTGCGAAGCACCGCGGGCTGAGACTTCAAGACCGGCTGCCGCTGCGGGTGCGCGGCCTCCCGGCAGCCATTCACCTGATCCGCCCGACATCGTCCGGCACGTAGGTTGTCCGAACGACGGCCAGGGTCAGCCCTGGCCGTCGGCGTCCAGCGAGCGAACGAACTCGTCGATCGTCGTGGCGCGGAGGCTGGCATTCCGATGCCGTTCCCGACCAACCGTGCTCCACGGCTCCCGGCCGTAGTCATGACCGGGATAGATGCGGATGCCGTCTTCCAAGAGTGGAAACCGTTCGCTGAACGTCCACCACATCCGCTCCATCGCATTGTCTTCGTACCCGGTGCGACCGACGCAACCGACCATCAGCGAGTCACCCGTGAAAACCGAGCCGTCCACGACGACCCACTGCGACCCGGACGTATGTCCTGGCGCGTGCCAGAGGTGGAGGAGATGATCGCCAACCTGAATCGACTCCATGTCATCCGTCGCACGGAGCGGACCGTGAAAGTGCGTGCGCAGCCCGCCTTCATCTGCATGATGGATTTGCACGGCGGCGCCGGTCTTGTCTACAAGCGTCGCCACGCCCGCCGTGTGGTCCTTATGAAAGTGCGTGGCGACCAGAGCGACAACGCGGGCGCCGATCTCCGCCGCCCGCTCCAGCAACACGGTAGACCCAACGCCAGGATCGATCACGGCGGCTTCACCCGCCGCCCGCGAGCCGACCAGATATGCGAAGTTCCAGAGCGGCCCCAAACGGAACTGCTCGATGATCAGATCGTCATTCATTCTTTTCGTCACGATACCACAGCGTTGTCACTCCTCATGCCACCACGGCCGTTGCTTCCTCGATCGGCCGGGGACGGCTCTGCTCGATCACCTCTCACGGCGAAGGGAATAAAGAACACAAAGTCCCTTCTGAAATCTTCGCGGACTTTGCTCCCTTTGCGGTTTTGCGTTTCAATACCGGTTTAGCATGTGTCAGCGACAGGAGGAGTGCGTCATGCCGGAAGCGCGGCTGCGGCTGGAGGGTACGGTTGCGATCGTTACCGGAGGAGGATCGAGCGGTCCCGGTGTTGGCAATGGCAAGGCGACATCAATCCTCTTTGCTCGTGAGGGTGGGCGAGTCCTGGTTGTCGACCGAAGCGAAGACGCCGCCACCGAGACGGTCCAACAGATCCAAGACGACGGTGGTGAAGCGTCAGTCTTCGTTGCCGATGTGACCAATGGGGACGACTGCGCGGCAATGGTCCGCGCCGCGACAGAACGCTATGGCGGCCTGCACATCCTCGTCAACAACGTCGGCATCGGTGGCCGCGCGGTCAGCGTCCTCGACGCCGAAGAGCCGGACTGGGATCGGGTTATGGCGGTCAATGTCAAAGGTATGATGCTCGCGTCCAAGCACGCGATCCCCGCGATGATCGACAGCGGTAGGGGAGCGATCGTCAACATCTCCTCCGTCGCCGCGCTGCGGGCGAATGAGCGCGCCGCCTATGCCGCCTCGAAGGGCGCCGTCATCTCGCTAACGATGGTGATGGCCGGGCAGCACGCGCGTCAGGGCATCCGCGTCAACTGTGTTGCTCCCGGCCAGGTCTGGACGCCGATGGTGCAGGCGGAGGCCCGCGACGACGATGCCCGCGCCGCCCTCCGCGAACGCCGGCGCACGGGCAGCCTGCTCAAGACGGAGGGCACCGCCTGGGATATCGCCAACGCCGTCCTCTTCCTCGCCAGCGACGACGCCCGCTGGATCACCGGGCAGACGATCGTCGTCGATGGCGGTATGAGCATCGGCCGCCCCCCGTCCGTTGAGTGACGCTCTTACACGTGATCGACGGATGCACTATCGTCAGCACGGTGAATATGGGGAGACCCCTCCCCCGGCCCCTCCCCCCGCTGACGCGCGGAGCGGGGTGCCTCGCCGGAGCCGGGGTGCCAATGTAGACCGCCCCGCGGTCAGATCGTCGCGAAGACGATACTGGCGTCATCGCCAGATGAAGGCACCCCGCTCCGCGCGTCAGCGGGGGGAGGGGCCGGGGGAGGGGTTCGAAAGGAAAGCTCATGGATGGATCGACTCTTCTTGCACACGCGCTCAAGGATCAGGGGGCGGAGTGTATCTTTACCGTCGTCGGCGGTCCTGTGATCGAGGCGGTCGGCGCCTGCAGCGATCTGGGCATGCGCCCGATCGGAACGCATCACGAGCAGGCCGCCGTGATGATGGCGATGGCCTATGCGTACGTCGGCGGACCGCTCGGCGTCGCGATGCTCGCTTCCGGCCCTGCCGTGACCAACGGCGTCACCGGCGCGCACGTCGCCCTCGACAACTGCTGGCCGGTGATCATTCTTGGCGGCTCCTCATCCCGCCGTCAGCGTGGCCGGATGCCGTTTCAAGAAGCTGACTCGGTGGCGATGATGCGTCCTGTTACGAAGTGGGCGATGCAGGTCGATAGCGCCGAGCGCATCCCCGAATTGCTCGCCATCGCCATCCGCACCGCCTACGCCGGCCGCCCCGGCCCCGTCTACCTCGACCTGCCGTCTGACATCCTCCAGGCGAGTGTCGAGGAATCGACCGTGCAGCGTCCACCGAGAATCGAGCCGGCTGCCAAACCGATCGGCGATCCCGCCGCCGTCAGCCGTGCTGCCGAGATGCTGTTGCAGGCCGAACGCCCGCTGCTCGTGCTCGGCAAGGGCGTGCGCTGGTCTGCCCCTCCCACGATCGGCGACAGCAGCCCGGCGCCGGGTGCGTTCTCCGGCCTCACCCAGCTGGTCGACACGATGGGCATGCCCTTCGTCCCCTCGCCGATGGGCCGTGGCTACATTCCCGACGATCATCCCCTCTGCATGAGCGGCGCCCGCTCGACGGCGCTTCGGGGCGCCGATGTGATCGTCGTCGTCGGCGCGCGGCTCAACTGGACCTTCGGCATGGGCCGCGGCTTCGCCCCCGACGCCCGCATCATCCATATCGATATCGACGATGCCGAGATCGGCCTCCAGCGTCCGGCGGCGGCCGGTATCACCGGCGACGCGCTCGCCGTCGTCGCCCAGATCCTGGAAGCTGTTGGCGACCAGGCACCGAACCGCTCAGAGTCCGAGTGGCTGCAGACGCTGGCCGAAGCGAAGACGAAGAACGAAGCGACGCTCCAACCGCTGCTCGAATCCGACGCGATTCCGATGACCCACCACCGCCTGCTCCGCGAAGTGCGCGATGCCCTGCCGCGGGACGCGATCATCACCGTCGACGGCCAGATCACGCTGGCCACCGGCCGTCAGGTGCTCCCGAGCTACGTGCCCGCCTCTCGCCTCAACTCCGGCGCAAACGGCTGCATGGGGGTGGGCGTTCCCTTCGCCGTCGGCGCCAAGCTCGCGGCGCCGAACCGCCCCGTGATCAGCGTCAACGGCGATTGCGCCTTCGGCTTCAATGGCATGGAGATGGAGACATCCCTCCGCTACGAGTCACCGATCCTCTTCCTGATCGACAACAACGACGGCATCATGGGCGGCGTCCTCGAAAGCCGCATGTTCAGCAATCCGCACGATGAACGCGTCGCCATGTATCTGCCCGGCATCCGCTACGACACGATGATGAAGGCGTTCGGGGGACACGCCGACCACATCACCGACCCGGACACCGTGCGCCCCGCCGTCGAGCGTGCCCTCGCCGCCGACCGCTCCACCTGCCTCAACGTGGCGGTGGACCCAGCGGCGATCTGGCCGATTCCGAGCGCCGGCCGGGCCAGTTCGCTGATGGGCTATTGAGGGCGCGCGCCCGCCTGTAGGAGAATCTCGGCGATCGCCGCCTGGCCGCGCTGCCGTGCGTGGGCGAGCGGCGTGACACCGTTGCCGTCCGCGAGGTTGACGTTCGCCCCGGCCGCGACGAGCAGGCGCACGACTTCCGTGTGCCGCTCGTCACCCCGGCCGAGGATGATCGCCTCGAGCAATGCCGTCCAGCCCAGCCGGTTGACGTGGTCGATCGCGATCGGCGTCGTCAGCAGTTCCCGAATGATCTCGACATGGCCACGATCGGCTGCCCGGATCAGGCCCGTGCCGTTGTAGCTGTCGAGGCTATGCACGTCCGCGCCGGACCGGAGCGCGAGCCGCAGCATCGCCAACGAGCCGTCTGCCGTTGGGATGAGGTAGGCGCTCTGCTGCGTGTCATCCTTCACGTTGACATCAGCGCCGGCCGCGATCAGCGCCTCCGCGACCGCCAGGTGGTCGCCATAGGCGGCCGCGATCAGCGCCGTCCGGCCACGACCGTCGCGGGCATCGACGCTCGCGCCCTGGCGGAGCAGCTGATTGACGTCCTCCAGGTCGCCGGCTGCGGCGGCCGCGATCAGATCCATGTCTCGCTCCTCATCGCCGACGACGGACGGTCCGGCGGTCGCGGAGGGAGACGGCGCGACCGTGGCGCCGGCCGTCGCTACGCCGGACGGCGCGGCCGGCGGCGCTGCTGTCGCGATCGAGGCGTCCGGTTGGATCGCCGTTCGTTCACTCGTGACATCACCGCACGCGACGACCGCCACGAATATGGTAGCGAACGCGGTGAGGTGGACCATTACCCGGCAGTGACCATGCATGTTCTGCAGGATACGACGATGCAGGAGGCAGGGATCGAGTGAGTCCGTGGCATGGCGCCTGACCCCTGATCGCGAACGCGATATACTCGCCCGCGAACCGCCGTGGAGGGCAATCATGGGACCATTGACCGGTGTCAACGTCGTCGAGTTGGGCGTCTGGGTGGCAGGGCCATCCTGCGCCGGTATTCTCTGCGATTGGGGCGCGGCGGTGGTCAAGATTGAGCCACCAGAGGGCGATCCGTTTCGGGGCATCATGGCCCTCGCCGGGCCGAAGTTCGCCGGCACCAACCCGATGTTCGAACTGGATAATCGGGGCAAGCGCTCCGTCGCGCTCAACCTCCACGATCCGCGCGGACGGGAGGTCGCGCTCGAACTGATCGATCGCGCCGATGTCTTCGTCACCAACCAGCGGCCGGGCGGGCTCACTCGCCTGGGGTTGGATTACGAGTCGCTGGCTCAGCGCAATCCGCGCCTGATCTACGCGCATGTCACCGGCTACGGGCCGGAATCATCGCAGCGCGATCGGGCCGCCTACGATGTCGGCGCCTTCTGGTCGCGGGCGGGCATCGCGGCGATCCTGACGCCGCCCGGCCAGCCGTTGCCCTTGCAGCGTGGAGGCATGGGCGATCACAACGCCGGCGCGCAGGCCGCCGGAGCGGTCGCGGCGGCGTTATTTCATCGCGAGCGTACCGGGCAGGGTCAGAAGGTCGCCGTCTCCCTTGCCCGGACCGGTGTCTACACCCTCGGCTGGGACCTCAATCAAACCCTGCGCCTCGGCGTTGCCGCCCAGCCGATGCAACGTGAATCCTTTCCCAACCCGATCATCCTCAACTACACCACCGCCGACGACCGCGCGATCTGGCTGTTGATGCTGCAAGGCGACCGCCACTGGCCCGACTTCTGCCGCGCCGTCGGGCAAGAGGACTGGTTGACCGACGAACGATTCGCATCGCTCGCACTCCGCGCCGCCAACGCCGCCGACCTCATTCATGAGATCGAGGCGGTCATGCGGACGAAGACGCTGGCCGAGTGGGAGCCGATCTTCGATCGCGAAAACGTCTGGTACGCGCCGGTCCAGACCCTCGACCAGGTGGTGGCCGACCCGGTGATGGCCGAGGCGGGCGCCTGGGTCGATGTACCGTCGCCCGATGGTCCGATCCGGATGGTCGCGTCACCCGCCGACTTCTACGGCACGCCGTGGCAGCCGAGCGGACCGGCGCCGGAGTTTGGTCAACACACCGAGGAGACCCTGCTCGAGTTGGGCCACGACTGGGATCAGATCGTCGAGCTGAAGTCGAACGGCGTCATTCCGTAGGGAGCGGAGGGCGGATGTTAAACCCACCCTCCCGCATCCGGCGCTAGAACAACGCGATCGGATTGACCGGCGACGCCGTGCCGCGTTGGAGTCGCAGCGGCGCGAGCGTGAGCAGGAACTCCCAGCGCCGCCGCTGCGCGCAGGCATCGGCCAGATCGTCGAGTTGCGCGTTGTCGATCAGGTGGAGGCCGATCCCCGGAATCGCGACGAAGTGGATCGGCAGCCCAACCCCTTCGACCCGCGACGGCAGCACATCGCTGATCCCGTCACACCCCAGCACGGCGATGCGACGTTCGTGCAGCCAGGGGAGACACGCGGCGTGCAGTCCCGCGACCATCTCTCTCGCGTTCGACGGTCCGGTTCGTGCGTTGCGTCGGTGCCGGCCCGTCCGCACCAGCAGGATGTCGCCCTCCTCTACCCGAATGCCGGCGCGTTCCTCCGCCGCCTCAAGGTCGGACGGATAGATCGGGTCGCCCGGTTCCAGCCAGTCCAGGCCACGCGCCGCCGGGATATCGAGCAGTACTCCCCGGCTGACGATGCCCTGCTCGCCACTCGTGATCGCGCAGCGCGACGCGCCCGAAGACTGCACCGCATTTGCCGGGAATCCGTTGTACATCTTTCCCTGATTGAAGATATGACAGAGGGCGTCGAGGTGCGTGTGCGCCATCCCGTGGGGCGCAATCGCGAAGTAGTCGGCGGTGCCCGTTGCCTCCGGCAGATCACCGGCGCGCACCATCAGGTGCGTCACCGGCGACGAGTTCTCAGCGCTCGCGACCGTGTTCAACGGCAGCGCGCAGCTGACGGAGACACCGTCCTGCACCGTGCGCGCCCCTCGCTGCCGCACCGCGTCCGTGATGAAGTTCAGCGCGCCGCGCTCATCCTCCGGTCCCCATCGACCCCAGTTCTTCACCCGCTCGAAGATCTCGTCGATCTCGGCCCGCGTTGCCGGTGTCGCCTGCGTCGTCATTGGCAGCCTCCTGAACCGTCCGTTCGTGAACCGCAGCGTTGCAGAGAGGGCGGAGTACGCGGACGATTCTACTGCTTCTCGATGTATGATGTGCGCGTCCACTCCGAACGGCCAGGTTTGACCCTGGATCGCGGACAGGTGATACTGCCCCCGCAGTGAGTACGACGCATCACGCCGAACCCGATCGATGTCTTCCGCTCCGCAACGTGCGCGTGGTGGACTTCTCCTGGATCGTGGCCGGACCGCAAGCGACGCGCATCCTCGCGGACATGGGTGCCGATGTGATTCGAGTCGAATACCCCGGCCGGATCGATTCCGTCCGCATGGGCAATCCCACCGCCGACGCGCCGCCGGGCAGCGTCGATCACAGTGGCATGTTCAGCAATTTCAACCGCAATAAGCGCAGCGCCACGCTGAATGTCATGCATCCCGACGGCATGGCGCTGCTGCATGACCTGTTGCGCGTGTCCGACATCGTCATCGAAAATTTCTCCCCCCGCGTTCTCGAAGGCTGGGGACTCACCTACGAGGCGATGGCCGCGATCAATCCGGCGATCATCTATATCTCCCTCTCCGGATTCGGCCACACCGGCCGCGACCGCGAGTACGTCACCTGGGGGCCAACGGCCCAGGCCGTCTCCGGACTGACAGCGATGTCCGGCCTGCCCGACATGCCACCGGCCGGCTGGGGTTTTTCGTACCTCGACCACACGGCTGGCTACTACGGCGCGCTCGCCATCCAGATGGCGCTCTACCACCGTGACCGCACCGGCGAGGGCCAGTACATCGACATCGCCCAGGTGGAGACAGGCATGGTGCTCGCCGGCACCCAGGTGCTGGACTACGCCGTCAACGGCCGTGGCTATCTCGCCTCCGGCGGTCCTCCCGGCAACCGCTCGCGCGAGCCGCAGATCGCCCCGCACAACTCGTATCGGTGCCGCGGTGACGACCGTTGGGTGACAATCGTCTGCGAAACGGAGGCGCACTGGGCTGCGCTCTGCCGCGTGATGGAATCACCCGCCTGGACCGAGGACGAACGATTCCGCACGAACGCGGGACGCTATACCCACCAGGACGAACTCGACGCGCATATCGAAGCATGGACGCGCGCCCTCGACCCCTACGACGTGATGTATTTGCTCCAGTCAGCCGGTGTCCCCGCCGGCGTCGTCCAAAATCAGCGCGACAAGTCCGAGCGCGATCCCCAACTGCAAGCCCGTGGCTTCTATCGTGCCGCCGACCATCCAACGCTCGGCGTCCACGCCTACGAGGGCCTCCCCTACCAGTTCTCCCGCTCCGACTGGAGCGTCCGGCGTGGCGCACCGCTCCTGGGCGAGCACACGCCCGATGTCTATCACGACCTGCTCGGCCGCAGCGACGGCGAGATGGCCGCGCTGGTTGAGGAAGCGGCGATCTAGAGGGACGGCCCTCACCCCCGACCCCTCTCCCGTCGTAACGGGAGAGGGGAGCCTTGAGTAACCAAGAGCACCAGCGCTTCCATCGGTCAGACTGTACCAAGGTGCGAGCTGGCGTTCACAGTTGAGTCAGGCTCCCCTCTCCCGCCGGAGCGGGAGAGGGGTCGGGGGTGAGGGCCGTCACCGCCCTTTCCACACGGGCTTTCTTCGCTCGGCAAAGGCGCGCGGTCCTTCCTTCGCGTCCTCCGTCTCGCGGATGCGCTGGCCCAGCAACGACTCCATAAAGATCGCCTGGTCGAGCGGCATCGTCATGCCACGGAGTACCGACTGCTTGATCACGCGGACGGACACCGGCGCGCTCTCGGCGCAGAGCCGTTCCGCGTACTCCAGTGCGGTGTCGCGCAGGCCCGCCATCGGCACGACGCGGTTGATCATGCCGAAATGGAGCGCGGCCGGCGCGTCCATGACTTTGCCGAAGAGCAACATCTCCATCGCGATTGCGTAGGGCAGCTCGCGGGGAAGCCGCTGCGTGCCGCCGTTGCCGGGGATGATGCCGCGCCGGACCTGCGCCAGCGAGAATGAGGCGTGGTCGGCGGCGATGCGGATGTCGCAGGCGAGCACCAAGTTGAGGCCGCCCGCGTGGCAATGGCCGTTCACCGCCGCGATCACCGGCTTATACAGCTCGAGCCCACGGTGAAGCTGGGGATTGTGGAGGTGGTCCCACCACGGACCGGTCCAGCTATCCGGGTGGCGGTCGCCGGACATCGCCTTCAGGTCGGCGCCGGCGCTGAACGCCCGCTCGCCCGCGCCGGTGAGGACCGCAACCCACGCATCGTCATCATCGCGGAAGTCCTGAAAGGCACGCGACAGATCGAGGAAGGTGTCGAGATTCAGCGCGTTCATCGCCTCGGGACGGTTGATCGTCACCGTGACGGAGTGTCCCTGCTTCTCATATAGCACGTTCGGCATTGCTCGATGTCTCCTACCCTGGGATACGTGACTCATGGTGCACGGCTGGGCCAATCGCCGCCAGCTTGGGCCGGGCCGGTTTCACCCTCGACGGACACCGCGGTTGCCAACTCGTTTGCCCCGAATACCGGGTACTCTGGAGCGGCGATGGCGCGCTCGACCCCCGGCAACTGTCCGGCTCGCGAAGTGACGCGTTTGACAACCAACACCTGAAGGTCTGAATCGAATGGGTGCGATGCTCGATCACGTCCGCGTGCTGGAGATCGGCGGCCGCGGCGCTGCCGTCTGCGGGCGGTTGTTTGCCCAACTCGGCACGGATGTGCTTGCCGTCCGCCAACCGACTGCCAGCCCGGCAGTCGGCTCGACCACCGGTGAGGCGCTCGCCCTCTCGGCGAACAAGCGATATCTGGAGATCGACCTCACGGATATCGGTGAACGGCCGGCCTTCGAACGCCTCGTCGCAGCCGCCGACCTGGTCTGCATCGACCTTCCAGCACGGGAGATCGGCCGCTTCGCGATCTCGCCTGAGCATCTATCAAAGCTGAGTTCCGGCCTGGTCATCGCGACGATCACGCCGTTTGGACTCTCCGGCTCGAAAAGGGACTACCGCGGCGGCGATCTGGTCACGTTTCACGCGAGCGGCATCGCCCGGCTCCTGGTCGGCCACGTCGACGACCCGGAGGCTGAACCACCGGTCCGCGCGTCGGGCGGACAGACAGCCTACATCGCCGGGCTGACCGCCGCCTCCGCCGCGATGCACGCCCTCTACCAACAGCAACGAACCGGCGCCGGGCAGGTTATCGATGTTTCCATACAGGAAGCGATGTCGTTGATGGCGGCCCGCGAGCTGGCGATGCCGGGCTTCGGCGGCCAGCCGGCACATCGGGGTGGCCGGGTGCGTGGCGGCAATGCGGTCATCTCCGTGCTGCCTGCCCGCGACGGCTTCGTCGCGATCTCGCCGCGTGAAGCCCATCAGTGGCGACGGTGGATCGATGTACTCGGCAACCCTGCCTGGACCGGCGACCCCCGCTTTACCACCCGCGCGCTCCGCACCGCCAACTTCGAGGACCTCTACGAACACATGGCGGCATGGAGTCGCGAACGACGGTGCGCTGAGATCTTTGACGCCTGCCAGCGGGCGCATGTGCCATGCTTTCCGTTCGGCTCGCCGTCCGACATGCTCCATGAACCGCAGTTGCTCCACCGGCGATACTTCGCTCCGCTCCGGCACCCCAACTCCGGCCCTGTCATGATCCCTCAGCCGCCCTTCGGCCTGCCGCCGTCCGACTACGTTGCGCCGGTCCGATCGTTTGTCCCCGGCGACGGCTGGCTGCCCCGTGCCCGCCGCTCACCGAGCGTCTCGAAGCCCGCGCAATCCACCCGCCTGCCGCTCGAAGGCATCCGCGTGCTTGACTTCTCCTGGGTGATCGCGGGGCCGACGAGCACGCGCTATCTCGCGCTGATGGGCGCCGAGGTAATCAAGGTCGAGGCGCCCGACCGTCCCGACACCGGCCGCGTGTCCGAACTGCATGATGTCCTTGGCCAGTCGAAACTCGGACTATCGATCGATCTCAAGACCGAGGGCGCACTCGATGCGATTCGAGGCGTGCTGAAGGAGACCGATGTCGTCGTCGAGAACTTTGCCACCGGCGTGATGGAACGGCTCGGCCTCGGCTACGATGCGCTCCGCGAGGTGCGCCCCGACATCATCCTGCTCTCCGCATCGGGGCTCGGGCGCACGGGACCACATGCGGATTGGGTGGCCTATGGCAACCTCCTGAGCGCCTACTCCGGCTTCGCGATGTTGAATGGTTCACCCGGACAGGAGCCGCAGACGGGGCTGGCCTGGGCCGATCCGCTCTGCGGTCTGTTCATGGCCTTCGCCGTTGTCGCGGCCCTGGCGGTGCGCGACCGTGGCGGTGGTGGACGGCATATCGACTTCTCGATGCTCGAAGGGCTGCTCTGGACGATGCCCGACGCCCTGATCACCCCCCAGATCGGCGGCGCCGCGCCATGGCCGGCGGGCAACGACGACCCCAGTCACGCGCCGCACGGCGTCTATCGTTGCGCTGGAGACGATCGCTGGCTTGCGATCGCGGTGACCGACGACACGGAGTGGCGCGCGCTCTGTGACATCGTTCCATCGCTGTCCGGCATGGCCGCGTTGTCGGAGGGCGAACGCCTGAAAGCGTGCGACCTCATCGATGAACGAATCGCCGCATGGGCACGGAGCCGCGACGACCTCGCGTCGATGGAAGTCCTCCAGGCTGCTGGTGTGCCTGCCTCGGCGTCCTACACGACCAACGATCTCTTTGGCGACGCGCATCTCTGGGACCGTGGCTTCTACAAGCTCGTCGAGGAGCGGGACGGGACGCAGCGTTTCCTGCCGAGCCTACCCTGGCGATGGGGCGACGGCTCGCTGATTGCACCTCGCGCCGCGCCCGCCCAGGGTCAGGACACTGAGCGAGTGCTTCGCGAGATCGCCGGCCTCTCCGATGCCGAGGTCGACGTGCTCCGGCTGAGGAGCGCGACGAGTCGAATCGATCCTGACCATGGATGAATGACCGCCGGGTCACGTTCCTGTCTCTTCGCGCCATCGGGCGGTGGCAGAGAACCTGTCCGGTTAGTATTCGTCCTCCGCGCGAAGGCGTTCGAAGCGCTCCCAGTCGTCAGGCGACGGCTCAGGGAACGGCTCGCCGCGGCGACGCAGGGCGCCGGTGAAGTTCGGCGCGCGTTTCTCGTTGAATGCGCGGCGGCCTTCCTCGCCGTCCGTTGTCATCTGGATCAGCATTGTGTTCATCATGTGCTGCACCTGCCACGCCTGGTCGAACGGCACGTCGCGATAGCGGATCGCAAACTCCTTCATCATTCGCACCGCGACCGGGGGAAGGCCGACGATGTGACGGGCGATCTCCTCCGCCCGTGCCATCAGCCGCTCGTGTGGCACGACTTCATTGATCAGCCCGATCCGCAGCGCCTCGGCCGCATCGACCGGTTCATCCGTGAGCAACATGCGCATCGCGTCCGCGTACCCAAGCTGACGGGTCAGCAGCGTCGCGCCCGGACCGGCGCCCAGCCACCCCTGCGAGAGCAATGCGAACTTGAAGCGCGCATGTTCGGCCGAGGCGACGCGGATATCGGTCGAAGCGAGGACCAGGTAGAGGCCGGCGCCCGCCGCCCAGCCGTTTACCGCCGCGATCACCGGCTTCCACACGCGGGGATAGTGGTCGCCCATGCTGCCGTCGACGCCGGTCTTCGCACCGTTCACCGAACCCGCCGGCGGCCAAAATATGCGCTGGGTGCGCAGGAACTCCTGCTCCTCGGCGGTGATGTGCTTGGGGCGGACGAGGTTGTGGCCCGCCGAGAAATGCCGGTCACCGGTGCCGGTGATGATCGCGACGCGCACGTCACGGTCCTCCCAGACACTGCGCCACGCTTCGGAGAGCGCGTTCGACGTGCGGCGGTCCAGGGCGTTGGCGTGGTCCGGGTTGTCGATCGTGATGTAGGCGATGTGCGCCCGCGTCTCGTACTTGATGGCCATCGATCACACTCGTCGCTCAGGTCGTTCAGGTGCAGCGCCCGCTGAGGCGGCCACGTCCTTCGGTCTACCACACTCCCGACCGTGCCACAATTGCGAGACACAAATTGTGGCAGGGATCCCAAGAGAGCGGACGCCTGGGAGCGCGGGCTTCCAGCCCGCACGTGTCATCTTGGCTGATGCGACGTGCGGGCTGGAAGCCCGCGCTCCCGGGTGCATTAGTTTGACCGCGCCTTGCTAGCTTGCCAGGCCTCGTTCGAACGCGATGCGATCCGCCCACTCAGGGAAGTCGATCAACGGGTTGCGATTGCCCTGCTTCTCGATGATCGCCATGTTGCGATGGCGCTCGTACTAGCCGGGCAGTTCCGCCTCGTGCCACT
>JBFXAN010000102.1:0-22911 GCA_050184225.1 Dehalococcoidia bacterium | reverse complement strand
GCCACAGTCGATCATCTTCGATCAGGCCGAAAACCGGCTGCACGCCCAGCGCGCGCTGCTCGCCATGCTGCTGGCGCAGCCGGACCTGTGAGCGGCGCGCCGCACGCGCCGCTCACGGCAATCGGCTGTGGGCAATCGGCAATGGGGACCGATATCAGACGTTTGGCTCCAGCCCCGATTGCCGATTGCCCACTGCCGATTGCCGCGCGACCGAAGGGAGCGCCCCATGGCGGACGCGGTCAGGTCGTACCTGGACACCCTCCGCCAGATCGATGCCCGCAGCGCCGTCGATATCGCGCTTCTCACGGGTAGTATCTGGTGGCTGCTGCTGCTCGTCCGAGGCACGACGGCGATGTCGCTGCTTCGCGGTGCGGCGATCGTGCTGATCGGCGCCTTCGCGCTGGCGAACGTCTTTGACCTGACCGTGCTCAACTGGATCCTGCGGAATTCGCTGTCTGTGCTGCTGCTCGGCATTCTCATCATCTTTCAGCCGGAGATCCGCCGCGTGCTCGAACGTGTGGGGCGGACCGGCATGCGTGCGGTCCGCGGTCGGGGCGGATACGATCAGGTCATCGACATTGTCACCCATGCCAGCAGCGACCTCGCGCGACGGCGACACGGCGCGTTGATCGTGCTCGAACGGGATACCGGTTTGGAAGAATACATCACCACCGGCCGGCGGTTAGATGCGGAAACGTCGGCGGAGTTATTGGAAGGGATCTTCTATCGAAACTCGCCGCTCCATGATGGGGCGGCGGTGATCCGCGGCGATCGGGTGATCGCCGCCGCCTGCACGCTGCCACTCTCGGAAACACCGCTGCCGAAGCAATACGGCACGCGCCATCGGGCGGCGCTTGGCATCAGCGAGCGGACCGATGCGGTCGCGGTCATCGTGTCCGAAGAGACAGGCGACGTTTCGATTGCCGCGGACGGACGCTTCAGCAGCAAGCTCGACGAGGATCGGCTGCGCGAAACCCTGCGGCTGCTCGTCGGCCCGGGACAGAACGGCAATGGCGTTCCGGCGCCGAGTCGCAACGGCTCGAAGGTTCAGCCATGAACGACGGACGCCAGGACGGCGCAGTCAGGGGACGCCTGGCCGCGATTGGCCGGTTGGCGAAGCTCACCCTTTCGATGGCGGCGAATTCGTTGCCGCTTGGCCTGCTCTCGTTTGCATTGGCGCTGGTGATCTGGGTTACGGTGACGAACGAGGAGAACCCGTCGATTCGGCGGGCGCTGCCCCAGGAAATTCCGGTCGAACACGTCAACGTACCCCGATCGTTGTTGCCAACGAACACGAATCCCGCGAAGGTGTCGGTAACGATCAGCGGCCCGCGTAACATTGTCAACGACGTGCGGCCGGAGGATGTTGTTGCCCGTGTCGATCTGTCACGGGTCGACGAGGAGATGGCCGGATTGCGGGAGGCGACGCTGGAACGTTCGGTGCGGGTGGAAGTGCGCGGACGTGGCGTGCGCGCTGAGGCGTCGCCGGAAGTCGTGAAGGTCACGCTGGAACAACAGGAGCGTCGGACCGTGCCCGTCTGTGTCGAGAAAGTGGACGTGCCGCCGCCGGGTTTCAGCCTGGAGGAACCGGTGGTGACCGATCCGGTCGAGGTGACGATCACCGGACCACGGCGCAATATCGATTCGGTCGAGTGTGCGGCGGCAGTGCTGCGTCTGACCGGGCTGACGGTGAGCGTCTCCAATCAGGTGCCGCTCGATCCACGCGATGCTGCCGGGCGGGCGATCGGCGGTGTGACGGTTCAGCCGCCGACGGCGACGGTGAATGCCCGCATCCGGCAGGACCTGTTCCCTCGCCAGCTGGTCACCGATGTGCGGTTGCAGGGAAGGCCCGCGCCGGGATATACCGTCACCGGTGTCCGTGTTGAACCGCCGCTCGCGTCGGTCGTCGGTCCGCTGGAAACCGTGGGGAGCCTCAACTCCGTCGCAACCGAGGTGATCGATATCGAAGGGGCCAAGTCCGACATCGTCCGCGCGGTCGCGCTCGACATTCCACCGGGCGTCAGTAGCGGTGACCGGCGATCAGTGGTAACGATCACGATACAGCCGATGCGGGGGCCGGGTTCGATTGGCGTGGCGCCGCGGATCACGAACGTTGGTGTGGGCCTCACGGCAACACTGAATACGCCGGTGGTCGCCGTCCTCGTCAGCGGTCCGCTGCCGGATGTGCTCGCGCTGAAGCCCGCCGACGTGACCGTGACCGTCGATGCCGCCGGCCTCGGCCCGGGCACCCACCGTCTGGAGCCGAAGGTTGTTGTGCCACCGGGACTCGGCTTCGACGGCACCAGCCCGGATCGCGTCGAGATCGTCATAGGATCGCAACCATGACGGCTGAACCACCGAGCCGGACACCACTGATCGCGATCGTCGGGCGGCCGAACGTGGGCAAGTCGGCCCTGTTCAATCGGATCGTCGGCCGTCGCACGGCGATTGTCGAGGATCTGCCCGGCACGACCCGCGACCGGCTCTATGGGGAGGCGACGTGGCGTGATCGCACGGTGCGGGTAGTAGATACGGGCGGACTGGAGGCGGAGAGCGAAGGTCCGTTTTCCCCGCTCGTCCGCCGCCAGATCGAGCAGGCGATCGACGAGGCGGACGTGATCCTCTTCGTCGTCGACGCGCGGGACGGTATCACCGCTGCCGATCTGGAGATCGCCGAGATCCTCCGCCGGGTAACGAAGCCGTTGTTGATGGTCGCGAACAAGGCGGACAATCCGGCGCGGGTTCAGGATGTCCTTCAGTTTTATGAGCTTGGGTTGGGTGAGCCGCTGCCGGTCAGCGCCTATCACGGCGCCGGTGTGGGGGATCTCCTCGATGCCGTGATCGACCTCCTACCGCCGGCGGAGGATGCAATCGCCGCACCGGAGACGCTTCGCGTTGCGATCATTGGCCGTCCGAACGTGGGCAAGTCGGCCCTGATGAACGCCATCCTGGGCGAAGAGCGGGTGATCGTCAGCGACATTCCTGGGACGACGCGCGATGTGATCGACACCGACATCAGCTATCGCGGACACCATCTCACCCTGCTGGACACAGCGGGCATTCGACGTCGCGGCAAGATCGAACGTGGTGTCGAGCGGCACAGCGTTGGGCGGGCTCAGACGGCGGTGGAACGCGCCGATGTTGCCCTGGTGCTGATGGACGCCACCGAGCCGGGCGCGGCGCAGGACACGCACATCATCGGCCTCGCCGCCGATGCCCACGTTGGCATCATCCTGATCGTGAATAAGTCCGACCTCCTGCCGCCCGGCGCGGAAGCCCGCGACGAGTTGCGCCGGTTCCTGCGTCAGCGGACCCGCTTTGTGCCGTGGGCGCCGATCCTGTTCATCTCGGCGAAGGAGCGGCAGGGGCTCGATGCGGTGCTGGATGAAGTGATTGCCGTGGGCGAGCAGCGGGACCGGCGCGTGCCCACCGGGGAACTCAACCAGTTCGTCCGCCGCGCGATCGCGGCGCATCAGCCGCCGTCGGTGGGCGGGCGCCGGATGAAGCTGCTCTACGCGACCCAGGCGGAGGTGCGGCCACCGACATTCGTGTTCTTCGTGAACGATGCATCTCTGCTCCATTTCGGCTATCGTCGATACTTGGAGAACAAGATCCGCGAGGCGTTCGGCTTCAGCGGCACGGCGATTCGACTGATCTTCAAAAGCCGCAGCGAGGAGCAGGTTGAAAGCCTCGGCGGCGGAAGGGCGACCCGATGACCACCCCACAGTTCATCGCCTTCGCGATTGGAAGCTACCTGCTCGGCTCGATCTCCTTCAGTCTGGTCCTCGGCCGGGTGCTCAAAGGCATCGATATCCGCGACTACGGCAGCGGGAGCGCCGGCAGCACGAACACGCTCCGGACGCTGGGCACCAAGGCGGCGGTCGCCGTTTTCATTCTCGACATGCTCAAAGGCGCCATTCCGGTTCTGCTCGCCAAGGTCGTCTCAGACGATCCATGGCTCGGAGTTGTGGCGGCACTTGCCGCGATCCTCGGCCATGATTTTCCGATCTTCTTCGGCTTCCGTGGCGGCCGCGGTGTGGCAACCTCGGTCGGTGCGACGGTCGCGATGATGCCGCTGCTCGGCCCGTTCCTGCCGTTCATCTGCGGCGTGATCCTGATCCCGACGCGCTACGTCTCGCTGATGTCGATCCTCGGCACCGTCGTCACGGCGTTGATCATCATCGCGCTGGCCGCGACAAACCGCGTACCGGATGCCTATGCGGTCTACGCGATCATCGCCGCGCTGCTGATCGTCTGGCAGCACCGCGGCAATATCGAGCGGCTGCGTTCTGGAACCGAACCCAAGCTGGGTAAGGGCGGGGGCCTGCGGCTCAGCGGGCGCCCCTAACCTCATGACCGAGCACGTTACCGTCGTCGGTGTGACCGCCTGGGGACTGACCCTTTCGTGCTTGTTCGCGCGGGCGGGTTCCTCGGTGACGCTGCTCGCGCGGACCGAGACTGAAGCTTCGACCGTAAGGCGCTTGCGCACCGACCCGCGCCGGATCGCCGAACTGCTGCTTCCGCCGAGCGTTGCGATCACGGCGGATGCCGCGGCCGCGTTCGCCGATACAGGCGTGGCGGTGATGGCGGTGCCGGCGCAGTCGCTTCGGGCGAACCTCGGACCGATCCGTCCCCTGCTGATCAATTCCGAGCTCGTGGTCAGCGCGGCCAAAGGCGTAGAACTTGACACCGGCCTGCGCATGACCGAGGTGCTGGCCGAGGCGCTCGACGATGAGCCGATGATCTGCGTGTTGTCAGGACCCAACCTCGCCGGGGAGATCGCCCGCGGGCTGCCGGCGACGACGGTCGTGGCGGGGCCGGCACAGGCGGCGGTTCGGGTGCAACGGTCGCTCGCGTCGCCGGACTTCCGCGTGTACACGCATGACGACGTGGTCGGCGTTGAGCTGGGCGGCGCCTTGAAGAACATCATCGCTCTGGCCGCCGGAATCGGCGATGGACTAGCGTACGGCGACAACGCGAAGGCGGCGCTGATCACGCGCGGGCTCGCCGAGATCACGCGGCTCGGTGTTGCCCTCGGCGCGCAGCCGGCCACCTTTGCCGGCCTCTCCGGACTCGGCGACGTAATCGCCACCTGTGCCAGCCCCCTGAGCCGCAATCGCCGCGTCGGTGAAGCGCTGGGGCGCGGCCGGCCGTTGGAAGCGACGCTGGCAGAACTGGATCATGTCGCCGAGGGCGTGACCACGACCAGCGCGGCGGCCGCACTCGCCCGCCGGATCGGCGTCGACCTGCCGATCACCTTCGGCCTTGAACGCGTCCTGCGGGGCGAGATCACGCCTGCGGCGGGCGCTCGCCTCCTGATGGAACGTGAGCCGAAGCGAGAATTCGATTGGAACGTCGGCTCCGGCGCCGCGCAGACTGCGTAGGTTCGCCGTGTCACCCTCGGGAGCGCGGGCTTCCAGCCTGCACGTTCAATCGATCGGCCCTTGCAACCGGCGGGCTGGAAGCCCGCGCTCCCAGGGGCGGTGGCAGATGTCGCGCGGTGGTAGCTTATGTCCAGTTGATCGCGTCGATCGCCCGGGCCAGGTCAAAGTCCTTCTCGGTAATGCCGCCGGCGTCGTGTGTGGACAGTCGGATCGTCACCCGGTTGTACACGTTGGCAAGCTCCGGGTGGTGGTCGCGCTGCTCCGCCTCGAAGCTGATCCGCACGATGAACGAGATCGCCTCACGGAAGCTTCCGAACGTGTACTCCCGCCGGATGGCGTTCCCATCTCGCGCCCAACCCGTGAGCGATGCGATACCTTCATCGATCTGTTGGTTCGTTAGTGCCATGTTTTGTCCCTCCATACTCTGCATGCTGAGCGCCCGGATAAGGTGGTGTCTACCAGATTCTTATGTATTGACAGCATCCACCATTGGCTCGGAGCCTCCTTCTCTCTGGCAGGATGCTCGGTTCGTGGCATATCCTTACGATACCGTGGGATGCGATGGAACTTTGCGGGCGGTCGCCGTTGTCAGAGCGATGTCCGCCTGGGACCATAATCACCCAGATGCCGGCTAAGTTGGAGCGTTCGATGGAACTCACGCCCGACGAACTCACCACAGCAGTCCTCCAGCTTCCTGCGCCATTGCGCGCCGAGTTAGTGGAGCGGCTCATCGCAAGCCTCAGCGATGATGCCGAGATCGATCCCGTGTGGTTTGCGGAACTCGACCGCCGTGACGCAGAACTTGATCGCGCTCCAAATCTCGCCCGACCCGCGACCGATGTATTCCGTCGCCTACGCGCCCGACTGGCTCTGTGAGCACCGACCGGCCCGATGGACCGGAAGCCGCTGTCGTCGAATTCCACCCAGACGCCGAAGTGGAACTCGAACGCGCCGCCATATTCTATGAGGCACAGGTGGCTGGGCTTGGCACCGACTTCGTTCTGGAGGTGGAGCGGGCTGTGAAGCGCGCGATCGCGCATCCTTTAGCCGGCACACCATTGGGTGGCCAGCGGCGTCGCTTCTATCTTCGCCGCTTTCCTTATGCCGTCGTCTATCGTGCGCTTCCTGGCGGCCGGATTCGAGTGCTTGCAGTTGCGGACCTTCGGAGACGGCCGGGATATTGGCGCGGCCGGCGATGAACCGACCGGGGGCGGTGCACAACAGTAGTCCACAAGGATGGTGCTGTTCGCGGCGTGCTGAGTAGACGAGATCGAGGGTCGTCGTGCTTATGTCGTTCGCCAAATGTCCAGTTGCCGTGTCGCCGCCAAGTCACTAGGATCGCCGCAGCCGGTGTACCGGCCACCCCTCCCCACGACGCGCCGGCCGCCATCCCGACCCGCGAGCGCAACGCGATGGCCCCTAGCGGACCACCAGTCGCCGTGTGCTATACTGAGATGTCGCACACACGTTCGCATTTCCTTGGAGCAAGCCCGTGCCTCTTGACGCAATCGTGGTCCGCGGCGCCCGCGAACACAACCTCAAGGACATCGACGTTACCATTCCCCGCGATCGGCTCGTGGTGATCACCGGCCTCTCCGGCTCCGGCAAGAGCTCGCTGGCCTTCGACACGATCTACGCCGAGGGCCAGCGCCGGTATGTCGAGTCGCTGTCGGCCTACGCCCGCCAATTCCTCGGCCAGATGGAGAAGCCGGATGTCGATTCGATCGATGGCCTGTCGCCGGCGATCTCAATCGACCAGAAGGGCGCCTCCCGCAATCCGCGGTCGACGGTCGGCACGGTCACGGAGATCTACGACTACCTGCGCCTGCTCTACGCCCGCGCCGGCCGTCCGCACTGCCCGAACCCGAGTTGTGCGAACTTCGGCCAGCCGATCGAACGACAGACGGTGCAGCAGATGGTGGACCGTATCCTTTCCTTCGCACCGGGACAGCGGATGCTGATCCTGGCGCCAGTGATCAAGGACCGCAAGGGCGAACACGAAAAGGTGTTTGAAGATGCCCGCCGGGCCGGGTTCGTCCGCGTGCGCGTCGACGGCGAGGTCCGTGACCTCTCGGATGAGATCAAGCTGGCGAAGACGAAGCGGCACACGATCGAGGTCGTCGTGGACCGCTTGATGACGGAATCGCCGGAGGATGCGCAGGAGAGCGGTCTACCGACACGGCTGTCCGACTCGGTGGAGACGGCGCTGAAGCTCGGTGCCGGCATCGTGCTGATCTGGATCGATGGCGATACACCGCAGGAGCACCTGTTCTCAGAGCTGTTCGCCTGTCCGGTGTGCGGCACCTCCCTCGGTGAGATCGCACCGCGCAGCTTCTCGTTCAACAGCCCGCACGGCGCCTGTCCGGTCTGCACCGGCCTGGGCGTGAAGATGGAGCTCGACCCCGAGCTGGTGATCGACAAGGACAAGACAGTCAATGGCGGCGCGCTCGTTCCCTGGGCGAAGTCCGGCAATACGATGGAGTGGTTTGGCCGGGTGGTCGCGGCGGTCGGTGAGGCGCACGGATTCTCGCATGAGTCTCGCTATCGCGACCTGACGGAGGAGCAGCAACAGGTGCTGCTGTTTGGCACCAACGGCCAGCACGTCAAGGTCACCTACACGAATCAGTACGGGCGCCGCCACACCTACGACACGAAGTACGAAGGGTTGATCCCGAATCTCGAACGGCGCTATCGGGAGACGGAATCAGATTGGTCCCGGAGTGAGATTGAGCGGTACATGACGCCGCGCCCGTGCCCGGGGTGCAACGGCCGGCGGCTGAAGCCGGAGGCGCTGGCCGTGACGGTCGCGGAGCGGGACATCGCCGAAGTCACGGCATTCAGTATCGTCGAGGCGCAGGACTTCATGGCGATGCTGGCCGCACCCGACACGCCGTTGACGACCCGCGAGCAGGCGATCGCCAGCATGATCCTGAAAGAGATCGCGGCGCGGCTCACCTTTCTTGTCGACGTCGGTCTCGACTATCTCACGCTCGACCGGACCGCCGGCACGCTCTCCGGTGGTGAGGCGCAACGGATCAGGCTGGCGACGCAGATCGGTTCCAGCCTGATGGGCGTGCTCTACGTCTGCGATGAGCCGTCGATCGGCCTGCACCCGATCGACGATCACCGGCTGATCCGGACGCTGGAACGGCTGCGCGACCTCGGTAACACCGTGTTGATCGTCGAGCACGACGAGGCGATGATGCGCGCCGCCGACTGGATCGTGGATATGGGTCCCGGCGCGGGCGAGCACGGCGGCCGGGTCGTCTCCGAGGGTACGCTCGAACATATCATGCAGGACCAGGCGTCGTTGACGGGGGCATACCTCTCCGGCCGCAAGCAGATCCCGGTGCCCGCCTTCCGCCGGTCGGGCAACGGCCACGGCATCATGGTACGCGGAGCGCGAGAGAACAATCTCAAGGACGTCGATGTTTGGATCCCGCTGGCGAAGTTGGTCTGCATCACCGGCGTCTCCGGTTCGGGTAAGTCCTCGCTGATGGAGGACATCCTCTACCGACGGGTGGCGCAGGTGCTCTACAACGCCCGCGAGCGTCCCGGCGCGCACGACGCGATCGAGGGTTTGGAGCACATCGACAAGGTTGTCGATATCGACCAGTCGCCGATCGGGCGGACGCCGCGCTCGAATCCCGCGACCTATACCGGCGCATTCACGGCGATCCGGGAACTGTTTGCCGGCGTGCCGGAGGCACGGATGCGCGGCTACACCGCCGGCCGCTTCTCGTTCAACGTCAAGGGCGGCCGCTGTGAGGCGTGTAAGGGCGAGGGCTACATCGAGATCGAGATGCAGTTCCTTCCCGACGTGACCGTCCCCTGCGAGATCTGCAAGGGCGCCCGCTACAACCGCGAGGCGCTGGAGATCCACTACAAGGGCAAGAGCATCGCCGAAGTGCTGGACATGACCGTGGACGAGGCGGTGCCGTTCTTCAGCGCGCACACCGGCATCCGCAACAAACTGGAGACGCTGGCGGCGGTCGGCCTCGGCTACATCAAGCTCGGCCAGCCGGCGACGACGCTCTCCGGCGGTGAGGCGCAGCGGGTGAAGCTCTCGACCGAACTCTCGCGCCGCTCCACGGGCAAGACACTCTACATCCTTGACGAGCCGACGACCGGCCTTTCCTTCGAGGACACAGCGCACCTGCTCACGGTGTTGCAGCGGTTGGTGGACGGCGGCAACACCGTCCTCGTGATCGAACACAACCTCGACGTGATCAAGAGCGCCGACTGGCTGGTCGACCTGGGACCGCAGGGCGGCTATCGCGGCGGCGAGATCGTGGCCGAGGGGACGCCGGAGGACGTGGCACGGGTGGAGGAGTCCTACACCGGCCAGTTCTTGCGACCGATCCTCAGCGCGGCAGGACGATTACCCGACATCGAAGCAGATACCGACGGCGCTCGGATGCTGCGCGATGCCGGCCTGGGCGTGCCGGCGGGCTGAGACCGAGGTCGGGCGGTTATACCCATACGTCCGCGAGCCGCAGCACGAAGCCGGGGACGACGTCTTCGCCGCCGAGTTCGCCGTCCGCATTGACGATCTCTGGTTCCTGGCCCGGCCGGAAGATGAACGCCCTTCGTGTTTCAGGATCGATCACCCATACGAGAAGTGTGCCGGCATCGAGGTATTCGCGAACTTTCACGAGTACATTCGCAAACCGATCGGTTGGTGAAACAACCTCGATAGCAAGGTCTGGGGCGCCGGGCCAGAATCCCGCTGGAAGACCATCAGCAGGAATGCGCTCGGCTCGAACGAAACCGATGTCAGGCACGCGAACGAGGTCTGGGTTAGAAGCAAGCCGAAAACCCCAGTCGGCATCACCGCATGTGCCGACATAGTTCTGGTCCAAGTAATTGTCGAGTTTACTCCCGACTCGTCGGCTCACTCGGCTTGAGCGCGATCCTGAAGGACTCATGCGGATCAGTTCTCCACGGTCAAGCTCATACTTCCAGCCGTCATCGGGCATGTGAAGCAATTCATCGGCGGTCATCAAAGTTGGGGACTGATTGCTCTGCATGGCCTGCCTCGGTTCAGATTAAATTCGCTCGAAACGTTCGATGTCGAGGACGAAGACGATCGCACCGCCGGTGCGGACCTCGATCGGCGGGCCGGTGGCGGCGGTGCCCACCAGGGGGAGGGTTTGGACCGGTGCGAGCTCGGTGCGGACGGGGCAGATCTGGCGGATCAGGTCGAGGACTGGTTCGACCTGTAATGCCGGCACACCGGAGAGGATTGTGCTGCTGCCGCGGCTGAGGAAACCGCCGGCGCTGCCGATGCGTGTCGCCGGGACGCCGTCACGGACGAGTCGTTGCATTAGCCGCTCGCCGTCGTTGGGAGAGACAACGATGATCAGAAGCTTCTCGGGGGTGGGTTGTTCGGTCATTGGAGTGGAACCGGCGGCGCCGGCCGCCGCTCGTCCAACCCGAACACCTCGACGTCGGTGCGCCGCGGGGGTGCGGTCTGAGCCGCCAGCAATGCGGCGAGCAAGGCTCCGAGGAGCAGACCAAACAACAGGCCAAACAGTAACCGCATGAGTTCCCCCTGGAGGATCGGCGGGGCGTCGAGCGTGGGATCACCCCCAGCCTAGCAATCCCCGGTCGATGCCGCCACGTCGCGCGGACGTGCGCCGATCCTTGACCCGTCCGGTAGGTATCGATAGCGTAAAACAATCGCGGCGATGCGCGAGCAGATCATCTCACCCTGTCATGCGTGCACCGAAGAACCGGCGGCCGCCTCGTGGCAGTGCCGCCCTGGCATCAGCACGCTTCCGGAGGACCGGCCATGACCGAACGCGTCTCGATGGACACCCTGGCGTCGTTGTGCAAGCGGCGCGGCTTCGTCTACCCGGCTGCCGAGATCTACGGCGGTTTTGCGAACGCGTGGGATTATGGACCGCTCGGCGTGGCGATGCGTCGCAACATCCGCGATGCGTGGTGGAAGGCGACCGTCCAGGAGCGCGACGACGTGGTCGGCATCGAGGCGACGATCATCACCAATCCGGCGGTGTGGGAGGCATCCGGTCATCTCGCCACCTTCACCGATCCGATGGTGGACTGTCGCAACTGCAAGGCACGGCACCGCGCCGACGACCTGCCGGAGTGGAACGACGAGACGGGGACGCTGCCGGCCGATGCCGTCTGCCCGACGTGTGGCAAAGCGGGGACGTTGACCGATGCGCGGCAGTTCAACCTGATGTTCAAGACGTTCGTCGGGCCGGTGGAGGATTCGGCGTCGGTCGCCTACCTGCGCCCGGAGACGGCACAGGGGATGTTCATCAACTTCGACAACGTGCTCACCTCCTCGCGGATGAAGCTGCCCTTCGGCATCGCCCAGATCGGCAAGTCGTTCCGTAATGAGATCACGCCGGGCAACTTCATCTTCCGAACGCGCGAGTTCGAGCAGATGGAGATGGAATACTTCTGCCGGCCGGAGGAAGGGCCGCAGTGGTTCGACGTCTGGCGGAACGAGCGGTTCAACTGGCACACCCGTATCGGCATCAAGCCGTCCAGCCTGCGCCGCTTCGACCACCCGCGCGAGAAGCTCTCGCACTATTCGGCGGGTACGACCGATGTCGAGTTCCTCTATCCGTGGGGCTGGGGCGAGCTTGAGGGCGTCGCCTACCGCACCGACTTCGACCTCCGCAAGCACGCGGAGATGAGCGGTCAGCGGCTGGACTACTTCGACGAGGAGACGAAGCAGCACATCGTCCCCCATGTCGTCGAGCCGGCGGTCGGCGTTGACCGTATCCTCCTGGCGTGCCTGATCGACGCCTACGACGAAGAACAGATCAAAGAGGGCGACTCGCGCGTCGTGCTCCGGCTGCATCCGAAGATCGCACCGGTGCAGGTCGCGGTGCTGCCGCTCAGCCGCAACGAGAAGCTGGTGCCGACGGCGCGTGAGGTCTGGTCGATCCTGCGGCCTCACTTCGCGACGCAGTACGACGATAGCCAGGCGATCGGCCGCCGCTACCGTCGCCAGGATGAGATCGGCACGCCGTACTGCGTCACCGTTGATTTCCAGACGGTCGAAGAGGACCGAGCCGTGACGATCCGCGAGCGTGATACCATGAATCAGGAGCGCGTCGCGATCGAAGAGTTGCTGCCCGCGCTTCAGGAGCGACTGAACCGCTTCTAACCATCCGGCCCGGGAGCGCGGGCATCTTGCCCGCATATCGCTCGTCACCCAAGCGGGCAAGATGTCCGCGCTCCCAGGGGACGGCTGTGGCATAGGTCACCCATCACGACGATGAAAATCCTGCACTTCGCTGACCTGCACATCGGCGTGGAGACGCATGGCCGTCCTGATCCGGCAGATGGACTGTCCACGCGCCTGCATGACTTCCTTGATGTCTTCGACGAGTTGGTCGATGCGGCGATCGCTGAGCGGATCGATCTGGTGCTGTTCGCCGGGGATGCGTATAAATCGCGCGATCCGAGTCAGACGCATCAGCGGGAGTTCGCCCGGCGCATTCGCCGGCTTTCCGACGCGGGCATTCCCGTCTATCTGCTCGTTGGGAACCATGATGTGCCGAACGCGCGCGCGCGGGCCAGCGCGCTGGAGATCTTCGACACGCTGGCCGTGCCCAACGTCTTCATCGGCGACACGCTCGGCACGCGGGTGGTGACGACATCGGTGGGGCCGATCCAGATCGTCGGCGTTCCCTGGCCGAGTGTCTCCCAGCTGCTCACACGCGACGAGATGCGCGGCCTCTCGATCACCGAGATCGACCGCGAGCTTGAGCGTCGCGTCGCCGAGGGGATCGCTCGCGAGGCAGAGCGGCTGGATCCGGCCGTACCGGCGGTGCTTACGGCGCACATCGCCATGGCCGACTCGATCGTGAAGACGGCCTCTGAGCAGTTCATGACCCTCGGTCGCTTCCCGCGGCTGCGGCAGGCCGACCTTTCGCCCCAGTGTTTTGATTATGTCGCGCTCGGCCATCATCATTGCTATCAGGTACTGCGGCAGCAGCCGCCGGTGATCTACGCCGGGTCGTTGCAGCGGGTGGACTTTGGCGAGGAGACAGACCCAAAGGGGTTCGTCGTCGTCGAGATCGACCAGAATCGGCGGCCGGGGGAGCGGGCGCCGTTCGAGCGGGTGGCATTTCGCGAGGTCCGCGCGCGGCGGTTCCAGACGGTGGATGTGCAGCCCCTGGCTGATGACCCGACCGATGAGGTGGTGCACGCAATCGACGCCGCCCACGTAACCGACGCGATTGTCCGGCTGCGCTTGCGGCTGTCGCCGGACCAGAGCACGGCCCTCGACGAGCGGCGTGTGCGCGAGCATCTCGCTTCCGCGCACGCGGTCGCCGGCATCGCCAGGGAGGTCGCTCGTCCGGCGCGACGGCGATTACCCGCCACGACGTCACCGGAGAACCTGTCTCCGCTGGAGGCGCTGGAGGCCTATCTCGACGCACGGGATGAACCGGCCGAGCGCCGAAGCGTGCTGCTGGAATACGCCCGGCGCGTGGTTGACGGCGGGCTCTGATAGAATAGAACCGATATTCTAAACGAGCCGATCGATGGTCCCTGCTCGGCTGACCTTACGCAACTTCCTCTCGTATGCCGAAGACTGCCCGCCGATCGACCTCGAGGAGATCGGTCTTGCCTGCCTGTGCGGCGACAACGGGCACGGCAAATCCAGCTTGATCGACGCGATCACCTGGGCGCTGTGGGGACGCGCGCGCGGGCGCGATCTGGATGCGCTGGTGCATCGCGGACGGCGGAGCATGGAGGTCGATTTCGAGTTCCTATCCGGACCGTCGCGATATCGCGTAGTCCGCCGGCGGCAACGGATCGGCGTCCGCGGCGCCGGCCGGCCGAGCCTCGAGTTCCAGGTGTGGAACGGCGCGGGATGGAGCGCGCTGACTGAACCGACGATCGCGCAGACGGAGCAGGCGATCGAGCGCACGATCCACCTCGCGTTCGAGACGTTTATCAACAGCGCCTTGTTGCTGCAGGGGAAGGCGGACCTCTTCGCGTCTACCGGCGCCGCGAACCGCAAGCGGGTGCTGGCCGATATCCTCGACCTGGGGAAGTATGACCGGTTCGAAACCGAAGCCAAGGAGCGACGACGGCGACGCCAGCAGGACGTGGACCGGTATGAGCGGGAATTAGAGAGCATCCGTGCCAAGCTCGCCCCCGCCGGTGAGCTGAACGACCGTCTCAGGCTGGCCCTGCTCGAATTGCGGACGGTTGCCGGACAGCAGGCGGCGCTGACCGACGAACTGATGACGCTGCAGAATGCCCGAACCGCATTCGACGCGACGACGATGGCGCTCGCCGATCTGGAGCGGCAGATCGCGGCGGATGTCCCGGCGTTGCGTGAAGCCGAGGCAGAGCTGGTGACGATCGACGCGACGCTGACCGCGGATGCGTCACTGCACGCGGCGGGGCCGGCGATTCAACGCGGATACGAGCGGCTCGAACGCGCGCGGGCAACGGAACGTGAATGGTCGGCGAAGCTGATCGAGGCGCAGCGCCTTGACCAGCGTATGCAGCCCTTATATCAGCAACGTGCATCAACCGATTCGCGCCATCAGGCGCGTTCCGCGGTACTCCAGGCGCAGCATGATGAGGCAATGCGGCAGGCGGGTCAACTCTCGACCCTCGACGCGCGCGCTCTGGAACTCCAGCACGACATGAGATCAATGGAGACGCTTGAAGCGCGTGCCGATCTGATCAAGGAGCAGCTGTCCGGACACCGCGAGCTCCTCGTCCAATTGCGTGGCGATGAGCTGGGATTGCGTCAGACTCAGCGCGGACTCGAGGGGCAGTATCGCACGCTGCATCGGCAGGACGGTGGTGCCGTTCAATGTCCGGTCTGTGGGGGCACGCTGACGCCGGAGGCCGCCGGCCGGCTCTTGGAAGAGGTATGCAACCAGTTGCGGCAGATATCGGACAAGCGTGGTGAGATGGGTCGCGCGATCCGAGCGGCAGACGATGAGATCAGCCGTCTCTCTGATGAGGAGGCGGATCTGCGCCGGCGCGTCCGCTCGGAGTCGGAGCAGCTGCGGGACGACCTCGCGCGGACCGAGGTGCAGCGCGAGCGTGCGCTTGTCGCATCCGACCGCGTTCAGGCGATCGCATCCGAACTGGAACAACTGCGGCAGCAATCAGACCGATTATCGGCGGAATCGGCGGCGCATCGCATGCTCGCGGGATTGGCGAAGGAACGGGACGCGCTGGCCTATGACGGCGCGAAGCATCGAACGGCAACACGACGGGTCGAACAATTACTCGAATACGAGGCACGACATCAACAGTTGACGGCGGCGAGCATCCGACGCGATGCCAACCTGCCGGCGCGAGCCCGACAGCAGACGTTGGTGCAAGCGTTGTGCCGGCGGCTCGAAGAAGGGAATGAGCGGGTCCGATGTCTCGAACGCAAGCTGGCCGAACAACCAGACCCGCGCGACCGGATCGAAGCGATGAGCGGTCGCCTTGCCGAAGTCGACCGGCGACGTGTGGAGCTCGACCGATTGATCGGTGGGCTTGAAGCCCAGGTGCGTGAGTGTGAAGCGCTGCGGTATGCCGAACAAGAGGCACAGGCCGCGCTGACAACCGCGCGGCGCGATGCGGCGATCTATGCCGACCTCGTCGTCGCCTTTGGCCGCAACGGCGTGCAGGCGTTCGTGATCGACGCGGTCGTGCCCGAGGTCGAAGCGGAGGCGAACCGGCTGCTGCACCTCATGTCGGACGGTGAGATGAGCCTCCAGCTTCGCACACAGCGCGAGACGCGGGCCGGCGACCTTGCCGAAACGCTGGATCTGGTGATCGCCGATCGGTTCGGTCCGCGCGACTACGAGATGTATTCGGGTGGTGAGGCCTTTCGCATCAACCTGGCGCTGCGGATCGCGCTGGCAAAGCTGCTCGCGCGTCGCGCGGGGGCGCCGCTGTCGACGCTGATCGTCGATGAAGGCTTTGGTTCGCAGGATGCCGGCGGGCGCGACCGCATCGTCGAGGCCGTGAGCGCGATTCGTGAGAACTTCCGCTGTCTGCTGGTCGTGACACACATCGAGGAATTGAAGCAGCAGTTCGACACGCGGATCGAGGTCCGCAAGGGAGACCGGGGTTCGATCGCCGAGGTCGTGCGCGTCTGATCGTTTGGGTGGTGTCAGCCGGTACACTGGTGGCGTTACCGCCGGCACTATGCCGGTACTGAAATGGAGGACACCGCCGTGCTCAAACTGCTCAGTCGGTTGGCAATCCTTGCCGCGATCGGCGCCGCGATCGGTTATATCGCGCAGCGCCGCAAACAGGGTAACCAACGGGATATCTGGGACGCGGAAGACCCGGACGGCGATTGGGGCCTGGCGCAGATGGAACTCCAGGGATCGCCATAGCGAAGCGCAGCAGTTCGCATTGCTGAGTTCTGCACGGATCGGTGTATTGCGATCCCTGGGAGCGCGGACATCCTGTCCGCCGGTCATCTCGTATCCATGCGGACAGGATGTCCGCGCTCCCAGGGTGAGTTCATGGTTCTATGCAACGCTCAGTAGGAGATGCGACAACGAGCCACACTGTCATCCTGAGCGAAGCGAAGGATCTCAGACGAGACTAACCTCCGAGATCCTTCGCTTCGCTCAGGATGACAATGTGGCTCGTTACGCCATGTTTCTCGGTATGCTCGTAGATTCAAAGGCTTAGACTAATAAAGGAGCCGGTCATCACGACCGGCTCCTTTGCGCTTCTGTCATTTTGTTGGGTCAGACCAACTCCATGACCTTATTCCGCGCGTCTTCCTTGTCCTTGTACCAGAGTGCGTTGATCTCGGTATACGCCTTCTCCGCATCCGGAACATCATCCTCGGCGAAGATGGCGGTGACCGGGCAGGCGGGTTCGCAGGCGCCGCAGTCGATGCACTCCGCCGGATCGATGTAGAGCATCAGATCCTCGTCGCCGTCATCGTGGATGCAGTCAACCGGGCAGACCTCAACGCAGGAGCGGTCCTTGGTGCCGATGCACGGAGACGTAATGATGTACGCCATGTACGCCGATCCTCCTCACCATCGGGCCATCATCTGACCCTCGTTTCACGTTCATGCTATCGTCCGGCTGAACCCGGCGCAAGCAATAAACACATCATTTACTTCGCTTATTCACGGGTTTCTTCCGGCCGTTCACATTGGCTCCGTCCGGCCTGCCGAAGCAATCACTAACGGCGGGAATGCCGGCCACGGCGGTTGCGGCGAGAACCCCGCGGATGATTGCCCGCTCCATCGCCCGGGCTGCCAGGGCGCCGATCGCCATCACGTCCGGCGTGTCGTGCACACGGTCGCCGGTCGACAGTGCGAAGACGGTATCGCCGTCGGCGGGCGTGTGGCTCGGCCGCAAGGTTCGCGCCAGTCCGCCGTGCGCCATCAGCGCCACTCGGCGGAGTGCATCGCGGTGCAGCGCGGCGTTGGTCGCCACGACCGCGACCGTCGTGTTCTCCATGAGCGGCACCTGTCGCTCGCCGCGTCGCCGGAGGATGGTGAGTGAGTCCAGCGGTTCACCCCCCGGTCCGCGTGGCGCGGCGATCACCTGTCCGTCCTCCGGCCGCACCACCTCGCCGACGGCGTTGACCACGGCCAGCACGCCGACGATCGTGCCATCGGCCAGGCGCTCCGACGCGGTGCCGAGTCCGCCCTTGGTCGACGCGGCCATGCCCGCCAGCTTCGCGACCGTGGCCCCGGTACCGGCGCCCACCGAACCGCAGACCCGATTGCCCCTGCGGGCCAGTTGGGCGGCGGCCTCGCCATCGGCGGCGCAGGGCCGGATGCCGGGACTACCGACGCCGAGGTCGTAGATGACAGCGCCGGCGACAATCGGCACGCGGGCAGTCGGCATCTGAAAGCCGATGTTGCGCTGCTCCAGATAGCGCATCACGCCGGTGGCGGCGTCGAGACCGAAGGCGCTGCCGCCGGTGAGCAGGACAGCATGCACCCGCTCGACCAGGTTGCCCGGCGCCATCACGTCGGTTTCGCGGGTTCCCGGCGCGCCGCCGAGGACGGCACAGGCGGCGACCGCCCCTTCCGGTGGGCAGAGCACGACGGTGCAGCCGGTCGCGGCATCGACGTTGGTGACGTGGCCGACGCGCAGGCCGACAACGTCGGTCAGTCCATCGCGGGCGGGGAGGGCATACGGGCCGCAGTTCTTCGATCGAGCGGTCATCCTGTGGTCCCGCTGCGCGGCGGTGGCCGGCGAAAGCCGTTCTCGAACTGGCCGGGGTCGTTGAGCATGAGGAACGCGTGGATCAGGTTGCGGGAGAGCCGGGTGAAGACATCGATGCCGTCGATCACCAGCTCGAGGCGTTCCTCGTCGATACGCAGCGCGGCGATGTCGAGCCGCCCCCCCTCGGCGTCGAGCGCGATCGACGCGACCTGATTCGGACTGATCGCGCGGTTCGCCAGCCATTGCGTGCGGTCGGCCAGCGCCGTCCGGCCGCGCATGTGCTCGGAGGCGACGGCGAGCGCCCGCTCCCCCAACTCTTGAAAGCCGATCACCCGCTCGAAGTCGAGCACCGCCTCCCGCAATGCCTTCTCCACACCGCGCCGGTCTTTGGCGTTGAGCTCGCGCAGCGGCGGCATCAGCGCCGGACTCGGCAGATCGACGGCCGCGAGCATTCCTGTCCCACCGACGGTTGCCAGCTCGGCGAAGAACGCGCGGGCGGTGCCGGCATCGAGGCGGAAGTCGAGTATGCTCTCCGAGATCGGGCGCGACTGCCGGCGGCGAAGGGCGCCGTGCAGGGCGATCAGGTCGGCGGCTGACTGGACGAACTGCTCGTAGATCGTCATACCCAGCAGCTTGCGATCGTCGGCGTTGGCGAGGACGAGGGCACGCAGGCAGGTTTCGGCGACGACCTGGCGGCTGCGGATGCCGAACCGCGAGAGGTTGTCCAGAAACGCCGCGTCGACGCCACGCAGATACGTTTCGAAGCAATCGGCGCAGCGAACGGCGCGCGCGCCGAATCCGGGGATCGGCGCGCCACACGCGACGCAACGGCTGTCAATCTCACGCGATGGCATCGCCGTCTCCGCCTCCTCCGTTCACCCTGACCGCTTCGGACCAGGACGGCTGGCATTGCGGGCAGAAGTGCGTGCCGCGCCCGCCGACCCGGATGCGTTCGATCGGCGTGCCGCATGTCCGGCAGGGTTCGCCGGTGCGTTGGTATGCGCGCCACTCGTCCTGCATCGATCCTCGCTGTCCGAGTCCGCCGACGTAGCTGCTGGCGCTCGATCCTTGTAGCTGGATCGCGAGCTCAAGGACCTGCCGCACGGCCTCATGCAGCCGCTGCACCTCCTCGACGGTGAGCGTGCCCGCCGGCCGCTCTGGGTGAATCCCGGCGAGATGCAGCGACTCGTCCGCGTAGATATTACCAAGCCCGGCAACCCGCCGCTGATCGAGCAGCACTGCCTTGATCGGCGCCGTTCGATTGGCGAGGGCGGACGCGAGATGCTCGGCGAGCCAGCCGTCCTCCAGAGGTTCGGGTCCGATGGTAGGAATCGCCTGCTCCGGCGTATCGGTCAGCATCCAGGTGCCGAACCGGCGCTGGTCGGTCCAGCGCAGCTCGTTGCCGTCGTCCAGGGTGAGCACGGCGCGGGTGTACGGTTCCGGCGGGTCACTCTGACGGCGGAGCACGAGATTGCCGGTCATGCGCCGGTGAAGGACCAGAGCGTCACCACCATCGAGATGGGCGATCAAGTACTTCCCCCGACGGGAGAGCCTTTCGATGCGACGGCCGCGCAGCGCATCTGCCATCTCGACCGGACCCAACCCGCGGGCCGGCGTCACACCGGTGGAGTCGAAGCAGACAGCGAGAATCGTGCGCCCCCGCAGCCGCGCATCCAGGTCGCGCCGCGTGGTCTCGACCTCCGGTAGCTCGGGCACGGTGCGCTCCCTTCGGTCGCGCCGGCAATGGGCAGTCGGCAATCGGCAATGGGGGGCAGGTGACCCGACTGCCGATTGCCGACTGCCCATTGCCGCCTATTCCATCTCGCCCCAGTTTGGGCCGACCTTGACCTCGACCTTGAGGGGGACATCGAGCGTCATCGCGGCGGGCATGATCCGGAGCACGAGGTCGCGCACGATCGGGATCTCGTCGGCGGGACACTCGAAGACCAGTTCGTCGTGCACCTGGAGGATCATGTGGCTGCGCAGGCGGGCGGCATCCATCGCGTCCATCAGGTCGATCATCGCGATCTTGATGATATCGGCGTTGGTGCCCTGGATCGGCGCGTTCATCGCCATCCGCTCAGCGGCGCTGCGCAGGTTGCCGTTGGCGCTGTTGATGTCGGCGATGTAGCGCCGCCGTCCCAGCAGCGTCTCCGCATAGCCGTGTGCCCGCGTGCCGGCGATGATCGTGTCGAGATACTCCTTCACCTTCGGCAGCTTGGAGAAGTATAGGCGGATGAACTCGGCCGATTCCTGCCGTGACATCTCCGAGCGGGTCGATAGCCCGGCAGCGGAGAGGCCGTAGATCGTGGCGAAGTTGATCATCTTGGCGCGGGCGCGCTGTTCGTAGTTCACCTCAGCTGGATCGACGTTGAACAGCGACGATGCCGTCGCGCGGTGAATGTCCTCGTCGCGGCTGAAGGCGTCGAGCAGAAACGGCTCCTGCGAGATGTGGGCGAGGATGCGCAGCTCTATCTGCGAGTAGTCAGCGCCGAGCAGCAGCCGCGGCTCATCGCCATCTCGTGCAACAAACGCCCGACGCACCTGCCGGCCCATCTCCGTCCGGATCGGGATGTTCTGCAGGTTCGGGTCTTCGGACGAGAGCCGGCCCGTGCTGGCGCGGGTCTGATTATAGGTCGTGTGCACCCGGCCGGTGATGGGGTTGATCAGCGCCGGCAGCGTATCGACGTAAGTGGATTTGAGCTTGGCGACCTGACGGTACTCGAACAGCTTGTCGACGACGGGATGGGTGCCGCGCAGGAACTCCATCGCCTGGGCGTCGGTCGACCAACCATTCTGCGTGCGTCGCGTCTTCGGTAGATCCAGTTCTTCGAAGAGCACCTGACTCAACTGCTTCGTCGAGCCGATGTTGAACTCGTGTCCGACGATCTCATAGAGCTCGGTCTCGAGCCGCTTCAACTCGCCGCCGAGCGAGATCGACATCTCCCGCAGCGCGTCGGTATCGAGGGCGACACCGCGCCGTTCCATCCGCATCAGCACCGGGACGAGCGGCATCTCGATCCGGGTGTAGAGGTCGGTCAGCCCTTGCTGTTCGAGCTTCGGGATGAGCGCGTCGCGGAGCCGGAGCGAGAGGTCGGCGTCGGCGCTGGCGTATGAAGCGGCCTTCTCGACCTCGACCTGATCCATGGTGATCTGCTTGCGTCCGGTGCCGATCAACTCGGAGATCGGTGTCATCTCGACGCCCAACTCGGAGAAGGCGAGCGCCTTGAGGCCGATGCCCGGCTCGCCCAGCAAGTAGGCGGCGACCATCGTGTCGTTCTCAACGCCCTCCACCGGCGCGCCGGCGTTGGCGAGGACGATCATGTCGTACTTGAGGTTGTGGCCGGTCTTCTTGATCGACCGGTCGCCGAAGACGGGGCGGAGGCGATCGAGCACCACGTCGAGCGGCAACTGGACCGTCGGGTCGTCTTCGGCTGCATGACCGACGGGGATGTACCACGCCTCATACGGCTGCACCGCGACGGAGATGCCGACCAGCTTGGCGAGCATCGGCGTCTGGCTGGTGGTCTCCGTGTCCAGCGCCAACCCTCCCGCCGCGCGGATGCGGGCGACGAGGTCGTCGAGTTGTTCGAGCGTGAGCACCGTGTGGTAGGTGATCGGCTGCACTTCCGGCGGCGGGGGTTGTGGCTCGCCACCGAGCGCGGCATCGACCTCCGGCAGGCGTGGGATCAGGCTGCGGAACTCCAGCTCGCGGAACAGCTCCACCACCCGGTCACGGTCGTAATCGCCGGTGCGTGTGCGATCGAGGTCGAGCGTCACCGGACAGTCACAGACGATCGTCGCCAGATCCTTGCTCTTCCGTGCCCGCGCCTCGTGCTCCTGCAGCGACGCTTGAATCTTCGCCGGCGTCACCTGATGGATGTAGGTGTAGATGTTTTCAAGATGGTCGAACTGGTTGAGTAGCTTGACGGCGGTCTTCTCGCCGATCCCCGGCACGCCGGCGATGTTGTCGGACGTGTCGCCCTTCAGCGCCTTCAGGTCGGCGATCTGGTCCGCCCGGACGCCGTAGCGTTCGATCACATCTTCGTCCGAGCCATAGATGGCGGCGTCGCGCTGGAAGGGGCGCTGCATGTAGACGCTGACGTGGGGCCGGACGAGCTGGACAATATCGGAGTCCATCGTAACCAGATAGGTATCGATGCCCTGCTCCGCTGCCTGACAGGCGAGGGTGCCGAGCATGTCGTCGGCCTCGAAGCCATCCGCCTCGTAGACGGGAATGTTGAAGGCATCGATCATCTGGCGAACGCGGAAGATCTGGGACCGAAGCTCGTCCGGCATCGCCGCTCGGTTCGCCTTGTATGCGACATCCGCCTGATGCCGGAAGGTCGGCGCCGCCCGGTCC
>JBFXAN010000101.1:0-22958 GCA_050184225.1 Dehalococcoidia bacterium | reverse complement strand
CGATCGCGCAGAACAGTACAATGAGCAAGTCCTCGGTCGTCATGGTCGTTGCCTCGCAACAACCACCATCCGACCGAGGATTCACTCTGCCAACTCATCTCACTAACCCACATCAGTCGCCTCAGACGGCGGTCAAGTACTCAGCGCCATCGATCGACTCACCGATCGCGTTGACGAACTTGTCATTGCCGGCGACGGCTGAAACGGAACGTCATATCCCCGGTGCGTCGCCCGTCTACCGATCAGAGGCCTGCGCCCTCTCGGCGACGCGCTTGAGCGCCGAAAGCGTGCGATCCCAACCGGCGGCGATCGATTCCAACTCCCGGCCGGTTGCGGCGAGACGCCCTGGCTGCACGCTGTACCGCACTTCGCGGCCGGCGCGCCGGGCTTGGACGAGCCGTGCCCGGTCAAGGCAGGCGAGGTGCTTGACCACCGCCTGCCGGCTGATCGGCAGTTCCCGGGCAATCGTCGTGGCGGTGCCCTCTCCTGCCAGGGCAAGACGCTCCAGCACGGTCCGGCGATTGGAGTCGGCCAGCGCCGCGAACACGTCATCGAACTGATCGAGCGTGCGTGTCATGGCACCGAGACTCCTTCGGCAACGCGGCGAAGTCGCTCGATCTGCATCGTCCAACCTTCAGCGTTGTCGTCGAGCCTGGAGTTGTGGAAGTCCTCCGTGCCCGCCAGGCTCGCGAATCCGCTCTCTTTGATCCGGAGCAGCACGCCGCCGTCCTGTTCGACCAGCGTGAATTCGACGAGCGTCGAGTTCCCCTCGGCCGGATCGACGCTGAGAAACCCACTCGCCCAGCGATACGCCGCATAGTGTGGTGGCTGCAAGCGGTCCACTCGCACCCGAAACCGACCGTATGCCGCGGTATCGATCACCACCGTCTCGCCTTCGTCGGCGTCCGCGTCAAAGTGCAGGTCGTCGCCGACCCAAAAACCGGCCTTGGAGACGAGCGACCACACGCGCTCGATCCCGGCACAGATGAATATCTCGCGCTCAATCGCATCGTCAGCCATCGCACTCCTCCGGTGGTGGGACATGGCACATTAGTGTTCGCCGATTCCATCGGGAAAACGATCCGGTACGAGATTCAAGATGATGCTGTGCTCAAGTAGTGCTTTGAGTCCGGCAAGCAAGAATGCAAAACCTTCAGTCGAGTCGAGCGCCTGCTGGACGATTTCATCCTCATCGCCACCGAAGCCGGAATTCATCACGCTGACGAACGTCGTGCCATCCGATCGAGGAACAAAGCGCCACTCGATGCTCGTGGGTGCGCCGTATCCCGACCACTCGACGAGAATTCGCTCGTTCTGTTCGATGTCTTTCACCGTGGCCTGGGCCGACGAGTTATACATCTCCCAGTCCCATTGAACGACCGCACCAGGTTTCAGCCTGCCACTGCCCTTGGTGAACCAGATCTTTGAAGTGATCGCGGGATCGATGAACGCCTCGAAGACCTCATCAACAGGTTTACGAATGAGCATTTCCGCCTTCGCGACAGGGCGCCGATCCGAAACCATGAGGCCACCTCCTCCGAACGTGCAACGTCAAGGTAGCACATCATGGGATCCGTGTGCAACCGAAGAGTTGCATTTGGTGATCGACGCCAGACACGAGGAAGGCGCTGTAGCGGATTCCCACAGGTTCTGACACAGGTCCATTGTGTCAGCCGGCGCGTCTTGAAGTATTCTTGATGCGCTATGGCCACGACCCCGGACCGGTCATACGTCTGCCCCATCATTGTCGGTCGGGCAGGGCAACTGCTCGCGCTCGATGCTGCCCTCCAGCGGGCCGGTCAGGGCGGCGTGAACGCCGTGCTGCTATCGGGCGAGGCCGGCATCGGCAAGTCGCGCCTCGCCTCGGAAGCCACGATCCGCGCCGCCGCCGAGGGCTTCCTGATCGTGCGGGGCGATTGCTTCGAGGGCGGCCGCGCCCTGCCGTACTCCGCGCTCCTAGAGATGCTGCGGTCCTACCTGTCCGGCCTCACCCCCGAGCCGATCGTCGCCACCCTCGGGCCGGAAGCGGGAGAGATCGTCAAGCTCCTGCCGGAGCTCGCGACCCTGGCCGGCGTCGAGATCATGCCGGCCCCGCCGCTCGATGCCGAACAGGAGAAGCGACGACTGTTTCACGCGCTCCTAAACGTCCTTCGCCGTCTCGCCGGTCAACAACCCCTCCTCGCCGTCATCGAAGACCTCCACTGGTCCGACGAGACGACGCTGGAGTTCCTCCAGTTCGTCTGCCGATCTCCGCAGTCCGGCGTGCCGCTGCTGCTCGTGATGTCGTACCGCAGCGACGAAGTGCAGCCCGCGCTCGCGCACTTCCTCGCGGAACTCGATCGCACGCGCCGGGCGGTCGAGCTGCCGCTCAATCGGCTGACGGCGGTCGAAACCGACGTGATGATGCGGGCGATCCTCGATATACGCCAGCCGGTGCGGCGGGACGTCCTCGAAGCCTTCCACAGCGTCACCAACGGCAATCCCTTCTTCATCGAAGAGATCCTCAAGGCGTCGTCGGTCCGCCTCGACAGCGGGACACCGGCCGCGAACGCCGGCAGCGACCGCATCGACCTCCAGCAAGTGCCGCGGACGGTCCAGGATGCGCTCCGCCAACGCGTCGCCCGGCTGAGCGAGTCCGCCGGACACCTGCTCGATGTCGCGGCGGTGGCCGGTATGCGCCTGGATCTTCCCCTGCTGCAGGAGGTCACGCGCCAGGACGACGCCGCACTGCTTGCCTCGATCAAGGAACTCATCGCTGCCCAGCTCATCATTGAAGAGGGGGCAACCTTTTCCTTCCGGCACGCGCTCACGCGGCAGGCGATCTATGTACAACTCCTTGGCATCGAACGCCGCCGCATCCACCTGCAGATCGGCGACGCCCTCGAACGCATCTACGGCGCATCGCCGGATCAGGTCGAGATCCACGCCGGCGACCTGGCGCACCATTTCTACGAGGCCGAAGCGTGGGCCAAGGCACTGCCATACTGCGAGCGCGCCGGCGCACAGGCGGGCGAGCTTTCCACGCCGGCGGCGGTGATCCGCCACCTGGAGCGTGCTGGTGAAGCGGCGCACCGGCTCTCCCTCGATCCGTCGCCAAAGCGGCTCCGCCTTCTGGCGAACGCCCACGACGTTGTCGGGGAGTTCGAGCGCGCGCAGGCGACGATGCAGGCGGCGCTCGAAGCGGCGCGGCGGCAGAGCGATCGGCAGGAGCAGTGGCACGCGCTGATCGGCCTCGGGATCGTCTGGTCGGCCCGCGACTACGCCGTCACCGGCGAACACTGGCGCGCCGCCCTCGATCTCGCCCGTTCGACATCCGATCAGACGCTGCTGGCACACAGCCTCAATCGCGCCGGCAACTGGTATCTGAATGTCGAGCAGCCGGTCGAGGCGGTGCGCCACCACGACGAAGCCCTGCGCATCTTCGAGCAACTCGGAGACGCCGGCGGCAACGGCGAGACCGTCGACCTGCTGGGCATGGCCTGGTTCCTGGGCGGCGACATGGCCCGGAGCCGGGCGTACTACGAGCGGGCGCTGGCCCTCTTCGAGCAGCAGCACGACAGCCAGGGCTACAGCTCCAGCCTGTCCACTATGTCCGTCTGCGCGCCCGTCTATCACACGGACACCCTGCCGCCCAGCGTGACGCTCGCTCAAGGCGCGGAGTGGTTGGAGCAAGCCCGGATGATGGCGGCCGGCATCGGCTGGCGCGCGGGCGAGTGTTACGCGCTGTTCGACCTCGGCCTGGTCCTCGGGCCGGCGGGCGAATACGGCCGCGCGATCGACGCCACGCTCGCCGGTCTCGCCACCGCCGAAGAGATCGGTCACCGCCAGTGGATCGGCAGCGCCCTCTGGACGCTCGGCAGCATTCAGCTGGACCTGCTCGACCTAACAGCGGCCCGGAGCACGCTTGAGCGGGCACACGCGACCGCGAAGGAGACCGGTTCGCTCCACTGGACGCGCGTCACCGCCGGCTTCCTCGCCCGCTGCGAGCTGCGCCTGGGCGAGATCGTGATGGCGGCTGCCGTGCTCGATGCGAACTCACCACCAGACGGCGCGACCCGCACGCTCGGCGAGCGCGTCCTCTGTTCCGCTCGCGCTGAATTGGCGCTCGCCACCGGCGATGGCCGCCGGGCGCTCAGCCTGACCGATGGCTTGATCGCGACGGCGCGGGCGCAGGGCACGGTTGTGCCGCCGCGCCTCGCCGGGCTTCGCGGCGAGGCGCTCGTCCTGCTCGACGACAAGCCGGGGGCCGAAACGGCCTACCGCGAGGCGGCGACGGCGGCCCTGCAACAGAACCAGCGCGGCCTCCTCTGGCGGATGCACGCCGCTCTCGCGCATCTCTACCGCGGTATGGGGCAGCGATCCCGTTCTCTCGAAGAACGCCAGGCCGCCGAGGACCTGATCGAGCGCCTGGCCGAAACGATCCCCGACGCTGCGCAACGCGACGCCTTCCTCGACGCCGCCGAGCAGCATCTACCACCGCCGGTCTCACAGCGCCAAACCGCGAAGCAGGCATTCGGGGGACTTACCGAACGCGAGCGGGAAATCGCCTCACTGCTGACCCGAGGCTGTTCCAACGCGGAGATCGCCGCGAAACTTGTCATCTCCGAGCGGACAGTCGAGACGCACATCACGAATATCCTGGGAAAGCTCCGGTTTACCTCTCGTTCCCAGATCGCCGCCTGGGCCGTGGAACGCGGCCTCGCCACCCGCATCTAGCCCGTAGACGGCCGGCTCTGGACCGCCTGCCGCTACGTGATCGCGTGCGAAATCTACGCGGCGGCCGTGCGAAGCTCCGTGCTCTCCACGATGGCGCCGCCGCCGCGTGCGATCAGAATCAATCCATCGCAATGCCGGCCGGCGTGACACCAATGCGATGGAGGCGATGGCAATGTACGGAAGCATTTATCGAATGCAGCCAAAAGACGGCATGGCCGACCAGGTGACTGACTACCACCGCCGCTGGGAGCGCGACCGGAAGCCAGCGGTACGTGGTGCGATTGCCGCCTACGTGTTCAGGCCAAAGGCTCGCCCCACCGAACTGGTGGGGGTGGTGGTCTTCGACTCCGAGGCCAACTACGAGCGCAACGCCGCCGACCCGGAGCAGGACCGGTGGTACCACCAACTCCGTGGGCTACTCGTCGCCGATCCCGAGTGGAGCGACGGCGACATCCTCGTGGCGATCTAACAGGCTCCGGCGCAGGCCGCAGAGCCAGGAAAGGAACGAGCGATGGGCTATGAACTCGAAGGCAGCCTGCTGGAGGTCTGCACCTGCAACGTCCTCTGCCCGTGCTGGATCGGCGAGGACCCGGACGGCGACGGGACGTGTGACGCGATCATCGCCTACCACATCGACCGCGGGTCGGTGAACGGCACCGAAGTTTCCGGTCTGAACTTCGCCTTCCTCAACCACTTCGAGGGAAACATCCTCGCCGGCAACTGGGCGGTCTTGTTCGCCGTCGACGACCGCGCCACGCCGGAGCAGCAGGACGGCCTCGTCAGCGCCTGGACCGGCAGGCTGGGCGGACCGCTCGCCGACCTCGCCGGTCTGATGGGCGAGATCATCGGCGTCCAGCGGGCGCCCTTCACCTTCGAGATCGAGGAAGGCAAAGGCTCGCTGAAGATCGGCGCCATGGCGGTGGCGGAGATGGAGCCGTTCCGGGGGCCGACCGGTCAGGTCACCACGCTCAACGAGACCGTCTTCACGACGATTCCCGGCGCGCCGGCGTGGGTGAGCAAGGCATCGACCTACCAGCGGCGCACCGCGGGCCACGGCCTGAAGGACGTCGACGTCTCGGGCCAGAACGCGATCCAGGGCCTCTTCCGGTTCGCCGGTTGATGCGCGTTGTCGGGGTGGGCCGAGCAGCGCCCGGCTCACCCCAGGAGGTGGAACCGTGATTGCGCCACGAGTTCAGGATTACCGGCCCTTCCTTGCCGTCCTCGCGTCACTGATTGCGCTCTGCTGGCTGACACTCGTCGTCTGGGATCAGTCGCCCTACGGCGCGTACCTGGACCACCGGCTGCTCGGCGAAGGCGGGAGCGCGCTCGACCGTGAATACGCCGGTCTTGCGGTCCTGTTCATCGCCGGCTGGACGCTGATGACGGTCGCGATGATGCTGCCGACGGTCATTCCCCTGTTGCTGCTCTTCCGGCGGCTGGTCGCCGGCCGCGCGGATGCGCGCGTCCTCGTGGCATGGCTGGTCGCGGCCTATCTGGCCGTCTGGGTTCTGGTCGGCGCCGCCGCCCACGCGGGCGACCTGGGCGTGCACACGCTCGTCGGGCGCAGTCACTGGCTGGAAGAGCGTTCAGGAATGCTCGGCGTCCTGGTTCTTGTGCTTGCCGGCGCCTACCAGTTCACCCCGCTGAAGCGCCTCTGTCTGGACGCCTGCCGCTCGCCCTACGCGTTCATCGTGGCGCACTGGCACGGCGGCAACGCCAAACTCGACGCCCTGCGGTTGGGTCTCCATCACGGCCTGTTCTGTGTCGGCTGCTGCTGGTCGCTGATGCTGCTCATGTTCGCCCTGGGCGCCGGCAGCGTGCTGTGGATGCTTACCCTCGGTGCAGTCATGGCAACCGAAAAGAACCTCCCGTGGGGGTGGAGGCTGTCGACACCTCTCGGCATCCTCCTGCTCGCCGCCGGCGCCGCACTCCTCTTCGCGCAACTCACCGCCGGCGTCGCCTGCGCGCATGGCGGCGCTACCTGCTGAAGAACCGCCGTCCGCGCAAGCTACTCCCGCGCTCGCCTGTCTGGTCGGGAATCGGACCTCGCGGTCCGCATCACGGACTTCCATCAGCGCGCATTGCAGGTCGGAGCGCTGCCGAAGGTCAGATCGCTCAATCTCGGCAACTTGAGGACTCACATCCGAGACGCTCGGCGTGCGCCAGATCCACCACCAGCGATCAGATCTTCGCCCATCCAGGGGCGGCGCGTATGATGCCCAGGGCTGTGTGCGGAAGCGCGCTTCCTGTGTGTGCGATCGCGAGCGGACTGGCCGGCGTCTGCGACCACAGGTGCCACGAGCGGAACAACGGATGGCGGAACGGGCAAGAATTCAGTCCGGAGATCTGGCGAGTGTTATAGAACTGATCGGGATGATGAACCGGCGTTCCGGAGTTTCGGCTCGGTTCGTTCAGGGCGAGGAGTTGCACTACCTCCAGGCGGTGGAAGCGGCGGCCTCGCACATGTATCTTGGTAATCGAGAGTCGCAGATCCTGGTGCGGGAGGATGTCGCGACCCGCGCTGATCTGCTGCATGAATGGCTCCATCGACGGTACGCACTGCGCGAGAGCAGCATGACGGTCGGTGAGGAGCATGGACGGATCGAGGCGTTCTTGCGACGCCATGCGAGACTTCTCCGACTCGATGGGTGAGATGAAGACAGTCGAGAGGATCGCGGTCACACGTCTTTTCGCACTCGCTGAGAAGCAGGTTGTAATGGCTCACGTCTCGCCCGATCTCGGTCGAGACTGGCTCGGCCCGGTAGTCCTCGTGTCCGACGGCCGACGGATCGCGATGGACTGTGTTGGCGTTGGCGAAACCGGAAGCGAGGTCGCGGTCACGCTCCGAGCACGAGCGCCGGACTCTCGCAGCCCCACCGAGATCACCGCGGCGCTTTGCAATGAGCCGGCGTGTTCGCTCTATCTCGAGCGCGACACCGTCAAGCACTCAGGCTGAGTGGCCTGCCCGCCGACAATCGGAATACGAGGAAGGCCAGGATAGCGGGCGTCGCCAGAGCATACCGCACAGCATCAGGGGCGCCATCTCCGCTCAGTCGACGAGCATCCTGAGCGCGTTGAGAATATCGCCGAGATCGGCTGTGCTCAGCCGGCCAGCTCGATTGGTCAGACGTTCCGTCGAGAGTGTGCGTACTTGAGAGATCTTGACCCAGGCATCCCGAGGAAGGGTTCCCGGCGGCAGCTTCCAGGTCAGGGGGTAGCCGGCCCGTTGCGGCTGGCTCGTGATCGCGAGGGCTATCACCGTGCCCGAACGCTCGTTAAAGAGATCATGGCTGATCACCAGCACGGGCCGGACGCTACCCTGCTCGTGGCCGCGCACCGGTTCGAGGTTCGCCCAGTTGATATCGCCCCTCAGAATCGGGCCACGTGGTCTCTGCGGTCAGGAATTCGTCGGCGAGCGCCCGCTCCACCGCCGGATCGAGCTTCGTCAGCTCCTCGAGAAACGTCTCGCGGCGGGCACGCTGCTCCTTCAACACCGCGATCGCCGTCTGCATCACCTGACTTCGGCTCGGATACTCACCGGCCGCCACCCATCGATCGATCTCTCGAAGGATCTGCTCGTCGATGCTGATCGCGACCTTGGCCACCGGCATACGAACCCTCCGCTGTTGGTATGATCCTTCGTCATACCGCCTCGGTCGAGCCAGACGCCACCATCTGGCCCGCCCTACGCCTCGAAGTACTCGCTGCCGAGGTGGGTGATCAGGTCTTCGCCCATCGGTGCGCAGCGTGTTCTTCAGCTTCGCTTGCTGAGCGTCGATTAGCCGCCACGAGCCTTGTCCAGCAGGAGAAGCGGCGCGAAATGCTGCTCCACCAAACCGGTTATTTCGTCGAGGCTTCGCCTGCCGTCGATCTCGATCACTGACAGTCCCAATTCATGCGCCTCACGCTGCGCGGCGGCGGCCAGAATCTCATCGCGATCATCCTTGTTCTGTTGAGCGCGCTGTGGGTCGCTCGTGCCGGGCCATTCCGCCGCCGGATCGCGCATACCACGAAGCGTGAGAGCGTGTCGTCGGAATGCGCGGCTCGAGATCAGCCAAAGAGCCTGCGCAGAATTGGACAGAAGTGGAGCCACCAAGTGTGGCAGGAGTCCGAATCCCTCTGCCAGCACACGTTGGTCGTGCGGCAGGGCCAGAAGATCCTCGATCACAAATTCGAAGCGTTCCGCATGCCACGCGAGCGTTGACTCGGCCATCGCCTCCCCCGAGCGCAGAACCCAGCGCTCTTCATCGGTCATCGTGAGAGCCGCGTACATCGTCGCGTGGCGCTCCGGCAGCAGCCGCGCATAGTGCTCTTGCTGCAAGCGATCATAGTGATACACCTGCAGGCTGTACTTCTCACCCATAAGGCGGGCGATGGACGACTTGCCGGCACCGATGGCTCCGCCCAGCCAGAGTACGTGAGCGAGTGCCGATTTCAGGTGCGTGACATTCACTATGGTTGCCCCTCGGTAGGATCGTCATCACGCTGAGAAGCTGAGCCCTGTCCGTACAGCGCGCCGGATTTCGCGAGCCGCATCGCGGACAGCGGATGTCTCCTCGTCGGTCGGGTCGCTATGAGGAAGGCCAGGATAGCGGACATCGACGGCGTAGTCGGTGAGTAGAACAGCGAGCGGCTGCAATGACACCAAGCGAGGCTCGACGACACAGCATTGCGTCAGCAAGTCAGCCAGATCGTGGGTCTTGATCAGCGGCGTGCCGTGCCAGGCAAGGAATCCCTTGAGATACTTCTCCGCCACCTGCTGATAGTGGAAGCACACAACGTCGGTGGGTGGTGGCGTGATGCTCAGCATGGTGTCCGCGGTGAGCCGGTCACGTTCAGCCTTGTCGAACCATTCGCGCGCGAGTTCTTCATCCCGCGCGCTCATAGAGAATCCTTCCCTCTCGATACGCCGCGGCGGGTAACGACGCTGCGGCCTCGCGCCAGTAGGCCGACTCCTCCGGCGTGTAGATGATCAGGTCCATCGCGCACGGGTATGGAGAGAACGCCGTTCGGACCCGACGCGCCCGTTCTCGAGGCGGCAGGGCCGGGTCGATCTCCATTTCGATGAAGAGGTCGAGGTCGCTGTCGGATCGATGATCGCCGCGCGCACGCGATCCGAAGAGGATAATCCGCCGCGGGTGGAAGTGGTCCACGATGGTGCGGACGACATCGTCGATCGTTTGTTGCGTGATCTCGCGCAGAGTAATGGGCATGTTCCGGACTCCGACCGATCCGTAGCCCTAGTGTAGATGACGTTGCGGGCCTGCTGTCGTCTGAAGCAGGCCCGCGACAGTCCTTACTCCTCGTAGTATTCGGTGCCGAGGTGGGTGATCAGGTCTTCGCCCATCCAGTGGCGGAGCGTGTTCTTCAGCTTGGTCTGCTGGATGAACAGGTCGTGCTCCGGGTAGAGGCCGGGCGCGGACTGCGGGCTCTTGAAGTAGAAGCTCAGCCACTCCTGGATGCCGGACTTGCCGGCCCGCTGGGCGAGGTCCATGAACAGCGCGAGGTCGAGCACGATCGGCGCGGCGAGGATGCTGTCGCGGCAGAGGAAGTCGATCTTGATCTGCATCGGATAGCCGAGCCAGCCGAAGATATCGATGTTGTCCCAGCCCTCTTTGTTGTCGCCGTGGGGCGGGTAGTAGTTGATCCGCACCTTGTGGTAAATGTCGCCGTACAGCTCCGGGTACTGCGCCGGTTGGAGGATGTCCTCGAGCACGCCGAGCTTGCTCACTTCCTTCGAGCGGAAGCTGTCGGGGTCGTCCAGCACTTCGCCGTCGCGATTGCCGAGGATGTTCGTGCTGAACCAGCCGCGCAACCCGAGCATCCGCGCCTTCAGTCCCGGCGCCAGGATCGTCTTCATCAGCGTCTGGCCCGTCTTGAAGTCCTTGCCGCAGATCGGCACGTCGTTCTGCGCGGCCAGCTCCAGCATCGCCGGGATGTCGACCGTCAGATTCGGCGCACCGTTGGCGAAGGGGATACCGAGCGAGAGGGCGGCGTAGGCGTAGATCTGGCTCGGCGCGATCTCCGGGTCACTGTTGCGCAGCCCCTGCTCGAACGCCTCCAGGCTGGCGTGGACCGCCGCCGGCTCGCGGTAGACCTCGGTGCTGCCGCACCAGACCACCACCAGCCGGTCGCAGCGCTGATCTTCCTTGAAGCGCTGCATGTCCTCCATCAGCTGGCGGGCGAGATCCATCTTCGTCTCGCCGGTCTTGACGTTGTCGCCATCGATGTTGCGGACGTACTCGCGGTCGAAGACGGCGGGCATCGGCCGGATCGCGGACAACTGATCCTGCAACGGCAGCAGATCCTTCGCCGAGAGCACCCCGGCCTTCACTGCCGCTTCGAAGGCGTTATCCGAGAACGGGTCCCAGCCGCCGAAGACGAGGTCGCCGAGGCCGGCGAGCGGCACGAAGTCCCGGATCAGCGGGTTGCGGTCCTCGGTGCGCTTGCCCAGGCGGATGCGCCCCATCTGGGTGAGCGAGCCGAACGGCGTCGCGTGCTCCTGGCGCACGGCAAGCACGCCCGCGTAGGTGGTGGTCGCCACCGCGCCCATGCCCGGCGTGAGAATGCCGAGACGCCCCGCCGCCGGTTTCAGATCGATCGCTTCAGCCATGTTCCGTCTCCTTACCGATGCCGCACGGACTCGAATGCCGCGTCCTGCACCACTCTATTCCTCACTGTATGCTAGGTGTAGTCATCCAGGTATCGGATGTATCATATGAGTTACGTAGGCAATGCTTATGTATTCGTACCCCGTAGGCCAAAATCTGGTACTCATGACAGCAGAGACAAAGGCAATCGAGGATGCCGGCAACCGGGCCGCGCCCAACCTGCACCTGCAACAACTTGCCTATCTGCGCGAGGTGGCGCGGCAGGGCAGCATCTCCGCCGCCGCCGACGCCCTCCACGTCAGCCAGCCCGCGCTCTCCCAGGCGCTGTCCGAACTCAGCCGCCGCCTCAGTAGCCCGCTCTTCGAACGCGCCGGCCGCCGCCGCCGGCTGACGGCGGCCGGCGCCGAGGTGCTGCGCTTCGCCGAAGAGACGCTGGCCAGCGCCGAGGCGCTGGAACGCCGCCTCGCGGCCCTGCGCGGTGGCGATGGCGGTCCGCTCAGCGTCGGCATGATCGACGCCGCCAGCTTGTATGTCCTGCCGGATGTGGTCCGCCGCTACCGCGACGCCTTCCCCAACGTCGATCTCAAGCTCACCGTCGACCAGAGCGGCGAGTTGCTCCGCCGCCTGCGCGCCTTCGAGCTGGACCTGGCGTTCGTCGTCGGCCCGGTGGACAAGTCCGACCTTGCTTCGATCGAGGTGCTGCGCGAGCCACTGTATATCTACGCACCGGGCGGCGATGTCGGAGACCCGCGCGTCGCCCGCTGGGTCCTGTACCCCGAGGGCAGCCGCACCCGCCGCATCATCGACGGCGCCCTCGCGCGGGCCGGCATCACGCCGGCGGTCGTGCTGGAGAGCGACAACCCCGCCGTGCTGCGCCAGATGGTGACGATGGGCCTGGGCTGGAGCGTGCTGCCACCCGCCATCGCCGAGGACGAAGCCGGCGGGACGGCCGTACGCCGGGGCGAGCGCGTGGCCGAGCGCCCGCTCGATGCCGCTTGGCGCCGGAGCAGTCCGCCGAACGCGCGGGTCGAAGCGTTCCTCGCTCTCACCATTGGAGAACGCGCGCCGTGAGCCGCCATTTGTCGGTCGAACGTGGTATTGTCTGACCTGACACGTGTTCTGGATGGTTGGTCAAGACAGCAGGGCCAGGCGGTTCGTTCCGTGCACCGCCGTTGCAACAGCCCGTCACGGGGAGGCTCTCCATGTTCGTTGGCTACTTCACCGAGCGTCCATATCAGGACCCGGACTCAGGGTACTTCGGCCGAACCGGCAAGCCGATCGAAGACCTGGGGATGAGCAACGCCAGCTACGACCCGAAGCTGGGGGCGCGGCTCTACAACCGCTACTTCGACGAGAAGATCTATGCCGAGCAGATGGGCTTCGACGGCCTCATGCTCAACGAGCACCACTCCACTCCCTTCTGCATGGGCGGGGTGATGAACGTCGAGGCGGCGATCCTGGCGCGGATCACGCAGCGCGCCAAGATCGTGCTGTTGGGCAACGTCCTCCCCATTTGGGATGACCCGCTCTGGCTGGCGGAAGAGTTGGCGATCATCGACATGATCAGCGAAGGCCGGCTCGTCACCGGCTGGGTGCGCGGGACGGGTCGGGAGAGTGTCGCGCACAATGCTCAGTCACCGTTCAACTGGGAGCGCTTCCAGGAGGCGCATGACTTCATCGTTAAAGCCTGGAGCACCCCTGGCCCCTTCCGCTGGGAGGGTGAGCACTTCCAATACCGTTACGTCAATCCCTGGGCACGCCCCTACCAGCAGCCGCACCCACCGATCTGGATTCCGGGGGTGATGAGCAAGAACACGGTGGCCTGGGCAGCGAAGCAACGCTATCCCTACATCATGCTTGCTACCGAACTCGAGCCGACGCTGGCCTCATTTAACTACTACCGCGAACAGGCGCAGGAAAACGGATACGAGGCGGGCACGCAGAACATTGGCTATCTCTTCAAGGTCCACGTCGACGAGACCGAAGAGTTGGCAGACGCGGCGGCGCGCAAATACGTCGAGGGGCCGAGCAACCCCTTCCTCGAAGGCAACCAGGGCATCATCCGCCCCTTCATCCAGGCCCTGCCCGGTATGACCCAGCGCGATGCCCTCCTGCCCACCTCGCAGGTCTTCGCCGCCGCCCGCTCCCGCGGCCGCGCCACCGCCGCCCCCGCCGACTACAACGGCACCTACGAAGACCAGATCGACAAGATGAGCATCATCACGGGGACACCGAAGACGGTGATCCCGAAGGTGCGGCACGTGCTGGAGTACCTGCGGCCCGGCTCCATCTTCTTCTGGGACGGCGACGGGGCGATGGACCACGAGGACGCGATGCGCAGTCTCCGGCTGATGGGCGAAGAGCTGATCCCGGCGGTGCGGGAGATGGCGGACGAGCTCGACCTCAAGGGTCCGTTTGAGGTCGATCCCAAGTCCGGTAAGGCCGTCGAAGAGGTCGCGTCTGGAGACTAACCGCCGACGTGCCAATTCAGCCACGCGGTCGCCCCGGCGTGCTGCCTATACTGCAACGAATGCAGTCCTGGGTCACACGTCGGGAGCGGCGCGATGCACAACACCGATCCGCAACGCCGCGTCATCGTGAGCATCTGCGGCCCCGCCGGGTCCGGCAAGACCGTGCTCTCCAAGTTACTTGTAGAGCGGCTCGGTCCCGACGTCGCGGTCCGCGTCCCCAGCGACCGCTACCTGATGCCCGCACAGGAACCACTCGACCGCTATCTTCGGCGCCCGGTTCGGTACGACTGGCCTCTCCTCGACCGCGCGCTCGACGTCCCGGATGGCACAGCCGTCCTCACCCCGAGCTTCGACTTCCGGCGATTCACCCGGCGCGAGCAACCGGATCGACGGCCATTCATCACCCGCCCCGTGCTCGTCATCGACGCGATCAAGCCATATCCCGCCACCACGATCCGCGTCTACATCGACGCGCCGTCAGAGATCCGCCGGGCGCGTCTGATAGAGCGCGATGCAGCGCGCGGCTCTCGTTCTGCCGACCAGTGGGAGCAGCTCGAACTGACCCGTATCCATCTCGAACAGCGCTGTATCGACTACGACCTTCTGCTCTCCGGGATGGACGACCCGGCGGGCAATGTCGAGGCCATCATCATGTGCCTGACTCGATCGGCGAAGCGTCAGGCATCTCGAATATGGCCCGATGGTACAATCGAAACGTCATGACAGCATCGCGTCTTCCGAAACCACTCCCGGTGCGAATGGTGGCGGGTATCGATTACGCGCCGCTGGCGAAGCGCGCCCGCATTCAGGGAACCGGCCTCGAGGTATGGGAGATCGTCAGCGCATACGATTCTGTAGAGCGCGATTTCGAACGACTGCACGACAGCTTTGACTGGCTCTCGAAGGAGCAGCTTCAGGCGGCTCTTCGTTTTGCCGATCTGAACCCGGAATTCATTGCGGCGCGGTTGACGGAAGAGGCGGCCGCACCACAGCGACTCGCCGAGTTGTGGGAGCGAAAGCCCCATACAAAACCTCCGCAACCCCGATGAAGTTCCACCTGGACGAGGATCAGTCCCCGCGCACCGCCCGGGCGGCGCGGCGGTATGGTCTCGACGTCACCTCTTCCCACGAGCTCGGACTCGATCGGGTCTCAGATGAAGAACAACTTCTTCACGCCGGTCGAGAGGGCCGGTGTCTCGTCGCGAAGAACGGCTCCGACTTCATCGCGCTTACCGATGCGTTTGAAGCGGAACAGCTGCCGCACGCCGGCGTGCTCATCGTGCCGCATTCTATGCCAAACGATGCGTACGCCCGCATTGCGCGTGCAATGGCCTCATATCATGCCGACTACCCCGACGGTGTCCCGCCATACTTCGTGTCCTATCTGTACGATCAACCCGACGAGCGATCTTGATACACGCCTTATGATCAAACAGTGCGTACACTCGTGATGGCCGTATTGAATAGCGGGCTTCAGCCGGAGTCGTGACGGAATGGGCGTAGCAGGATTCGACCATGTGGCGATGCCGGCGGAAAACGTCGAGGAGTTGATCGCTTTCTACAAGCAGCTCGGCTTCACGATCATCGACGAAGACCGGTGGCGGGCCGGCGCCCGACCCGTCTTCGCGATCCAGTGCGGCGACCAGAAGATCAACGTTCACCCGCCGACCGTCTGGACCCGGTCTGACTTCACGCTGCGCGGTCCGGCGGCGAAGCCCGGCTGCGGCGACTTCTGCTTCGTCTGGGACGGCGACCTTGCCGGGCTGCAGGCAACGCTCGCAGCAGCCGGCGCCCCGATCGAAGCGGGCCCGGTGCCGCGTGAAGGCGGTCGCGGCGGCGGACACATGATCGGGACCAGCATGTATACCCGCGACCCGGATGGCAACCTGATCGAGTTCATCATCTACTCGTAGACTGGTGTACCGGCGCGATATCAACGAGGTTGATCATGAGCACCCTGCCCCAGGTCCGGCGTGCGGACAAGCTGATGCCGGACGATGCCGCCCGTGCGCTGATCGCACGTGGGCACACAGGCCGGCTGGCGACAGTCGGCACCGATGGCTGGCCGTACGTCGTCCCGCTGCTGTATGTCTCGGTCGATGACGAGATCTGGGTGCACAACACACGGGCACGCGGACACCTGCGCTCGAACGTCGACCACGAGTCCAGGGTCTGCTTCGAGATCGACGAGCCGGGTGACGTCTTCCCGTACGGGCGCTTCGAGTGCGACACATCGATCGCCTATCGCAGCGTCGTCGCCTTCGGCCGCATCCGCATCGTCGAGGACCGCGACCAGAAGCAGCGATTCTGCGAGGCGCTGCTGGTCAAGTACGGCGACCCCGGCTGGGAGCGTCCGGCGGGCTTCTTCCCCCGGCTGAACCAGATCACCGTCTACGCGATCGCGATCGAGCGGATCACCGGCAAGGAAACACCGCTGCCCCCGACACAGGACCAGTGGCCGGCGGCAGACCACACCAAGACGCCCGACGCCACGCCGTGACGGAAGCGAGCCGTGAAAGCCGATGAGCACACTCCACCCGGTAGACCAGAGCCTGCTCGCCCGCTGCCTGGAGAACACCTTCGAGCGGTTCCGGCAGGCCGCGCGCGCCACTGATGGCCGGCTGCTCGTCGAGGGCGACGGTCTCCTGCTGATCGCCGCCGAGGGGCTGCCCTGGCTCACCATCGCCGCAATGACGCGGATGCCGCCTGATCCGATGGCGACACTGCGCCGAGCACAGGCGTTCTTCGCGGAGCGCGGACTGGCGTGGGGCCTGACGGCGGCGGGCGATGTGGCGGAGGCGGTCGCCCCGGCGGCTGAGGCGGTCGGCCTGACGCCGGGGGAGCACATGCCGGGAATGCTGCTCGCACCGCTGGTCGGCGAAGTGCCGGTCGTGCCCGGTCTGACGATCCGCGAGGTACGCGATGCGGCGGATCTGGACACCTTCAACGCCACATCAGGAGACGGGTTTGGCGGCGGGGAGCACCTCTACCGGCTGCTCTATCAGCCGCAGATGCTCGACCGTCCCGGCTCCACACTTTATCTCGGATACCTCGACGGCGAGCCGGTGGCGACGGCGCTGCGCATCACCGGCCACGGCATCGCCGGCATCGGCGGCGTCAGCACCATTCCCGCCGCCCGCCGGCGCGGCATCGGCGAGGCGATCACCCGGCACGCCGCGCTCGACGGTCTTGCGGACGGCTGCCGCGCCTCCTTCCTCCAGGCCACGGCGATGGGCTTCGACCTCTATCAGCGGATGGGCTATCGTCACGTCATCGACTTCCACACCTGGGAGCCGCGGGCGTAGGCCGATGGCAGGTCCGCTTGCATCCAGCGCGCTCATCACGTACACACCAGATAGTTTCAACGTCGGGGGATAATTTCATGGGTCTGTCGCGTCTGCTCGTCGCCAACCGTGGTGAGATCGCCGTCCGCATCCTGCGCGCCGCCGCCGAGATCGGCATCGGCACGGTCGCCGTCTATTCGGAGGACGACGCCGAGTCGCTGCACATCCGGCAGGCGGACGCCGCCCACCCCCTGCGCGGCGCCGGTGTCGCCGCCTACCTCGACGGCGAGCAGATCCTGGCGATCGCGAAGGAGGCGGGCTGCGACGCCATCCACCCCGGCTACGGCTTCCTCAGCGAGAACGCCGCCTTCGCCCGCCGCTGCCTCGAGGAAGGCATCACCTTCGTCGGCCCCCGCGTCGAGATCCTCGAGCTCTTCGGCGACAAGGTCCGCGCCCGCGAGGCGGCCGCCGCTGCCGGTGTGCCCATCCTTCCCGGCACCAGCGGCCCGACCACCGTCGAGGAGGCGCGGGCATTCTACCAATCCCTCCCCGATGGCGAGGCGATGATGATCAAGGCGGTCGCGGGCGGCGGCGGCCGCGGCATGCGTGTCGTCGAGCGGATCGAAGAGATCGATGACGCCTACGCCCGCTGCCGGTCCGAAGCACGCACCGCCTTCGGCAACGGCGATCTCTACGTCGAGCAGCTCGTGCGGACGGCGCGACACATCGAGATCCAGATCGCCGGCGATGGTTCGGCTTCGCCTGCCCTGAGCGCAGCCGAAGGGCTCACCACAGGCGGCAGCGGCGCCGTCAGCCACCTCGGCGAGCGCGACTGCAGCATCCAGCGCCGCCATCAGAAGATCGTCGAGATCGCGCCCTCCCCCGACCTGCCGCCGGGCCTGCGCGACCGCATTGCCGGCGCCGCCGTGACGTTCGCTCGGTCGGTCCGCTACGACAACATCGGCACCTTCGAGTTCCTCGTCGATGCCCGCGACCTGAACGACGGCTCGACGTTCGCCTTCATCGAGGCCAACCCCCGCCTCCAGGTGGAGCACACGGTCACGGAGGCGGTGACGGGACTCGACCTCGTCCGCATCCAGCTTGAGTTGGCGCGCGGCGCATCGCTGGCGGCGCTCGGTCTGCGGCAGGAGGAGATACCCACGTCGCGCGGCTTCGCCATCCAGGTCCGCGTCAACATGGAGACGATGACCGAGGACGGCAACACGCTGCCTTCCGGCGGCACGCTGACGGCCTTCGATCCGCCGACCGGCCCCGGCATCCGCGTCGATACCTTCGGCTACACTGGCTATCGCACCAGCCCCCGCTTCGACTCCCTGTTGGCCAAGGTGATCGCCCACACGAGCCGCCCCTCCTTCGAGGACGCCGTCACCCGTTGCTATCGCGCCCTCGCCGAGTTCCGGATCGAGGGCGTCCAGACGAACATCCCCTTCCTCCAGAACCTGCTGCAGCAGCCCGCCTTCCGCGGGGGCCAGATCGCCACGCGGTTCGTCGACGATCACCTGCGCGACCTCGTCAGTCCGCCTCTCGATATCCATCAACGCCGTTACGTCGAGACCGCCGACGCCCGCAACGGCGGACAGAACGGCGAGCTGCTCCGCGCCGGCGCTCGCGTCGATGCCACTGACCCACTCGCCGTCCTCGCCTACGGCAAAGCAGCGGGCACGGCGGCAGCACAACGCGCGGTCGTCGCCGAGCCGGGCGGTCCATCGAGCAGCGTCCTCGCACCGGATGGCACCGTCGCCGTCGCGGCGCCGCTCCAGGGCACGATCGTGACAGTCGAGGTCGAGGAAGGCGAAACCGTCCGCGCGGGGCAGACCCTCTTGGTGATGGAATCGATGAAGATGGAGCACGAGATCAAGGCGAAGGCGGGCGGCATCATCCGCCGCATCGCCGTGACACCGGGCGATACGCTCTATCAGGGCCACCTCCTGCTCTTCATGGAAGAACACGAGGCCGGCGACGCCGAGGCGCTGGCAGATGAGGCGATCGACCTCGACGAGATCCGCCCGGACCTGCGCGACGTGCTCGACCGGCACGACCGCACCCTCGACCCGGCGCGGCCGGAGGCAGTCGCCCGCCGCCGCGCGACCGCCCAACGCACCGCCCGTGAGAACATCGAAGACCTCTGCGATCCGGGCACCTTCGTCGAGTACGGTCCGCTCGTGCTCGCCAACCAGCGCAGCCGCCGCACGCTCGAGGAGCTGATCGAGAAGAGCCCCGCCGACGGCATGATCACCGGCGTCGGCCGGATCAACGGCGACCTCTTCCCCGAACCGGCCTCCCGCTGCGCCGTCATGTCCTACGACTACACCGTCTTCGCCGGCACCCAGGGCGGGCAGAACCACCGCAAGACCGACCGGATGATCGACGTCGCCGAGCAGGGACGGATGCCGATGATCCTCTTCGCCGAGGGCGGCGGCGGCCGGCCGGGCGACGACAGCAGCGGCGGCGGCAGCACGCAGCGCACCTTCTCCCGCTTCGCCCAACTCAGCGGCCTCGTGCCGATGGTCGGCATCACCTCCGGCCGCTGCTTCGCCGGCAACGCCTCGCTGCTCGGCTGCTGCGACGTGATCATCGCCACCGCCAACTCCAACATCGGCATGGGCGGTCCGGCGATGATCGAGGGCGGCGGCCTCGGCGTCTTTGCCCCGGAGGAGATCGGCCCGATGGCGGTGCAGGTGCCGAACGGCGTCGTCGATATCGCCGTCGCCGACGAAGCCGAGGCGGTGCGCGTGGCGAAGCAGTACCTCTCCTACTTCCAGGGACCGCTGAGCACCTGGGAGAGCGCCGACCAGCGGCAGATGCGCCGGATCGTGCCGGAGAACCGCCTGCGCGTCTACAACATCCGCGCCGTGATCGAGACGCTGGCCGACACCGGCTCCGTGCTGGAGCTACGCCCGAAGTTCGGCCTCGGCATGGTGACGGCGCTGGCCCGCGTCGAGGGCCGGCCGATCGGCGTGATCGCCAACAACCCGCTGCACCTCGGCGGCGCGATCGACGCCGACGGCGCCGACAAGGCCGCCCGCTTCATGCAGCTCTGCGACGCCTTCGACATCCCCCTCCTTTTCTTGTGTGACACACCGGGGATCATGGTCGGACCGGAGATCGAGCACACAGCCCTCGTCCGCCACTCCAGCCGGATGTTCCTGATCGGCGCCAACCTGTCCGTGCCGTTCTTCACGATCGTGCTGCGCAAGGCCTACGGCCTCGGCGCGATCGCGATGGCCGGCGGCTCCTACAAGGTGCCCGCTTTCACCGTCGCCTGGCCGACGGGCGAGTTCTGGGGGATGGGAATCGAAGGCTCGGTCAAGCTCGGCTACCGCGCCGAACTGGCCGCGATCGAAGACCCGGAGGAGCGCAAGGCCCGCTACGACGCGATGGTCGCCCGCGCCTACGAGAACAGCAAAGCCCTCAACAACGCCACCCACTTCGGCATCGACGACACAATCGACCCCGCCGCCTCCCGCTGGTGGATCGCCGGCCTGCTCCACTCCATCCGCCCGCCCCTCCCCCGCGACGGCAAGAAACGCCCCGCGATCGATGGCTGGTAGCACGAATCGTGAGCGCACGGCTGTTTTGCTCATCGCATCGTGTGACAATGATGGCACGCGTATTCATCCTTTGGCTCGGAACATATGGCAGCACTGAAGACGATCACCGTCCGTGGGTTCAAATCCATCCGCGCGCTTGAAGACCTTGAGCTGCGCAACCTCAACGTGCTAATCGGCGCCAACGGTGCGGGCAAAAGCAACTTCATCAGCTTGTTCCAAATGTTGGCTGCCCTGATGGATGGCCGGCTACAGCTATGGGTGCAAGAGCACGATGGTCCCGATGCCCTGCTCTTCGGCACACGGAAACGCACCGAGCAAATGGACGCAGAATTCTCATTTGGTAGCAACGGCTATCACCTTTCCCTCCGGCCGGCGGGCGGGCGGCTGATCTTCGCTCGTGAAGATTCGTTGTTCTACGGGGACTACGTTAGGGAATCAGTACACCCATACGGCAGTGGACATGAAGAGGCTCTATTGCGGGATGTACAGGATGACAGGTTCGCTCCTTGGGTACAACGGTCAATTAAGGGATGGCGGGTATATCACTTTCACGATACGAGTGGCAGGGCACCTATGCGTCACGCCCAACCGGTACGCGACAATCTGCGACTCAAGCCGGATGCAGGCAACATCGCGCCGTTCCTGCGCATGCTTTTCGAGGATGAGCGCAACTCTTACGAACGTATCGTCGAGACAGTCCGAATGATCGCGCCGTTCTTTGGGGATTTCGTGTACCGGGAGGAACCAGGTGAACGTGTGGAACTCGAATGGTTTCAGCGCAATGATCCAGACACACCATTCGGCCCACGACAACTCTCTGATGGAACGTTGCGCTTTATCTGTCTGACGACTCTACTTCTTCAACCGACGTACCTTCAACCGGACACGATTCTGATTGATGAGCCGGAGCTTGGTCTACATCCATATGCCTTGACCATTCTCGCAGGGCTGCTGCGTCAGGCAAGTGAGCGTCGACAGATCATCGTCTCTACCCAATCCGTGGAATTGATCAATCATTTTTCCCCTGAAGACATCGTGGTCGTCGACCGCCATGATGATGCCTCCACCTTCACGCGGCTCAACGAGGAGCAGCTTTCGCAATGGCTTGAGGATTACGCCCTCGGCGAGATGTGGAAGATGAACGTCATCGGCGGGAGACCGACTCGGTGATCGAAGTGGTGGTTGTCGGTGAGGGCCAAACTGAAGAAACCTTCATCCGTGATGTGATGGCTCCGGTGCTCTGGGGCTTCAATGTGTCCCTCCAACCCCGCCTAATCCGGACGTCGAGTCATGGCCGAGGTGGTGCCCTAACCCGCATGCGTGTGGTCCGTTTCCTCCGAAATACGCTGCGCGAGCGGAAAGACACCTATGTGACAACCCTATTCGACCTCTATGGGCTGGTCACGGACTTTCCCGGTGTCCGAGAGTGTGCCGGCATTGTCGATCCATTGCAGCGCACGGCAGCCATTGAATCCCATCTCGGGGACGTCGTTGTGAAGGAAGCAGAATGCCGCGCCGATCGGTTTCTGCCATACATTCAACCGCACGAGTTCGAGTCTCTACTGTTCACCGACATCGCCAGCATAGCCGACGTAGAGTCGTCCTGGGCCGTTGCCACCGCCAATCTCAACCAGGCACTGTCCACAAACAGCAACCCTGAGTACATCAACGATGGTCCGATAACGCATCCTTCGGTACGGTTGAAAGCACTAACGGCACCTACCTATCAGAAGACATTGCACGGTCCGCGCATCGCCGCCCACATCGGCCTCACTCGAATCCGCCAGAAGTGCGCCCATTTTGCAGGTTGGATTGACCAACTTGAGCAACTGACGCCGCTGCAGCCTTGAATGAACGAAGAAAGCGTCGAAGCTATCAGTGGTTATACACTTGGCGGAGTTGTTCATTTGCCGGCCCGGTGATGGTCACACGAGCCATTGTTCGCTCTGTTGCTCGAACTCCTCGATTGAGATCTCATCGCCACTATCAGCAGCGGCCAAGCCCTTGTCGACCTCCCGCCGGAACGCCAACGTATAGATCAGCTTATCGACATCGATCTCGTCATCGTTGGTCAACTCCTCGACAATATCCAGCACGTCTGCCTTCTTCATGGATCGCCCTGCCACAGTTCCTTGGGACTGACTCTCGACTCACCGGTATCGTATGGTGGTCGTCTGATACCAATCCCGCGTGAAGGTGGCGTAAACTGACCCTCCACAAGGCAGTAGGAGGGCACGCGATGGCTCGGGGTGGGCGGCCACTGCGGATCGACTGGTGGGACGAGGACACCGCGGACCACCTGAA